>NZ_QUDZ01000003.1:0-191039 GCF_003477765.1 Eubacterium sp. AF34-35BH
CCCTGGCTACCATAACCGATGATTGCAATCTTCTTTCCATCTAATAATGATAAGTTGCAATCTTCCTGATAAAAAATTCTTGCTTCTGACATTTCTTTGCCTCCATATGTATATTTTTATTTTATTATAGTTAAACTATAAAATAATCTTTTTTACCTAGCCTATTCCTAAATCGACTTTATTTAATACCTCTTGCTAAACCTGTAATACCTGTTCTTACAAGTTCTAAGATTTCGTAATCTTCTAATAAGCTTAAAAACGCTGATAACTTTGACTGACTACCTGTAATTTCAATCATTACACTTTCTTTTGCTACGTCTACAATGTTAGCTCTGAAAATTTCAGTCATGGCCATAACCTGCTGTCTCTGTTCAGGTGTTGTCTTAATCTTAACTAAAATAAGTTCTCTTGTTACTGAATTAGATGGTTCTAAAACATCAACTCTTTTAACATCTTCTAATTTAGTAATCTGCTTTATAATCTGTTCAAGAATGTCATCATCACCTGTTACAACTATTGTCATTCTTGAATAAAGTGGATTCTCAGTTTCACCAACAGTTAAGCTGTCAATGTTGTATCCTCTTCTGCTAAATAAGCCTGCTATTCTGTTCAATACACCTGATGTATTGTCAACTAATACTGATAAAACTTTCTTGTTCATAATGTATTCCCCTTTTCTCAGTTTCTATCAATTAATACTATCACATATAACATTTTTGTCAATGAAACGTATTTATCATTCCTTGTAAATTTTATCAAAAATTTATCCTATTTACAATATATGAATATAACATTTTTTCTTGATCTTTTTTAATATATTTTATATCTGTTTTATACAGCAAGAAATTTATCCACATTTTCTTATTCCCCCAAAGTGCTCCATTAGGGACGCACACTTGTGCAAAAAGAAAATTATTCTGTTGACTAAAAAATATAAATTTTATATACTAATATTTGTTGCAGCAAGCTGCCTTGGCTCAGTCGGTAGAGCGTCGCCTTGGTAAGGCGGAGGTCGGGGGTTCAAGTCCCCTAGGCAGCTTTATAGCTAAAAAGAGTGCATTAAAACTTAATGCACTCTTTTTGATTTCAGTTATTTATCATTTATACAAGCTACTTTCATAATCATTTGAAAGTAGCTTGTATTTTTATTTCATTCTCTGTCTTACGATTTCATACGCCAAAACTCCTGTTGCCACAGAAGCATTTAATGAATCAATATCTCCGAACATGGGAATTGATGCAATAAAGTCGCATTTTTCTTTTACAAGTCTGCTAACACCTTTTCCTTCGTTTCCAACAACCAAACCTATAGGTCCTTTAAGGTCTAAATCGTACATTGTTGTGCCACCCATATCTGCACACACAAACCATAAACCTTTATCTTTTAACTCTTCTATTGTTTTTGAGATGTTTGTAACCTTGGCAACCGGTGTGTAGCTAACTGCTCCGGCTGATGCTTTAACTGCAGTTGCCGTAAGTCCTGCTGCTCTGTGTTTTGGAATAATTATACCATGGGCACCTGCTAAATTTGCTGTACGGATAATTGCCCCTAAATTATGTGGATCTTCAATATCATCTAAAATAACAACAAATGGTGGTTCCCCTTTATCTTCTGCCTTTTTCAAAATATCATCAACTGTTGCATATTCAAAAGCTGCAATATATGCAATAACTCCCTGATGCTTTCCTGTTTCTGACATTTGATCAAGTCTTTCTTTTTTTACATAATTAATTATCGTATCGTGTTTTTTTGCTTCACGTAAAACAGTGTTCATTGAACCTTCTTTGCAATGTTCCAACACAAACAACTTATCTACTGTTTTCCCGGCTCTGAAAGCTTCAATTACGGCATTTCGTCCCTCTATTACAAATTCCTCGTATCTCAAAATTAACCTCTCTTATTTTCTTCGTTATTCTTAAATCTGCTAACAGCCATTTTTATAAGTTCCATCATTCTGTCTGACTGCTTTGTTAAATATAACCATCCCATTAGTGCCTCAAAACCTGTTGCAACTCTGTAATCAGACATTGATGCATTCTTGGCTCTTGTAATTGCCTTGGCATTTCTTCCACGTTTGTAGATTTTCACTTCTTCTTCTGTTAAATCATCCATAATTAAATGAATCATTTCTGCCTGTGTTTGGGCTTTGACCAGATTAGAAGCCGCCTTATGAATTTTGTTTACCTGACGGTTTGCCTCGTCAACAATTACTGTTCTAATGATGATTTCATATATTCCATCACCTATATAAGCCAAAGTCAAAGGAGAATAATCAGTAATTGTTATCTCCTCTAACTCCATTTTGTTTTTTATTATCTCGAATAAATCCATGTTTTGAATTATCTCCATTTTCGCTAAACTTACTTTTCAATATGGTAAGTTGTTCCTTCACGTGTATCCTTTAAAATAATTCCCTTAGAAGCTAACTCATCTCTAATTGAGTCTGCTATAGCAAAATCTTTGTTTTTCTTTGCTTCTGCACGCTTAGCAATCATTTCATTAATGTATGTTTCTAATTCGCTGTCAATATTTTCTTCTTTCTTTTCTTCAATAGCACCCTTTGTAAGGTCTAATGAAAGAACTTTGTCAAAATCATTTATAATAGCTAATTTTGTTGCCTCATTAGTATCTTCTTTTAATACATCATATACTAATGTAATACCTGAAGCTGTATTTAAATCATTTCCAACAACATCAATGAACTTTTCTTTGTATTCCTTTACTAATTCCTGATTTATTTCGCCATCATTTGTAAGCTTGCCAATACGGTTTCTTAACTTCTTATAGCCGGCAGCTACAGAATCAAGTACCTGGTAACTAAACTGAAGTGGTTTTCTGTAATGAGACTGTAAACAGAACATTCTGTACACAACCGGATCATAACCTTTACTTTCTAATAATGAAACTGTAAGGAAATCTCCCTTTGACTTACTCATCTTACCACTCTTATCATTTAAATGATGTACATGGAACCAGTAATTGCACCATTTATGACCTAAAAATGACTCACTCTGTGCAATTTCGTTTGTATGATGTGGGAAAATATTATCAATTCCACCACAATGTAAATCTAAATGTTCTCCTAAATGTTTAATACTAATGCAAGAACATTCAATATGCCATCCAGGGTAACCAACACCCCAAGGACTATCCCATTTTAACTCTTGATTATCAAACTTTGATTTTGTAAACCATAATACAAAGTCTGTTTTATTTTTCTTGTTTTCGTCTTCATCTACATCATCTCTTACACCAACCATAAGTTCATCTTCATCATGACTTGTTAATGTGTAGTATTCTTTAAGCTTTGATGTATCAAAATATACATTACCACCTGCTACATACGCATAATCTTTTTCAAGAAGAACCTTAATCATATTAATAAATTCATCAATACAATTTGTTGCAGGTTCAACTACGTCAGGAGTTTTAATATTTAATTTTTTACAATCTGAGAAAAATGCATCTGTATAGAATTTGGCAATTTCCATAACTGTCTTATGTTCTCTTTTTGCACCCTTTAACATTTTATCTTCGCCGGTATCAGCATCACTTGATAAATGGCCAACGTCAGTAATATTCATAACTCTCTTTACGTTGTAACCTTCATAACGCAACTCTTTTTCAAGTACATCTTCCATAATATAGCTACGAAGATTTCCAATATGCGCATAATGATAAACTGTAGGTCCACATGTATACATGCCAACCTGTTCTTCTGATATAGGTTTAAAAACTTCTTTTTTCTTTGTTAAAGTGTTGTAAATTTTCATATTATCTCCTTTATGTAGACTATTTGTTTTTTAACTTTTCTATTTCATCGTTTAATCTCTTTAATTCATTTTGTACAGGATGTGGAATGTGTACCTGATCTAAATCATTGTGCTGAACCGGAACATTATCCTGTTTTACCACAATACCCGGAACACCTACAACTGTACAGTTTGGTGGTACTTCCTCTAATACAACAGAGCCTGCTGCAACTTTTGAGTTGTCACCTATTGTAAAGGAACCAAGTACTTTTGCTCCTGCTCCAATCATAACGTTATTGCCTATAGTAGGATGACGTTTACCTTTTTCTTTGCCGGTACCTCCAAGGGTAACTCCCTGATACAAAGTAACATTTTCTCCAATTATAGCTGTTTCACCTATAACCACACCATGACCATGATCAATAAATAGTCCTTTACCAATCTGTGCTGCAGGATGAATTTCTATACCTGTCTTTCTGGCTGTTCTTTGTGATATGCGTCTTGCTCTAAAAACTTTTCCTTTTAAATATAGCTTATGAGCTTTTCTATAATTATAAATTGCCCAAAAACTTGGATATAATATTGCCTCAATATCTTTTTTTATTGCAGGATCTCTATCCTTTATTACTTCTACTTCTTCTTTGTAAAATTTAAAAAATCCCATTTTAATCTCCAAACTAAATTCGTCTAATTACTATATATGCATTATATTTTTAATTTAATATCTTATCAGTCAAATACTTAATTAATTATGACACTACAATTCTTTATAATACCACAATTTCTAAAGTATACCACTTTTCTTAAACATAATCGTTTATGAAAAAGCTGTCTTTTTTACAAACCGTTGGAAAATTTGGTATTTCTTTATAGCCAAATATGTGTGCTGTAAGTTCCCCAATACTAACATCAAAATCTACGTCTTCCTGATTTTCGATTTTGTCTAATTTGACACTTCCATGATGGAAATTCATCTTAAAGCATCCATTATTTTCCTTTAAAATCGGATCTGTAATCCTTATTGTTCTTTCTTTAAAATCCTTAAAAGATAACAACCTCAATGTTTTTCTAATATTAATAAGTCTTGCCATTGCGTATGGTTTTCTAACATCACTTTGCCAACTAAGAGTCTGCAAACTGCTGTCTAACACTTCTTCTAATATTTCACCATCTATAAATATTCTGTACCCAACAATTACTTTCTTTTGGATAAACAACTCTATTTCGCCATTTTCAACTTCAACTAACTCAAGCATTTGCTTAAAATAGTCTAAATCTTTTGATAAAGCAATGCGATGGTTACTATCCATTGCCTGCTGTGCAAAAATTGATAACTTTACTAAATCTGACTTTTCGGCTTTTCTTCTAATAACAGAATGGCTTGGCTTTCTTCTATGCTCTTTCTCTATCATTTCCCGCTTGTCCATAACAAATTCGAAACCGAATTTTCTATATATTTCTGCATTTTCAGGACTTGATGGAATTAAATATGTAAAAACATCCATATTTAAAAACATACTTGAAATAACGTCCTGAAATATTTCTTTTATATATCCTTTTTTTCTATATTTTTCCCATGTAGCAACTGCATAAATGTAAGTTACATTTGTTTTCAGGTTTCCTACAACTGCATCTTTTGGAATCAAATGAATAGCAGATACAATTTCGCCATCCTTTTCATTAACCACTACTTCATTTTCACGAATTCGTTTGTCAAAGTAGTAATCAACAAACTCTTTTGTATCTTCTTCAAAACAATGCTCATACAAATCTCTTATTTTTGTTTTTTCATTATTCTCAAGTAATCTTACCATAACCACTCTCTCTACTTCTGAATTATTGTGTATTTCTCTACCATATAAATAGGATTATATGATAATTTGGATTTTCTAAGGCCCTCAATTCCCATGTCATCTTCTCTGTTTTCTTTTCCTGCCAGTGGAAATGCTTCAATTAAAAACTGGCTACAAATATACTGATAAAGTCCTCTTATTTCCGGATTTGCCTTTTCTACCGGCAAATAAACCATATCTTCCTGTTCATAATAATTTCCTATGCAGAAAGACTCTAATTTGTCATCTACATACACACCGCCAATTTTGTAATCAAAAACTTCTTCATTATCCAAAATGTATTTGATTCCTTTTGCTTCACTGTCTATAAACTCATATTCTTCAGCATGACTTTTTGTTTCTTTCCATTTTTCCAAATATTCTAAAATTTCTTTTTCATTTTCTTTACCTAGAATCTTAAATGAGTATCGACCTTCATATTCTTTCTTAAAGGCATTTAGATGATTTTTCTTCTTGTGGTATTTTTTGCCACTGAAAGTTCTTAGTTTTTCAGCATCATATACATAATCGTAGTATGTTCTGTCAGGTATTACTATATATTCATCTTCCGGCAAATCTAAAGTTTCAAGAGCCTTCTTATCAACAAGGTACATTGTTAGTTTCTTCTTTAATACATTGTTGAAATAGTCCTGTGTTTCAAGGAAACATTCTTTCAAGTCTTCTTCCCTGCAACAAGGCACTGATGAATAGTATTGATTATCTTCACTCTTTGCCACCCACATTAATCCATGTTCATTTGTAAAATACCATGTAGGATAACAATTCTCCCAAAGGAACAAATCAAGTATATTACTGTCTGCCGTCTCCGGTCTTCTTAAATTGTAATATTCATTTATTTGGTTGTAGTCCTCTATTTTTATTTCGTGTAATTGATAATCTTTCATATTTTGCCTTCTATCTGTTATGTATATTCTCCTCTAACAATACAATAGCCTGTGATGAAATTCCAAGTCCTTCCCCTGTAAAACCTAACCCTTCTTCTGTTGTTGCTTTTATGCACACCTGATTCACATTAATATTTAATGCATCTGCCACGTTTTTTACCATTTGTTCCCTGAAAGGTGCAAGTTTTGGTTTCTGGCATATAATTGTTGCATCAATATTTCCTATTACATAATTATTTTCTTCTAATAATTTTCCTACATGCATCAATAATTTAATACTTGAAATATCCTTATATTGTGGATCAGTATCAGGGAAATGTTTTCCTATATCACCTAATGCTGCCGCACCAAGTAACCCGTCCATAATTGCATGAACAACAACATCCGCATCTGAATGTCCAAGAAGTCCGTACTCGTATGGAATCTCCACTCCGCCTAATATTAATTTTCTGTTTTCTACTAATTTATGGACATCATATCCCATCCCTATTCTCATAGTATTCTCCTATTAAATTATATTTTTCCGCAAAGATGTTTTTATTATACCACACTTTTTAATAAAATCATTATATTATGTACAAAAACGAAAAAAGTTATCTAATCCCTTAATTTTGGTAAAAAAAGAACCCTAAAACAAAAAATATATTTTAGGGCAATAAAAAAGTAGCGAGAGGGGGATTCGAACCCTCGACACCACGGGTATGAACCGTGTGCTCTAGCCAACTGAGCTATCTCGCCACAATGAATAACACGTAAGTGTTAATTATTAAATTGTCATTTGAAAACTTATAAATGGGACCTACAGGGCTCGAACCTGTGACCCCCTGCTTGTAAGGCAGATGCTCTCCCAGCTGAGCTAAGATCCCGTTGCTTTCAAACTGCTTTATTAATATATACTTTTGAGCGAAAATTGTCAAGCACTTTTTTTATTTTTTTTAACATTTTTTATTTTGGCCATTTTGCATATCTAAATTCCACTCTATTATTCCTTTGCTATAGAACCAAATCTCATAGACATATCTATAGCTTTTATGGCATAATAGAATCTCCAGAATAATTTTCCATTACATAAGAAAACATCGAAAATAAAGTTTTTTATAACCTTATCTTCGATGCCTTTTCTCTCCATTCTACAATTTTAATTTTGGACAACCTTTAAATGCATTCTTTTCAATTATTTTCACAGATTTTGGAATATTAATGATTGTTAAATTTTTACAACCATAAAATTGCTTGTCTATAATCTTTTCAGTTCCTTCAGCTAAGACAACCTTTTTTAATTTTTTGCAATTACGAAAACTAATATTATCTCTCTTCTGTGTTGTTTTAAACACTACAGTCTTGAGTTTTTTCATATTAGTAAACGCCTTCATGTCATCATAGCCACCATCGTAAGCATCACCTTTGATTATTAATTTCTCCAAATAGCAATTATCCTTAAACGCGTAACTTGCAATAACTTTTACTGTTTTGGGAACAGTAAATACTTTGTTTCCACTATATTTTCTTGGATAGCAAATTAACTCCGTCTTCTTACTGTTAAATAATGCTCCCTTGTACACTTTAAAAGATTTGTTGCCTTTTTCAACTTTTATTGATTTCAAACCTGACAATCCGGCAAAAGCATAATCACCTATATATTTGCATTTTTTAGGAATTTTAATGCTCTTTACTTTAGGACACTTTCTAAAAGCTCCTTTTTCTATTGTTGTTAAACCTTTTGAAAAAACTACTTCTTTCAGGTTCTTCAACGTATCAAAACTACCATCATAAATACTATCTACCTTATCTGATAAAACAATCTTTTTGATTTTCTTATTATTCTTAAAAGCACCGTTTATAATAGTTACTTTTTTAGGAACATATACTGTAGTATCTCTTCCCTTATATTCTGTCAGTATGTACTCCTGCCCACTCTTTTTAATAACAAAATCTGATGCTGCTTGAACTTTTGTATTACTACTTACACAAAACATAATTGCAGCAATTAAAAATAAATACTTTAATGTTCTTTTTTTCATAAACACTTCCTCCGCATATAATATTTTATTGGGGATTCGGGAAATTCTTTTCATACTTATTTTAGAAATTTAGAATTTTCTTGAAAATATAATTTAAGTCTTCCAACCCCTTCAACATGGAATATTGTACCATTTTTCATCCTTTATGTAAATTTTATCTTTTTAAACTCTATGTATTATTTCTATTTCACTTTTTGTAATCTGCAACATTCAGATAAAGTTACAATAGTTCCACTTAAAGAAAAAGTATCCCGTTCTCTTGCCATCGCCTGGGATAAGGATAAATTACTTACAGAGGATGAACAGAACTTTCTTGAATATACAAAAAAATGGTTTGACTCCTTATAGGAAGCAAACCATTTTTCTACTATAATCTTACATCAAACTGTAATCTTACATTAAGCAGCATCTTACATCAAACTGCAATCTTATATTATAATTTCATAGTAAGCTGAATACGCTTTCTTTGCTTATCAACACTTAATACTTTCACATTTATAACATCTCCAACAGATACCACATCTAATGGATGTTTTATAAACTTATCACTCATTTCTGAAATATGAACAAGACCGTCCTGATGAACACCAATATCAACAAAAACCCCAAAATCAATTACATTTCTTACAGTTCCTTTAAGTTCCATGCCTTCTTTTAAATCATCAAAATCTAAAACATCACTTTTAAGGATTGGCTTAGGCATTTCTTCTCTTGGATCTCTACCCGGCTTTTCCATTTCAGCAATCATGTCTTTTAAGGTTATTTCGTCCGTATCAATTTCTTCTGCCACAGCTTTAATGTCTTTTACATCTTTTGCAATTTTAACATTTCCTGATAGCAAATTCTCTGTTGTGTAACCAAATTTCTTTAAAAGCTTTTTAGCTGCTGTATAACTTTCAGGATGAACACTTGTATAATCCAAAGGTTCTTTTCCATTTCTGATTCTAAGGAAACCTGCACACTGTTCAAAAGCCTTTGGACCTAATTTAGCAACTTTTAATAGCTGCTTTCTTGTTGTAAACTGACCGTTTTCCTCTCTATATGCAACAATGTTTTTTGCAAGAGTTTTACTTATTCCTGAAACATATTCAAGAAGAGATGCTGAAGCTGTATTTAAATCAACGCCTACATTATTAACACAATCTTCCACAACATTTCCAAGTACATTTTCCAGTTTCTTTTGATTCATGTCATGCTGATATTGTCCTACGCCAATTGCCTTTGGTTCAATTTTTACAAGTTCTGCTAATGGATCCTGTAATCTTCTTGCCATTGAAGTTGCACTTCTTTGTCCCACATCAAAATTAGGAAATTCTTCTGTTGCCAGTTTGCTTGCAGAATAAACAGAAGCACCTGCTTCATTTACTATTACATACTCTAATTTTGTAGGGCATCTCTTAATTATTTCACATACAACTGCTTCTGATTCTCTTGAAGCTGTACCATTTCCCAATGATATAAGGCTAACATTGTATTTCTTAACAATATCTAAAACAATCTTAATTGACTCTTCAACCTTATTTTGTGGTGCTGTTGGAAAAATTACTTTGGTGTATAATACTTTGCCTGTCTCATCTACAATTGCCAGCTTACAGCCTGTTCTAAAAGCAGGATCCCAGCCTAATACTGTTTTTCCTGCAATTGGTGGTTGCATAAGAAGCTGTTTTAAGTTCTGGCCGAATACTGAAATTGCTCCGTCCTCTGCCTTTTCTGTTAAATAGTTTCTTATTTCTCTTTCAATGGCTGGCTTTATTAATCTTGTAAAACCATCTTCAATTGCTTCTTTTAAAACGTCTGAAAAAGGATTTTGGCCTACAATTATGGATTTTTCCAAAACTCTGATAATATTTTCATCAGGCATTTCTATTTTTACATTAAGTACCTTTTCTTTTTCACCACGATTAATTGCTAATATTCTATGACCTGGAATTTTATCAATAGCTTCACTATAGGCATAGTAATTTTCATAAGGTGTCTGTTCCTCTTCATTCTTTGCCTTAGATGTTATATTTCCATGCTTAATTACCGTATGTCTTATGGCATTTCTATATTCTGCGTTATCTGACACAGCTTCTGCAATAATGTCTTTTGCACCATTTATGGCATCTACTACTGTTTCCACACCTAATTCTTCATTAATATAATTCTTCGCTTCTTCCTCCGGTGTCTTCTCACTCTTTTGAAGAAGAAAAATATTTGCAAGTGGTTCTAAACCTTTTGCCTTAGCTTCTGTTGCTCTTGTTTTTCGTTTTGGTCTGTATGGTCTGTAAATATCGTCCACTGCAACAATAGTCTTAGCCTCTTTTATCTGCTTCATTAATTCATCAGTCATTTTGCCCTGTTCTTCAATAGAAGCAATAACTGTCTCTTTTTTCTCTTCTAAATTACGTAAATATTTTAGTCTTTCGTCTAAGTCTCTTAACTGTTCGTCATTTAACTCTCCCGTTACAGGTTTTCTGTATCTGGCAATAAAAGGAATTGTATTTCCCTCATCTATTAACTTTACTGCTGCTTCTACCTGCCAAACTTTTACCTGTAATTCTTCTGCAATAATTTCATTAATGTTCATTTTTCCTACCTTCTTCAATTACTCTCTAATATTCTTATATAAATAACTCTAATATTTTTATATTTAATAAGTCTTTATTTTTATCCTCAATAACTCTTTATTTTTTTTTTTCACAATGTTATACTTTTTAAGACCATAACTATTCTATCAAATTTTTATAAATTTGTGTGCATTTTGTAATAGTTTTTTAATATAATGTGTCTATTATACTATTGGTGTCTACGAAATTTATTTCTCGTAAAATCATTAGTTCAAAATAAATAAACAATTAGATGAAGGTGACTTATGAGCAAAATAACCAATGAGCTTCGTAAGTACAAACACGCATGGCCCTTACTATATGTTTTCATATATATGCCATGGTTCATTCTTTTAGAAAAATATATACCGGCAGATTTTCCGGGACTTCATATTATGCATTGTCCTTTGGATGATATTATTCCATTTTGCGAATGGTTTGTAATACCATATTTATTATGGTTTTTATATATACCTGCTATATTTGTTTTTCTTTTTTATCATTCAAAAAATGAATTTTATCGTATTTGTGCCTATGAGTTTACAGGAATGACTATTGCTTTACTGGTATGTACATTCTATCCTAACGGTTTAGAACTTCGACTTTCTAATATCGGTAGGGAAAACATACTTATTGACTTAGTCCATTTCCTATACAATAACGATACACCAACAAATGTTTTTCCTAGTCTTCACGTATACGTGACTATTAGCGCACACATTTGTTTAGTAAAAAGTCCACACATGCAGGGCTTAAATTCAAGAAAACATATTAAAGTAATATCGCTTATATTAGCTATTTTGATATGTATGTCAACATTGTTTTTAAAACAACATTCTGTTTTAGATGTTTTAGCAGGAACCGCCTTAGCTTTTATAATGTACTTTATAGTATTTAAATGGTGGTTTAGAAATACAGAATTTCCTGCTCCAAAAATTAAAGATCCTAAACAACATCAGGTTCTTTATTTCTTAAACAAAAGAAAATAATTACAATTCTTAGATTATAATACTTATAATTGTTTTATTTTTATAAAAAAATAATTTAGTTTCTAATATAAAAAGCTAAATCTCATTAATGTTTGGTTTACATTCCTTTTCATTAATGAGACTTAGCTTTTTTCATTTTAGTTAAATCCAAATATTTTTTGAGCTAATGCATAGCCTATTACAGAACATTTTCTTCCAACTTTACCAGGTAGATTCATTGTTCTACCAAGAAGTGACTTTCTAACCTTTTGATATAACACAGGATTACTTTCTAAAACGTCCTGCCATAATTTTTCTTTATCTTTTAATCTTTGTTCTGAACCTTCCAATATAGAAAGAATTGATGAGACACACATCATCATATCAAAGTAATGAACCATGGCATCATCTGTGTGTTTATTTTCTATAACAGTATTGTTGTATACATCTAACATTATACGTGTGACTCTATACTGTTGATCCAATCTCTTAATCATAATTGATTCATTTACAGACTGGTCATCTCTTCCTATAAAGTATTTGTATAAACATACATCTAAGTAATAAATGTTCTTTACATATGGTAATGGCTGGAACACATAAATATTATCCACATAAAATGTGTGTTTTGGAAGCTGCATCTTGCATTCTCTTAATACTTTTGTTCTATATATAACAGAGTGCATTAATAAATACTGTGATGTGCCAAAGTGTAACTCATCCCAACCAAACATTCTTCCTACAGGCATTGCACTTTTGTATTTCATAATTTTCTTATGCTTTGCTCCCTGCTTATCATACATAAAGTTAGAAATCAGCATGTCAAGTCCTGCATCTTTTGAAACCATATCCTCTAATAAATCAAGGACTTTCTGTAAAGCATTTTTTCCAAGACAGTCATCACTATCAAGAACTTTAAAGTAAAGACCTGTAGCATTTTTGATACCTGTATTTACAGCTTCACCATGACCACCATTCTCCTGATGAACAACTTTTACAATATCAGGAAATTTCTTCTGATATTTGTTCGCAATCTCTAATGTATTATCAGATGAACCATCATCAACCACTACAACTTCCACTCTGTCACCGCCGCTAATTGCACTTCTTATACTCTTGTCCATATATTCACTTGAATTGTAGCATGGAATAGCTACTGTTAATAATTTCATTTTATACCTCCTTAGGTTTGACTAATTTGTTTATTATAACACCAATAACCAATGATGCCAAAGCAAAAACAATCATCACTGTAAATAAGCCATAAATAAGTTCGCTATTAGATATTGTTTCTGTTGTTTCACTTCCTGTGGCCGCTGCCTCAGACATTGCCGAAACTAACACTGATGTAATATTTGCTCCCATATGAAATAATATTGGAGCAACAATTGACTTATATTTTTCATATAACCAAACAGCAAGCAAGCCTATAATAATAGTATATGGTGCCTGTATCCAGTTTCCATGAAATACCCCAAATAATACTGCCGATAAAATTGCAGCTATTGTAACATTAGATAAGACTTTTAATCTTTTATAAATCAGCCCTCTAAAAATCATTTCCTCTACAATAGGTGCAATGAAGCCTGCTGTAACAAGCTGAGATATAAATGAGCTTGAATTAATGGCAGTCTGTGTACTTGAATAACTGTCAATCATAAACTGTGGCATAAACATTTGTAATATTGACACAAGCATACTTGCCCACCACATACAAAAAGCTCCAAACGGCAGTATCAATAAATATTTCCATTTTTTTACTGATTCATATCTTTTAAAATCACCTGTTCTCTTATCTGCGTCTATATCAAGTTTCATCATCAGTCCCATAATCGGAATTGTTCCAAGTGCAGAAATACCTGTAAGTAACATAGCATAGCTATTTGTAATTTCTGTTAAATATTGTTGAAGTTTTGATAATGACATGCCATGGAAAATACCATACGCTGTAATTCCACCCTGAATAATAACTATTACCGCTATTTGTATACATAAATAAATTAACATTGGAGTCACTATACCCCAAAGTTTTCTTCCTAAAGTTCTTTCTTTCAAAGCATACTCCTTTAAACTAAATCCAACAATTCAATAGGCGTATTTGCTATTGCCTTTGCGCCTTTTTCTTTCATTTCTTCTACAACTCCATATCCATATGAAACACCTATTGAATCTATTCCAACTGAATTTGCACCTTCAATGTCAAAAATAGTATCTCCAATCATAACCGTTTCATGTTTATCTACAGAATTAATTTCATTAAGTAAAGCTAGCAAAACATCGTTCTTATTATGTATAGGACCATTTAAATCTGCTCCCATTACATAATCAAAATATTGCTCAATATGTAAATATTTAATAACTTCCTTCGCCATGCCTAACGGTTTTGATGTTGCCAAAGCAATGATTTTACCTTTTTCTTTCAAAGATATAAGTAACTGCTCCACCTTTTCATACAGGCTTGTTTCATATATTCCTATAGGTGTATATCTTTCTCTATAAAATTCAACACCCTGCTTTGCCTGTTCTTCTGAACAACCATAAGTTTTTATTAATTCATCTTTAAGAGGCGGTCCCACAAAATGTTTTAATTTTTCCAAATCCTCTTCTATAATATTTAGTTTCTTCAAAGCATACTGAACACACTTTGTTATTCCAACACCGGAATCGCTAATGGTTCCATCTAAATCAAAAATTATAACCTTGTACTCTTTCATAGATTTCCTCTTTCACGCAATTTTCAAACTATTATAACACAAACCCACTTGTTTTACATCCGTTTTTGCTTTATAATTTAATAGTGTTTTGGTTTCGGAAAATGAAAACGATTTTGATTGTATTCATTATATTTAAACCAATGATAAGACAGAATTGACTATCGCTTACATCCAGTGATTTTTCTGAATTATCTAATATTAAATTTTTGAGAGGTACATAAAAATGAGTCAAGAAAAAGTAGACAAGTACAAACAGGAAAAGTACAACAGAAAACATGCCACAAAGAAAAGAAACGTGAAGAAAATCGCAGCTTATGTTGTAACTACATTAGTGGCAATTATTTTTATAGGATACATGGGTTATTCAATTGCAGTTACAACAGGTCTTTATACACCTGCAACAACTACATCACACACTGAATTATCTAAGAGCCAGCTTGAAAGCATTAGAAACGCTCTTGTTCAGAACGGTGATTCAAATGTAAAGGGAACAACTAACAACAGTGCTACACAGACTACTACTGTAGCAACTACAGAACAGACTACTACTAAATAAACAGCTAGTAGATAACTATTAAACAGTTTATAAAGACCGGATAGTTAATAAGCTATCCGGTCTTTAAGTTCTTCTATGAAAGAAGCTTCTAATTCTTTTCTTGATGAAATAAAAGTTGAAATATGCGACCTGATTACAATAATTGTTTAACATATTACAAATCTCAGGAAGATAGCAGCGAATTATTTATTTTCCGGGATAAAAAAGTCAAGAAATTATATATATTAGAAAGTCGTCTATAAACACAACAACAAAGGCACCACTTAGCTAAAACAACTAAGTGATGCCTTTTTTAAGAAACACCGTTTCTTAGAAATAAATCCTGTTGGATAATAAGGTTATAAATATAACCATAAAAAATATTAAAAATATAAAATTTATGAAAAAGTAATGTATAAACATTACATTTTCTCTGGTGCTGAGAAACCAAGTAAATCAATACCTGTCTCTAATACTTTCTTTGCCATATTAATTAATGCAATATAACCTTCTTTCTTCTTTTCATCTGCTTCAGAAAGAATCTTTGTTCCATGATAAAATCTGTTAAATGCATTTGATAAATCATAAATATATGAACAAATCTTGTGTGGGGCTAATTCCTTAGCTGCATTTTCAATTACTTCATTTGCCTTGGCAATTTCAAGCATTAACTGTAACTGTTCATCATTATCTGTATCAATAATAGAAAGATTATCTACTGTCTTTCCTTCTTCTTTGTATTTTTCGATAATTGATTTAATACGAACAATTGTATATAAAATATATGGACCTGTGTTTCCTTCAAAAGAAGCAAATCTATCAATATCAAAAACATAATCTTTTGATGCCTGATTTGACAAATCACCATATTTTAAAGCTGCCAAACCTACAATTTTTGCAGTTTCTCTGGCTTCTTCTTCGCTTACTGAACGGTTTTCCATAATCTTATTATAAACAGCTTCGTTAATCTGTGAAATAAGATTTTCAAGGCGCATTACGCCACCTTCACGAGTCTTAAAAGGCTTACCGTCTGAGCCATTCATTGTACCAAAACCAATAAATTTCAATTCTGTTTCAGGTTTAACAATGCCTGCCTTCTTAGCAACTCTAAAGAACTGTGTATAGTGCAAATCCTGTCTCTTGTCTGCTAAATAAACATACTTATTTGGCTGGAAGTCCTGTTCTCTTTGAACTAAAGTTGCGATATCTGATGTTGCATATAAAGCTGCTCCATCTGACTTTCTAACTATACATGGAGGAAGTTCTTTGCTGTCTCCTTCTTCTGCAATGTCAACAACTAAAGCTCCCTGACTTTCATATGCTAATCCCTTATCAATTAAATCCTGAATTAATCCAGGTATGTAAGGCTGAGCATCGCTTTCACCTTTCCATAAATCAAATTCAACATTTAAGTTATCATAGTTCTTCTTTAAATCAATTTTTGAAACATTCATAATATGTTTCCAAAGTGCTGTGTATGGAGCATATCCACTTTGAAGTTTTAATGTTGCTTCATGGGCTTTTTCCTTAAAAGCAGCATCTTCTTTTGATTTCTTACTTGCACATGGATAAATTTCTTCTAATTCAGAAATTGTAAATGGTGCTTCACTTGGATATTCTCCTGTAAAGCTTTCATCAAAATATGGTAAGTCCGGCTTACGTTCCTGTAACTCAGTAATAATAAGTCCCATCTGAAGTCCCCAGTCCCCTAAGTGAACATCTCCAATAACTTTATTTCCCATGTACTTTGAAATTCTTTTTACACTTTCACCAATAACTGCTGAACGTAAATGACCAATGTGAAGTGGTTTTGCAACATTTGCTCCACCGTAATCAACTACAACTGTTTCAATATTGTCATTTTCTATTCCAAGCTTATCTGCCAAATTCATTTCATTTAAATATTTTGCTAAAAAGTCGCTATTCAAATTAATATTAATAAATCCGGGATTTACAGCTTCCACTGATTTGAACATGCCATTATTTCCAATTGCTTCAACAACATCATTTGCAATCATAATAGGCGCTTTATGGTATAATTTTGCACCGGCCATGGCACCATTGCACTGATATTCGCAAAGATCAGGTCTGTTAGAAACACTAACTTTTCCTAATTTTTTATCATAATCACATTTTTCAAATGCTTTTTCAAATTCCTCTGTTATTAGTTCCAGTAACTTTTTCATTATGCTCTCCATTCTTTATGTATTTAATTATATTTTATAATTCAACACCATTTAATTTTAATAACTCTTTTGCAGTGTCTACTGAATCCACACCTGTTTTGTTTTTAATAGGGGCAAATTCTTTTTCTCTTACCACTTCATAGGCAAGACAGTTATCCATCATGTGAATCATATCTAAAACAAGAGTTTCAAACTTGTAACCATTTTCTGTTTCAGGTTTAACTAATTCACCGTTCTCATTTATGTATGGAATTTTCTTCTTTACAATATGAACTGATAAATTGTTTTCAAGATTCGTTTCTAAATCTTCTATATTAAATAAATAGTTTAATATTACACCATACTTATATGCCAACTCACCATTATCCAATGTTTCATAGCGCATATCTTCTGTAAGTTCATAATATTCAACTATTGATGGTTTTCCATCTTCTAAACAAAGCACGCCTACTTTTTCCTCAGGGTTTGCCTTTGATACAACCTTAGCTGCTGAGCGGTAGCCGCCGTCAATCATAGCACCTACAAAACAAGGATCAGCCATTCTCTGACAAACATTATCAACAGCAAAAATATTAATATATTCTACACCTATTTCTTTTGCCTTTTTACATAAACCTGATTTAACAAAAGAAATAAACCAACCACCATTGCCATTGGGTGAAGTTGATACTCTGTCTTTTCCTTCAAGATAAATCTTCCCATCAAAAGACGCTGCCGGTGCCATTTCCTGAATAAAGAAATCAACAAAATCAGGATTATACCCAAAATAATTCATCTCTTTAAAGAAATTAATTGTATCATCATTGTTCTTTTCACTTGTCATAACATATAAAGGAACCCAAGCACCTGTTTCATTTACAACATCCATTAAATTTCTAATAAGCATTTCAAAAATATAAACATCTTTTGTTTCACCAATGTTGTACATGCCCTTTGGCTTATCTGAACCAAGTCTTGTTCCCATACCACCTGCTAAAAGAAGTGCTGCAACTTTTCCTTTTTTAATTGCATCTGCACCTACAGCAGTAAACTTTTCTCTGTTTTCCTCTATGTCCTTAATGGAAACAGCATCATCTAATGGTGTGATAACACCTTTATCTCCACAATGATCTTTATTTTTAATTAAATCAATTAAACTAAAATCAAGCTTACTAATCTGATCTAATAAATTTGCTTTTTGAGTATCGCTTAGTTCATTATAATACTTTAATAACTGCTCCTGATTATTTTCCTCTAATAACTTTTTAATATCATCGTAACTCATATTTCCTCGCTTTCCTTTCAATTCCATCATTAAAATTTCCATAACATAACTGCCATGAAATTAATTTTGTGATTATCAATTATAACGACTCTCTTACATATTATTAAGGATAAAATATTTTTGTATATTATGCAAGTTTTTTAATGTCGCATAGAAGGTCAATACAGTTTTGATATCTGTCTTTTGGGTTAATTTTTGTACATTTCTTTATTATCTTTCTTAACTTACCATTAACTCTAAAAGATTTTATTTTGTTATTATATTTTTTCTTTGTGCGCAAAAAATATAACGTTGTTCCTATACCGTATATATCTGTTCGAATGTCTGTATTATACAAACTAATACCTTTACAGTCTCCATATTGTTCAGGTGCGGCAAATCCCACACTTCCTAAAGCTACATAATCAACAGCATCAACACTATATCGTTTAGAAATTCCAAAATCTATTAACTTGATTCTGCCATCTTTTTTCATAATAATATTAGACGGTTTCAAATCTCTGTAAATAATAGGTTTCTCTAAGGAATGCAAATAATATAGCCCACTACACAACTGTTCTGCCACATTGGCAAGTTGTTTTCTGTTCATGCAACCATTGATTTTCACATAGTTATCTAAGTTTATACCTTCTACATACTCCATAATCAGATAGAATCTTCCATCTTCTTTTATTAAATTAAAAATTTTTGGAAGGACCGGATGACTACAATGCTTAAGCGCATTAAGTTCTTTTTCCATTCCTTCCAATAATTTTTCTCTGTTGGCAGGATCTGATGTTATGTACTGTTTCAAGGCAAACATTTTTGAAGTATAAACATCTTTAACCTTATACACACAGGAACTACCTCCGGTTCCTATGTTCTCCAATACATAATATCGTCCTCCAACTACCGTATTTATTATTTTGTCCATATAGCACACCTTTCCGGATGTGCTTCTCTCCAATCTTAAGCCTCTTATAAAGTAGCAATATCTACTAATGTAAGATTTTCTTTTGCATCGCTTTCTAAGCTTGTAAGTAAAGCATCTACTGTATCCAAACTTGTAAAGCAGTTTACACCTGTTTCGATTGATGTACGTCTGATTAAGAATCCATCTCTACTCTTATCACGTCCCTGAGTTGGTGTATCAACAACAATGTCAATCTTATGCTCAAGTAATAAGTCCATTACTGTAGGAGCTTCCTGGTGAATCTTATTAACCTTAATTGCATCTACTCCATTTTTTCTTAAAACATCTGCTGTGCTTCTTGTAGCGTAAATCTCGTATCCCAATTTTTCAAAACGCTTAGCCAATGGAATAATTTCCTGCTTGTCAGCATCTTTTACTGACATAATAATCTTCTTATGTTTTGGAAGAACTACACCTGCACCTAAGAATGCTTTGTATAAAGCTTCGTTAAATGTCTTGGCTATTCCTAAACATTCACCTGTTGATTTCATTTCAGGTCCTAAGCTTGTTTCTGCTCCTCTAATCTTTTCAAATGAGAATACAGGCATCTTAATTGCATAGTAATCAGCCTTTGGCTGTAAGCCAGGTGTATATCCAAGTTCTTTAATCTTGTGTCCAATAATACATTTTGTAGCAAGTTTTACAATTGGTATACCTGTAACCTTACTAATGTATGGAACTGTTCTTGATGAACGTGGATTAACTTCTATTACATAAACCTGTCCGTCACATACAATAAACTGAATGTTAATCATACCTTTTACATGAAGTGACATTGCAAGTTTCTTTGTATAATCTTCAATTGTATCAATAATATCCTGTGATAATGTGTATGCAGGATATACTGAAATACTGTCACCTGAGTGAACTCCGGCTCTTTCAATATGTTCCATTACACCAGGAATTAAAATATCTTCTCCGTCACAGATAGCATCAACTTCTACTTCTGTTCCCTGTAAATATTTATCTACTAAAATAGGATGATCCTGTGCGATTCTGTTGATGATTTCCATGAATTCTTCAACTTCTTCATCACATGTTGCAATCTGCATACCCTGACCACCAAGTACATAAGAAGGTCTTACTAATACAGGATAACCTAATTTGTTTGCAACTTCTTTTGCTTCTTCTGCTGTAAATACAGTACCACCTGTAGGTCTTGGGATTCCACACTGTTCAAGAATTTCATCAAATAATTCTCTATCTTCTGCAGCGTCTACATCTTTTGCATCTGTACCTAAAATTGGAACTCCCATCTTCATAAGAGCTTCTGTTAACTTAATAGCTGTCTGACCACCGAACTGTACAACTGCCCCATCAGGCTTTTCAATGTTTACAATATTTTCAACATCTTCAGGTGTTAATGGTTCAAAGTAAAGTTTATCAGCAATATCAAAGTCTGTTGATACTGTTTCAGGATTGTTATTTACAATAATTGTTTCATAACCCTCTTCTTTAAATGACCATGTACAATGAACTGAACAGAAGTCAAATTCAATACCCTGTCCAATACGGATTGGACCTGAACCCAAAACAAGAACCTTCTTCTGTGGTTTTGTTTCAATTGCTTCATCTTCTCCACCGTATACTGAATAATAGTATGGTGTTTCAGCTTCAAATTCTGCCGCACATGTATCAACCATCTTATATGCTGCAACAATATTGTTATCATAACGCATCTGTTTAATTTCATCTGCGCTCTTTCCTGTAAGTCTGCTGATAACTGTATCAGGGAATTCAATTCTCTTAGCTTCTTTTAATAATTCTGCTGTAAGTGGCTGAGTCTTTAACGCATTTTCCATTTCTACGATAATTGCAAGTTTGTCAATAAACCACTTGTCAATCTTTGTAATGTCATGTATATGGTCGTAACTTACACCACGTCTTAAAGCTTCTGCAATAACCCAGATTCTTCTATCATCTACTTTGTGAAGCATATCTTCTAATTCGTCATCGTTTAATTCTGTAAAATCATAATCCATTAAACATTCAACATGCTGTTCAAGTGATCTGATAGCTTTCATTAATGCACCTTCAAAGTTATTGCAAATACTCATGACTTCACCGGTAGCTTTCATCTGAGTTGTTAATTTTCTACTCGCTGTAATAAATTTATCAAATGGAAGTCTTGGGATCTTAACTACACAGTAATCAAGTGTAGGTTCAAAACTTGCATATGTTTTCTTTGTAATTGCATTCTTGATTTCATCTAATGTATAACCTAACGCAATCTTTGCTGCAACCTTTGCAATTGGATAACCTGTAGCCTTTGAAGCTAATGCTGATGAACGGCTAACACGAGGGTTTACCTCAATTACACAATATTCAAAACTTTCAGGATGAAGTGCATACTGTACGTTACATCCACCTGTAATGTTTAATTCGTTAATAATGTTAAGTGCTGATGTACGAAGCATCTGATGTTCCTTATCACCTAATGTCTGTGATGGAGCAACTACTATACTGTCACCTGTATGAACGCCAACAGGATCAATATTTTCCATATTACATACTGTAATACAGTTGCCGGCTGAGTCTCTCATCACTTCGTATTCAACTTCTTTCCAACCTGCAATACATCTTTCTACTAAAACCTGTCCTACACGGCTAAGTCTTAAACCATTCTCAAGGATTTCCACTAATTCATGCTGGTTGTTAGCGATACCACCGCCACTACCACCAAGTGTATATGCGGGACGAAGTACAACAGGGTAACCAATCTTATTAGCAAATTCAATACCGTCTTCAACTGTTTCAACTACAAGAGATGGGGCACATGGCTCATTAATCTTCTCCATAGTTTCCTTAAATTCCAAACGGTCTTCTGCCTTCTTAATTGTTTCTGAAGTTGTACCAATTAATCTACAGTTATTTTCTTCTAAAAATCCTGTTTCAGCAATTTCCATTGCAAGGTTAAGTCCTGCCTGACCACCAAGAGTTGGAAGAATGCTGTCCGGTTTTTCTTTCTGAATAATCTTCTTTAAAACAGGTACTGTTAATGGTTCAATATAAACTTCATCTGCAATATCCTTATCTGTCATAATTGTAGCAGGGTTTGAGTTTAATAATACTACCTCAATACCTTCTTCTTTAAGAGAACGACATGCCTGTGTTCCGGCATAGTCAAACTCTGCTGCCTGTCCTATTACAATAGGACCTGAACCTATTACTAAAACTTTCTTTATGCTTAAATCTCTAGGCATTCTTCTTCACCTCCATCATTTCAATAAATTCATCAAATAGTCTGTCTGAGTCCTGTGGTCCCGGGCAAGCTTCCGGATGGAACTGAACTGTAAATATGTTTTTGTTTTTGTATCTTAAACCTTCAACTGTCTTGTCATTTACATTTACAAATGCAACTTTTGCAATTTCAGGATTAACTGTATCTCCGTCAACCATATATCCATGGTTCTGTGATGAAATATAAACATGACCTGAATCTAAATCCTTTACAGGATGATTTCCACCTCTATGGCCATATTTCATTTTCTTTGTATCAGCTCCTGTTGCAAGTGCCATAAGCTGATGACCTAAACAAATTGCAAAAATTGGAATGTCTGAATTATATAATTTCTTTATCTGTTCAATTTGATAAACGCATTCTTTTGGATCTCCCGGTCCGTTGGATAACATAATACCGTCAGGATTCATTGCAATAATTTCTTCTGCTGATGTATCACATGGTAAAACTGTTACATTACAGCCTCTCTTATTTAATGATTCTGCAATGTTATTTTTTGCTCCAATATCAAGTAAAGCCACATTGTACTTATCACCTTTAAGCATTTTCTTTTCCTTACATGAAACTTTCTTTACAACTCCTGTTACTTTGTATTCCTTAATCTTAGGTAATACTTCGTCTAAGTTATAATTTTCGTTTGTTGTAATCATACCATTCATGGTACCTTTTTCTCTAAGAATCTTTGTAAGTGCTCTTGTATCAATACCTGAAATTCCCGGTATGTCATTTTCAACTAAGAAATTCTGAATTGTATCATCACTTCTGAAGTTGCTTGGCATTCTGCTTAATTCATGTACTATGTAAGCATCCGGCCAAGGATGTAATGATTCCATATCCTCATGACATATACCATAATTTCCCTGAAGTGGGTAAGTCATACATACTGCCTGTCCTGCGTATGATGGATCAGTCAATACTTCTAAATAACCCCACATGGATGTGTTAAACACGATTTCACTAATAATTTCTTTTTTGCTACCAATTGATTTTCCTTCGAAAACTGTACCGTCTTCTAAGATAAGAAATGCGTTCATAAATGTTTTTCCTTTCGTTTGTTTTAGTATTTTTGCCTAAACTTACAAGATTATATCAAATATCGACATTTCTTTCAATATGTTTGCCAACATTTTTTAATTCTATTCGTCAATCTCTGATTTTTCTCTTAATTTTTTATTATAGCAGAAATGAAAAAATATGCACTCCTTAGAATGCATATTTTTTCAAAAAATTTTATAAATTTACATTTTAACGTGGAATTCCTTCTGCAATCCTTGTTATGCCCACATATATTTGTGATATTTTATACCAGGTTGCAAAATCAATTATGCCTGTTTGTGGCAAGTCAAATATTTTTTGGAAGTTTCTTACGGCTCTTTGGGTGTCTTCACCGTAAATACCATCTACATTTACATTTCCAATGGCTGTATACACTTTTCCGATTGTATTTAACTGCTCCTGTATCTGCTGAACTTTCTGTCCTCTACTACCTATTGTTAAATCATATCCAGGCCATGAAGCAGGTATACCTGATATTTGTTCTGCTGTATTAATATACATTTCACTACCATAATAATTACGGATTATTTCCAATGCTGAATACCCCTGTTCTCCTAAATTGCATGAGCCCCATTGACTTAGCCAGTTAGGACAGGTTACTCTTCTACCATCACAATACTGTGTAAGTATTGGCTGTCTCACATCAGGAAACGATAAATATTGATCAAATATACTATCAACTACAACACTAATTGATTCGAAAATATTTCTGCCATTAATCCATTTTTGATCATAGGCTGTGGAAGATGTAATTGTAAAATCGTAACCTTTGTTTCTGTACCATTCCGTATACACTCTATTTAATGTAAATGACATAATTGCCAAAATATTAGCTTCTAAGGTTGCTCTTGGCCATGTAGCATATATTTCTGACGAAGCCACATTCTTAATGTAATCCTTATAAGTTACATAATAGTCTCTTGCATTACTACTTGGTGTACCATCATGTACAACAATATATTCAGGCACAACCACTCTGCTTAATACGATTTCTCCCGGCTCATTTACATCCTTTATGTCATCTTCAGGAATTTTTGCCGGATACTCATAATAAAGAGTGTGCGGTGGAATAATTATATTTTCAGTTTCTTCGCCTTGAACCTTTTCAAGTTTTACATTTTGTATTGCCAAAGACCTTGGCAATATTTCAACGTTATCAATATTTTCCGACTCATATCCCGGTGCATCTACCTCAACATTATAATTGGCATAAGGCATATTATCATTATTTTCATCCAAACTGTACTCTAAAGGTGGGGCATCTAAGTCTACTACTTCTGTCTGACCTGAAGAATCCGTTGATAATTGCTCTAATTGTGTTGTCTCATTATCTAGCGGTTCATTCTCATTTGTTTTTCTGCTAATTATTACCCTTGCATCTTTTATTGGCACATTATTACTGTCAACTACATTTATTTGTAATTCACCTATATCTCCTGAATTTACCTGCATTTTTATAAGCATATACTTTTTCCATACTTTTTTAATCTATACATTATATGGATTACTTAATGTTTTATGACAACATTTTCATATATCCGCTTTTCCTCTGTGTCAGTTGAACTATAAATCTGTGCAATGTTTGTAATTTCATTTTCTGTATTATTTGCATACGCCTGATTGTTTGTACTAAACAATATAGACAATATCATTACTATGTTAATGCAAACGGATTTTTTTCTCCTTGCCATGAACATACCTCTCCTATTTGAGCGTAATCACTTTTTTTCACTATCTCCACTAACGAAGTCAAAAAAGAAGCTGTGTCTAAAAAATAATAATGATGTGACCCCAAAAAGTTAGACTTTTAGGTCTAACTTTTGGGGGTCGGTACATAAGCCACAACTTCTTTTATATTACATTCAAATATTTCTATTCAATATTCAAATATTCTTATTTTCTTTTATATGTTCTAAAATAATATTCCAAATCAAAATAAGTGTTCTCATCACTTTCTTCTGCCAACTCCCACTGGTCAGTCATTTCATCTAAATTTGGAATAAATGTATCTGCCGCATACTGATGATCAATGTATGTTACATAGGCTGTATCACAGTATGGTAGCATTTGCTTATAAATTGAGCCACCACCTATAACATACACATCTTCATTATATCCTTTTGCTTTTTCAACTGCCTCTTCAATAGAATGTACAACAATTGCACCATCAACCTTATAGTTCTGATTCTTTGTTATTACAATGTTTACTCTATTCTTAAGTGGTCTTTTTCCTGGAAAGCTTTCTAATGTTTTCTTACCCATAATTATAACATTTCCTGTTGTATGTTCTCTAAAGAACTTCATGTCATCGGGTATGCTAACTAATAATTCATTGTTGTTTCCAATTGCCCAGTTCTTATCTACTGCTACTATTAAATTCATGTTTCACCTTAATCTTTGCAAAGATTCCTTTCTCGTCAATCCGAAAATAATAAATCGGTTAAATAACTAACTATTATTTTCACAAATCCATAATCCACGCTACTACATTACGTTAAAACTTCTTAACCCTCACCCGTAGCATTATTCTAAACTGCTACAGGAATTTTAATCTGCTCACCATGTTCATAATCCAATAGTTTTATATCATCTACTGTAAAATCATAAAAGTTTTTGATTTCAGGATTAATCCAAAGTTTTGGTGCCGGATACTGTTTTCTTGTAATTAATTCCTCAACTAAATCTACATGTTTATCATAAATATGCGCATCAGCAATAACATGTACAAACTCTCCAACCTCCATGTCATTGACCTGAGCAAACATATGTAACAAAGCTGCATACTGACACACATTCCAGTTGTTTGCTGTTAAAACATCCTGTGAACGCTGATTAAGTATTCCGTTTAAAATAAGTTTTCCAGTTTCCTTATTCTTTGTTACATTAAACGTCATACTATATGCACATGGGTATAAATTCATTTCTGATAAATCCTGATGTACATAAATGTTTGTCATGATTCTTCTACTGTAAGGATTGTTTTTTAAGTCGTATAACACTCTGTCAACCTGATCCATGTCTCCTTCAGGATAATGATGTTTAACCGACATCTGGTAGCCGTAAGCTTTTCCAATTGAGCCTGTTTCGTCAGCCCATGCATCCCAAATATGGCTGTTTAAGTCATTAACATTATTGGACTTTTTCTGCCAAATCCAAAGTAACTCGTCAACACAGTTTTTAAAACCTGTTTTTCTAAGAGTCAAAGCCGGGAATTCCTTCTTTAAATCATATCTGTTTACAACACCAAATTTCTTTATTGTATATGCAAATGAACCATCATCCCACTTTGCACGTACTTTCTCACCTTTTGTATCTGTTCCGTTATCTAAAATGTCTCTACACATATTTACAAATATTTTATCTGCGTAACTCATTGAATCCTCCTGTTTTTAAAAATCTTAAACAAGTATAGCATTTTTAATTTAATTAATAAATAGAAAAGTAAAAAAGGAAAAGCTATACAAATTCAAAATAGCTTTTCCCTGCGTATGAATAAATATAAAATTTTTAGCCTTTTATCCCTGACTGTATCTTAATAAGAACTGTTTAGTTCTCTCTTCTTTAGGATTGTTAATTACTTCTTTTGCATCGCCCTGCTCAACAATAACACCTTTGTCCATAAATACAACCGTGTCTGCCACATCTCTTGCGAAAGCCATTTCATGAGTAACAATGACCATGGTTGTTTTTTCTTCTGCTAGTCCCTTAATTACTTTTAAAACTTCTCCTGTAAGTTCAGGATCAAGAGCTGATGTGGGCTCATCAAAGCATAAAATATCAGGTTGCAAAGCCAAAGCTCTTGCTATGGCAACTCTCTGTTGCTGACCACCTGATAACTGATGTGGATAATGATCCATTCTGTCTTCAAGACCCATTTTCTTTAAAAGTTCTTTTCCATGATTTTCAATTTCTGCCAAAATTTCTTTTTTATTTTTCTTGTAATCTTCTCTTTCCTCTGCAAGAAGCTTTTGTGCCAACATAACATTCTCTAATGCTGTGTACTGTGGAAAAAGATTAAATGATTGAAAAACCATACCAAAATGAAGTCTTTTATCTCTTAATGCCTTATCCTTCTTAACTCTAGGTAATGAGGCATCAAACAACTTTTCACCTTTTACGGAAATAGTTCCATGATTTGGTGTTTCAAGGAAATTCAAACATCTAAGCAATGTTGTTTTTCCAGAACCTGAAGAACCAATTATTGCTAATGTCTGTCCCTCTTCTAAATCAAAACTTATATCTTTTAAGACTTTGGTGCTACCAAAATGTTTTTCTATATTTTTTACTTCCAAAATTGCCATTTATAGCACCTCCTATTTAAAATAATCTAATTTCTTTTCTATGTAGTTAAATAATAAAGTTAATATACCAACAAAAATCAAATAGAACACGCCTGTGTAGAACAATGGCCATGTAATACCGTCTGATTTCATAAAAGCAAAACCTGTAAATGTTAATTCGTATGCAGCAATAATTCTTGCCAATGATGTATCCTTAACTAAGGTTATTATTTCATTTGACATTGGTGGCACAATTCTCTTTATCATCTGTAATAATGTTATCTTAAAGAAAATCTGTGATTTTGTCATACCTAAAACCTGTCCTGCTTCTCTTTGACCTGCAGGTACACCTTCGATACCACCTCTGAATATTACTGAAAAATAACATGCATAGTTAATTGTAAATGCAACAACTGTAGCTGAAATTCTTCCCCATTCATCACCGCTCCAAATATTATGTCCTAACCATAAACCAGGACCATAGAAAATAATAATTAACTGAAGCATAAGTGGTGTTCCTCTTATAATCCAAGTAAATATCTGTACTAAATATCTAAGTGGTTTAAATTTACTCATAGCTCCAAATGAAACTATAAGTCCCAATGGAAGAGAAAACAACAATGTAAAAATAAAAATTTCAAAAGTTGTTCCAAGTCCATTTAATAATGTTTCTGTTACATCCCAAAACATAAAATTTTCTCCTTAGCTTTTTACGCATATATAAGGCAGAGAGTTTTCTCCCTGCCTTATTAGTCTACATATTTAAAGTATTTGTTTATATTATTTTGATGGAACAACAACTACCTGTGCATTGTTGCAGTAAGCAGTTGTACAGTTCATTGCGTTCTTAACTTCATCTGTTAATGTCATACCATTCCATACAACATCAATGTTCTTTGACTTAAGTTCCATTGCTTTTGTATCCCAATCAATTACAACAAATTTAACTTTAACACCTAATTTCTTTGCAAGAAGTGATGCCATGTCAGCATCAAATCCAATCCAATTACCGTCTTTATCTTTGTAATCCATTGGTTCAAATTCTGTAATACCAACGATTAATGTTCCTTTTTTCTTAATGTATTTAACATCATCACCTTCAACATACTTACCAGGCTTATCCTGTTTTAAAATAGCTTCATGAACACCATAGTTCTTTGCTGTTTTTTCCATTTCGCCTGATGCATATGTATCTTTGAAGAAGTTGTTAATGTAATCTGTTAAATCAGAATCTTTTCTACAGCCAACACCATATTCTTCTGTTGTAAGCTTATCTGTGTACTTAAGGTCAGGATAGCTTGTTCCTTCACCAATCATTGCACCAGCCATAAGTAAATCAATAATAGCTGCATCAGATGTACCTGACTTAACTTCCATTAAAGCATCTGCCTGTGATGAAACTGCATTTGTTTTCCACTTTTTGTCCTTTGCAGCCTGCTCACCTGCTGAACCTGCTTCTACAGCATATACCTTGCTGTCTGTTCCGCTCTTCTTACTGCTACCACATCCAACTAAGCATAAAGATGCTACCATTACCACTGATAATAATAATGCTATTTTCTTTTTCATAATTTATCCTCTTCTTTCATTTTCGTGTGTTAGTGCTTTACTATGCTAAACTATTGAGAATATACCATATAAAAATATCATTGTCAATTTAATCTTCCAATTAAAGATGTTGGCACGTATGCTTTTACGTGTATACCGTCTTCTTTATACTCTTCTTCAAGTAACTGACCATATTTTCTAATAAGGCCTGTCTTGCCTGCTTCGGCATAAGTAAATACGTTTTCGTACAATACACGCATTGACTTAACTGCATTCTCAATTGCCTCGTTTATGTCATCAATTCCTATGCCCTTTTTAATGGCACCATGTACAACGTAATCTGCCTTGAAATCTCTTAATATAGGTTTTGTTTCCAACTTATCTTCTTTGTTGAAAACGGTAATAATCGTTTTGTCTTTTACACCTAAGTTATCGAGAGTTTCGTACACTGCGTGAACATTTTTATCCATTGACGGATTAGAGGCATCCACTACATGAATAATAATGTCAGAATATTTTGCTTCCTCTAACGTACTTCTAAAAGCATCTATTAAGTGGTGTGGTAATTTTCTTATGAAACCTACTGTATCTGTCAAAAGCACTTCCTGCCCATCCGGTAATTTGTAGTTTCTTGTTGTTGGATCAAGGGTTGCAAAAAGCTTATCCTCTTCTAAAACTTCAGCGTTTGTTACTGTGTTAAGAAGTGTTGATTTTCCTGCGTTTGTATAGCCTACAATCGCAACTACCGGAACAGGATTGTCCTGACGTTTCGCCCTTGTTACCTGTCTGTGGTTCTCCATTTCTGAAACCTGTTCTTTTAACTGTGAAATTCTGTTTCTAATTAAACGTCTGTCAACTTCAAGTTTCTTTTCACCAGGTCCTCTTGTACCGATTCCACCACCCTGTCTTGATAGATTTCTCATACCAATAAGTCTTGTTGAACGGTATCTAAGCTGTGCCAATTCTACCTGAATCTTACCTTCAGCAGTTTTTGCCCTACCTGCGAAAATATCTAATATAATAAGGGTTCTGTCCATAACCTTAACTTCCAATTCATCTTCAAGGTTCTTATACTGGGCAGGTGATAGTTCATCGTCACATACAATGGCATCTGCATCTGTTTCCCAAATTAAATCTTTAATTTCCTTTACTTTACCTGTTCCAACATAGGTTGTATTATTTATATGTTCAAGATTCTGTACAACTCTTCCAACTACAACAGCCCCGGCTGTACTTACTAATTCTTCTAATTCATCTAATGATTCCTGTGCATCTTCCTCATGACCTGTGGAAACAGCCACCAGAATTACTTTTTCCAATTCTTCTTTATTTTCGTACATTCTGCCTCCTTAACCAACTTCACACTCTATTCATTATGTACAACTAAATTAATAGTTTTCCACTTTCCACGTTTGTATCTTATTAAACTAAATAACCCGTTTAGCATCCATGTAATTCCTGTTGCAACAAATACACCATAACTACCTAAAAATGGAATTAATGTTAATGGATATGCAAATCCAACTCTTCCTATACATTCCACTATGCCCGTAAAAAGAGAAAACATTGCATCCCCGGCACCATTTAATACATTTCGTGTTGTATAAATGAGACCTAAAAATACATAGAAACAACTTGTTATTCTAAGACCATCTGAAGCTATCCGTAAAACTTCAGCATCTTTTCCGAATATTGACACAATTGGTGATGTGAAAGTCCAAAACAGAACAAGGACTACTGCTGAAAATATTACATTCATAACATTTGAAGAATTAAATCCTTTCACAACTCTGTCTGTCTTTCCTGCACCAAGATTCTGACCTGTATATGTAGAAACTGCTGCTCCTAGTGACATGAATGGCTGCTGAACTAATGTTTCTATTCTTGAAATAACTGTAAAAGCTGTAGTAAATGTTGCTCCATAACCATTAACAATAGCCTGTAATACTATTAATGAAAAGGCTATTAATGAATTCTGTAATGCTACAGGTATACCCAGTCTTAAACTCTTCTCTACAATATAACTGTTAAGTTTTAAATTCTTCTTTTTTAGCCTAAAATAAGTATTGCTCTTATATGCATAAAAAATACATGTAACTGCTGATAAAAACTGTGAAAATGCTGTGGCAACACCTGCGCCTACAACTCCCCAGCCAAGTCCTAATACAAACCACAAATCAAGCACAACATTAACAAGACTTGCAAATATTAAAAATATTAAAGGTGTTTTACTGTCTCCTAAGGCTCTAAGTATACTTGATACTCCGTTGTATAAACCTGTACAGCAAATACCTATGGATGTAACTTTTAAATAAGCTGTTGCGTCACCTAAAATAACCTTATCTGTTCTAAGTAACACTAATACCGGTTTTGCTATAAAAAAGCCTATACAAGCCATTATTACTGAACTTATAAGCACAATCCATATTGCATTTCCTATTGTGTCTTTTACCTTCTCTTCATTATTTGAGCCAAAAAACTGTGCGACAATTATTCCTATTCCAACAGATAAACCTGCTACTAAGGAAAAGAATAAAAAATTAAGTGAGTTTGTTGTTCCGATTGCGCCTAACGCATTAGGACCAACAAAATTTCCAACAATTATGGAATCCACCATGTTATACAATTGCTGGAATATGTTTCCAATAAACAAAGGTACTGCAAACTGCAAAAGCAATTTCCAAGGTGTGCCCTTTGTCATGTCCTTTAAAAACTTATTTTCTTTTGACATAATTTTCCTCATCCTTTAGCTTGTCCTAAGGTTATCCACTCATGCTGTACAGATGGTATAAAACCTTTTGACAATGTAATTGTTAAATTAAATAAAATCCAATTATTCCTGATGCAATTCCTATAACTGCCCCTGCTATTACATCCTTTGGAAAATGAACTCCACAAATTACTCTCTCAAATGCCATAATAACAGCAAGAAGCATCATAAAAATCCCCAAAGGGATACAAATATACAAAGCTGACATAGCAATTACAAAGGCAGAAAAAACATGACGACTTGGCATTGACTGACCTTTTTTTTCTTTTACAATCAACGGTGAAAAATCATATACAACATAAGGTCTTTTTTCGTCAATAATATATCTGAATATTGTAACTGCCACAAAAGATATGCTACATACAAGCACAACTCTTACACAGGTACCACTATTGTTTTGATACTGCATAAACGCAGACATTAAAATAATTACAGCAAATAAAACATAAATCATTATTGTAACTATCCTGTTTATTCCTGTAACTATTTTAACTCCGTTTTTCTTTTTTCTAACAGCTTCTGTTATTTTTATATAGCTTTCCTGTTTCATTTTTTCTCCGAAATAATTCTACTGTTTTCTTGCAATTCTGTATTCATCACCATAGGAGAAATACGGACATGTTGCTCTCTTAAACTGCATTAACATGGCTAAATCATCTTCATCCATATTTACAACACAGCCGTATTCTTCATATTCTTCGTCATATACGTAATTGCTACAAAATTCACAACTATATTGATCACTCATTGTTAAACTCCTGTTTACTTATAACTTTCTGCTAACTTTTCAAATGCAGGAAGCGCATCTTCAATCTGCTTTGTCTGAACACAATAAGAAACTCTTACATATCCCGGTGTTCCAAAACTGTCAGCAGGTACAAGTAATAATTCGTATTCTTTTGCCTTTTCACAAAATTCGTAAGCGTCCTCTCCCATGGCTTTTACAAATAAGTAAAATGCACCATCAGGGTAAACACATTCAAAGCCCATTTTTGTTAAAGCATTATATAATAAATCTCTGTTTTCTTTATAAATTGAAATATCAGATGTATCACTTATGCACCTTTCAATTACTCTTTGAAGCATACTTGGGGCACATACATAGCCTAAAGCTCTTCCGGCTCCACAAACTGCTGCGTAAGCATCTTCTTCATCAATCATCTTTGGTGATACTACTATGTATCCAATTCTTTCTCCCGGAAGAGATAATGCCTTACTATATGAATAGCATACAAAAGTATTGTCATAATAATTAATAACATATGGTACTTCTGTATCATCATAAACTAACTCTCTATATGGTTCATCAGTAATAAGGAAAATAGGATGTCCATATTCCTCTTCTTTCTTTTTTAATAACTGACACATTTTTTCAATTGTTTCTACAGTATAAACAACACCTGATGGATTGTTAGGTGAATTAATTATTACTGCCTTTGTTTTTTCATTAATGGCTTTTTCGAAATTATCCATGTCAATCTGGAAAGTCTTTTCCTGTGACTTAACTTCTACTAATTTAGCGCCTGTTCTTTCAATAAACACCCCGTATTCAGGAAAATAAGGAGTAAATACAATACACTCGTCATCTTTTTGTAAAATTGCATTCATTACAATTGTAAGTGATGCTGCTGCTCCACATGTCATGTAAATATTGTTTGCTGTAACATTCGTCCCAAATTTGTCATTAATATAATTTGCAATTGTTTCCCTAACATGTGCATCACCCTGAGCTGATGTATATCCATGAAGGGCTACTGAATCAAAATTATTAACTAAATCAATAATGGCATCATCTACACTTTTTGGTGCAGGTACACTTGGATTACCAATACTAAAATCAAAAACATTCTCTGCTCCGATTTCAGCCTTTCTCTTATTACCATATTCAAAAATTTCTCTGATTTCTGAACGTACTTTTCCTAACTTTACTAATGATTCTGTATACATTTTATCCTCCTTATTTATAACTAGCGCATATGAATCTTAAACTCTTTTTCGTGCTCTCTCTTCAAATCACGCTTTTTAATGTCTGCTCTCTTGTCATATAGTTTTTTACCTCTGGCAAGTCCTATTTCAACCTTTACCAGACTTCCTTTAAAATAAACTCTTAAAGGTACTAAGGTCAACCCTTTTTCATTTAGTTTTCCAAATAATTTATTAATTTCATATTTATGAAGCATTAATTTCTTTGGTCTTAAAGGATCTTTGTTGAAAATGTTTCCCTTTTCATAAGGATTAATATGCATTCCGTATATTATAACTTCGCCATTTTCAATTCTTACAAATGACTCTTTTATACTGCAATGGCCTGCACGTAAAGACTTAACTTCTGTTCCATGTAAAACAATTCCTGCCTCATAAGTATCTTCTATAAAATAATCATGTCTTGCTTTCTTATTGCTTGCAATTAATTTTCCTGAAGCCATACTCTTTCCTTTCTTTAAAGTTAATCACTAATAATATTTTATATTACCATACCGGATATAATCTATTTCAAATTGTTTAAATCAGAACTAATTTGTTTCGAATTTTTTATACCGGCTTTAATTCATTTCAAATAATTCATACAAAATATAATCTGTTTCAAATAATTTACACCAGACTAAAATCAATCGTTCTTGTTAATTTGTCTGCCGCCTCAACACGTATTCTTACAGGCTGGCCCAACTTATATGTCTTCTTAGTGGCTTCACCTGTCATTGAGAAAGAATCCTCATCATATATATAATGGTCGTCACACATATTTGAAACATGCACCAAACCTTCTATTGTATTAGGCAATTCTACATACAAACCAAAGTTTGTAACACCTGAAATCACACCTACAAATTCTTCGCCAATTTGTCCACGCATATATTCTGCCTGCTTTAGCTTTTCTGTGTCTCTTTCTGCATCATCTGCACGTCTTTCATTTGTGCTACAATTCTTTGTCACTTCAGGTAGTATGCTCTTGTAATGTTCAGCATGCTTATCCGTCATCTTCCCGTTAATACATTCTTTTATAATACGATGTATCTGCAAATCAGGATATCTTCTAATAGGCGATGTAAAATGCGTATAATATTTTGCAGCCAAGCCAAAATGTCCCAAACATTCAGGTGTGTACTCTGCTCTTTTCATTGAGCGAAGAGTTACCCTGCTTATCATAGCCTCTTCCGGTGTTCCTTCAATGTTATTTAACAATTTTTGTATTTCTTTTGGATGTACTTCCTCTCCTGATAATTTTACAGAATAACCAAAGTTGGTAATAAATGTTGCCAAAGCTTTCATTCTGTCACTATCCGGCTTTTCGTGATTTCTGTATACAAAAGGCACCTGCTGCCAATAAAAATATTCGGCTATTGTCTCATTAGCTGCCAACATAAAATCTTCAATAATTTTTGTAGCTGCATTTCTATCATAAGGTTCAATTGATATAGGATAGCCTTTTTCGTCAAGTTTGATTTTACACTCTGGAAAATCAAAATCAATGGCACCTCTTTTGTATCTTTTATCTCTAAGTATTTTTGATAACTCAGCCATTAAATTAAACATTGGCACAAAATCCTCATACTGCTTAATTGTGGCTTCATCCTTATTTGTTATAATATCATTTACTGCTGTATATGTCATTCGTCTATCAACATTTATTAAAGTTTCTTTGACCTGATGGTCTACGATTTCACCTTTTTCATTAATTTTCATTATACAGCTAAGGGCAAGCCTGTCCTCACCCTGATTAAGTGAACAAATTCCATTGGATAATTTATGAGGTAACATAGGAATAACTCTGTCTACTAAGTATACGCTTGTTCCTCTTTTCACAGCCTCTTTATCTAATGGTGAATTTTCAGTAACATAGTGGGATACATCTGCAATATGAACACCTAAAGTGTAAATCCCATCTTCTTTTGTCAAAGTAATAGCATCATCTAAATCCTTAGCATCCTCACCGTCAATAGTTACGGTCTGAAGGCCTCGAATATCAAATCTGCCTACCTTATCTTCTTCTTCCACTTCAGATGGAATATTTTCAATCTGTTCCATTACTTCTTCAGGAAACTCACAAGGTATGTCATAATTTTTCACAATCGATAAAATATCTACACCTGGATCATTTACGTGACCTAGAATTTCTGTTACAACACCTTCAGGTTTTCTATCCTTTGTGCCATAAGTTTTAATTTTTGCAACAACTTTGTGACCATCTACTGCCCCTTTTGTATCTTTCCCTGCAATATAAATATCACTAAAAATTTTCTTATTGTCAGGAATAACATAACCAAAACTTTTATTTTTCTGAAAATAACCTACTACTTCTCTGATTTCGTGAGAAATAATCTTGATAACTTTGCCTTCTTTTCTCTTTCCTGTTTGGATAGGATCTACCGCAATCAATACCATATCATGATGAAAGGCACCATTAACATTTCCTTTTGGTATAAAATAATCCTCTTCCTCGCCTTCAACTTCTACAAAGCCAAAACCTTTTTCATTTCCAATAAAAAGTCCCTGTCTGTACTCTTCCTGTGGAATACTATATTTTCCTTTTTTTGATATTGTTATTTTCCCTTCGTTTAGTAATTCAGTTAAAACAATGTCAAGCAACCCTCTGTCTTCTTTTCTAACATTTAAAATAACAACCAACTCTTTAAATTTCATTGGTACATAATGTTTGTCATTCATTAACTGAAGTATTATTTTTTTCTTTTCTTCTATTAAATCCATTCAAATCTCCCTTTATCTATTTGTCTATCATAAATTCCGTTTTCTTCTTAAATAATATCCAAAAACATTATACCTTAATCTGTCCAAACTGTTTATACTTATTTGGTATTTTTTTACAAAGAAAAAAGGTGTAGAAACCTACACCTTAATCAGTCAACATTTTATTTTATCTTAAAATCCGATAAATCCCATATTGAGAATTACTGAAAGTACAAAGAATAATACAACGCAAATCTTTGTAGCCTTCTCAAGTTTACCTTCCATTGAACGGCCCTTGTTCTTTCCCCAATATGTGTCAGCTGCACCACTGATTGCACCAGTAAGTCCTGCCTGTTTTCCTTCTTGAAGTAAGATTACTACTGTAATAATTAAACATACGATCATAAATACTACTGTTAATACTCTAAGTAATGTCATTAGTTTTTTCCTCCTCTATCTATTACAAGGATACCAATCCTTAATATTTCGTATCACGCAAAGACAATATTATCATATTATGCTCTCTAAATCAAGAGTATTTTTACAGCAGTTTGTGTTAAGGATTTTTACAACATTTCCTCAATTCGTAGTAATTGATTATATTTGGCAGTTCTCTCTCCTCTGCATGGGGCACCGGTTTTTATATAGCCTGTATTAAGTGCCACTGCCAAATCTGCTATTGTTGTATCCTCGCTTTCTCCTGAGCGATGAGACATTATGGCTATCATGCCTTTTTTCTGTGCCAATTGTACTGCCTTTATAGTTTCAGTAATTGAGCCTATCTGATTTGGTTTAATCAATATTGCATTGGCGCTTTTCTCTTTAATGCCTTTTTGCAGTCTGTTTACATTTGTGACAAATAAATCATCACCTACTAATCTTACTTTACTTCCTATTCTCTGCGTTAGTTTCTTCCAACCATCCCAGTCTTCTTCATCCAATGGGTCTTCAATTGAAAAAATAGGATATTTATTAACTATATTTTCCCACATCTCAATTAATTCATCTGATGTTACATTTTTATTTTTCTTTGGCATAGTATATTTTCCAACTGAACTTCCTTTCCATTCAGATGCTGCCACATCCAAAGAAATTTTAAAGTCCTTTCCTTTTTGAAAGCCACTCTTTTCTACTGCTTCAACTATAATATCCAGAACCTGTTCTTCGCTTTCTAAATCCGGTGCAAAGCCACCTTCATCTCCAACAGCTACTGACAAATTACGTTCTTTTAACAGCCCTTTAAGGCAATGATAGACCTCACTGCACCATCTAAGCCCTTCCTTAAAAGATTTTGCCCCTACAGGTAATATCATAAACTCCTGTATATCCACATTATTTGACGCATGAGCACCACCATTTAAAATATTCATCATTGGTATAGGCATTTTTCTTCCACAAATACCACCAATATATTTATAATCAGGAAGCTTTAATGCTTTTGCACAGGCTTTCATATTTGCCATTGATACTGCAAGAATACTATTAGCTCCAAGATTTTCCTTGTTAGATGTTCCATCAAGCTTTAACATTATGCTGTCTACTTTATTCTGATTTAAGCCATTGATGCCTTCTAATGCAGGATAAATAATTTCATTTACATTTTTTACGGCTTTTTTCACGCCATTTCCATTATATCTTTCACCCCTATCACGTAGTTCCACTGCCTCAAACTTTCCTGTTGAAGCCCCTGATGGCACAATGGCACAACCTGTATATAACTCTCCTGCCTTACCGTCAACCTTAACAGTAACTTCCGCTTCAACTGTTGGATTTCCTCTTGAATCCATTACTTCTCTGCCTTTTACATTAACAATTTTTAAAAATTTATACATAAAAAACCTCCTAACATGCTTTTTCTTATTTTGCACATCTAGGAGATTTTTATCCTTTTATTTTTTTATAAATTTGCCAAACACTTTTTTGGACAAATCAACGTAGTCCTGATATTTTACAGGATCATACCATTGAATACTATGTTCTCTTAACATTGAGTCATTATAATCAGTTAGTCTGTAGGTATATTGTTTTCTTATAACATTTTCAGATTTGCCCCAAACATAATGATTGATTGTAGGCACAACTCCAGCTGTTTTCTTTATAATTCTTGTTCCTTTATTGTCTTTTCTAACTGTAAGAGTTGCCATGCCACCCATAAGTGTTTCCCACTGCTGTTGACCTGATGTGTAGTTACCTAAAGAATAATAGCACAATGCCTTATTTCCATTGTCTGTTTTAATCCACTGAATCTTTTCACATACATGGGGATGAGTTCCAATAATCAAATCAGCTCCGGCTTCTACCATAAGCTTCGCCCACTGCACCTGTTCCTTAATTGGTTCAGGCTGTACATATTCCTGCCCCCAGTGTGGTAGGACAATTGTAAAATCAGCTTCTTTTTCTGCTCTTTCAATATCGGATTTTACTTTTTCTTTATGTTGTTTGTCCATTAAATTAACTATATATGAATACTCCTGTGGAAGTTTTAAACCATTAAGTCCATACGTATAATTTAGAACTGCGAATTTTATACCCTTACATTCGTAAATTGGTATACTATTATATTCTTCCTCATTTTCATTTAAGCCAACCATCATTATTTCATTCTTATGTTTCTTCCAAAACTTAATTGCATGTTGCATACCTTCAACTTTGGTATCCAAAGAATGATTTGAAGCACACTGGACTATATCAAATCCGGCATCTATTACAGCCCTTCCCATAGAATCAGGTGTGTTAAATAACGGAAAACCCTGATATTCAAACTGCTTTCCGCCTAACATTGTTTCCTGGTTAATTATGGCAATATCTGCTGCCTTAAAATCAGATTTCATTTTTTCAAATACTTCTGAAAAATCATATTTGCCACCACCATAACGTTTGGCAGTATAAAGAACCGAGTCACTAACCAGATTATCCCCCACTGCAACTATAGAAACTTCTGTAGGTTTAATATTTTGGGCTGCATTTTTAACTGTATTTTTTACTTTTTTATCTGCTACTTTTGTTGGCAATTCTATATTATTTTGAACAACCTTAACTGATTTGTTGTTTGATACTAAGGTCGTTATTCCTATAACCATTAATACACCTAAAACAATTAATGTGCCCACACTTATTACTATACGTTTAACGTTTAATCTTCTATGTCTGTGGTATATTGAATGATACTTATTATAATTTTTGCGTACTTTTCTTCTTCTGTTTGTCATAATTTCCCTTTTTTCAAATATAGTCATCAAACAATTCTAACTTACATTAGTTTGTCTGATGACTATTTTAATTGCTATTATTTAATTATCAATGACTTTCCTGTCATTTCTTTTGGCTGTTCCATTCCCATTACTTCAATAAGTGTTGGGGCAATGTCTGCTAAACATCCACCTTCTCTTAATTTCCATGAAGGATCTGCATTTACTAAAATAAATGGAACCGGATTTGTTGTATGTGCTGTATGTGGAGCACCTGTTTCGTAATCAATCATCTTTTCAGCATTTCCATGGTCAGCGCAAATAAACAATACACCATCTACGTCTTTTACTGCCTGAACAGCATCTCCAACAAGACTGTCAACTCTTTCAACAGCCTTTACTGCTGCAGGAATTACACCTGTATGACCTACCATGTCAGGATTTGCAAAGTTAATAACGATTACGTCATACTTATCTGATTTAATAGCTTCAACTAAGTCCATACCTACTTCAGGTGCACTCATTTCTGGTTTTAAGTCATAAGTAGCAACATCCTTTGGAGAATTTACTAATAATCTGAATTCATCCACGTTAGGATCTTCAACACCACCGTTAAAGAAGAATGTAACATGAGCATACTTTTCTGTCTCTGCCAAACGTAGCTGTTTCTTTCCATGTGCTGCTAAAAATTCACCAAATGTATTTTTAATTTCTTCTTTTTCAAATGCAACAAGCTTGTTAGGAATTGTTTCATCGTAATCCTTGAAGCATACATATGTTAATTTTAAGAAATCTCTTTCAAAGCCTGTAAATTTGTCATCACAGAATGCTCTTGTGATTTCTCTTGCTCTATCAGGTCTAAAGTTAAAGAAGATAACTGAATCACCATCTTTTACTAATGATAATGGCTGGCCATTTTCATCTGTAATAACTGTTGGTAATACAAATTCGTCTGTCTTGTCATTTGCGTATGAATCTTCTACAGCCTTAACAGCATCTGTAGCCTTAACACCTTCTCCTGTAACTAATGAATCGTAAGCTAATTTTACACGATCCCAGTTGTTATCTCTATCCATTGCATAGTAACGGCCTGATAATGAAGCAATCTTTCCTACTCCGATTTCCTTCATTTTGTCTTCTAACTGCTGTACATAATCTTTTCCTGATGCAGGAGGTGTATCTCTACCATCTAAGAATGCGTGTACATACACGTTTTCAAGGCCATTCTTTTTTGCCATTTCCAATAAACCATATAAATGTGAGTTATGGCTGTGTACACCACCATCTGATAACAAGCCCCACAAATGTAAGTCTGAATTGTTTTTCTTACAGTTTTCAATTGCCTGTAATAATACTTTGTTTTCGAAGAATGTACCATCTTCAATATCTTTTGTAATTCTTGTAAGATCCTGATATATAATTCTTCCTGCACCAATATTCATATGACCTACTTCTGAGTTACCCATCTGACCATCAGGAAGTCCTACTGCCAAACCTGACGCATTTCCTTTTACAAAAGGATATTCTGCCATTAATTTGTCCATAACAGGTGTGTTTGCCATTGCAATAGCATTTCCTTCTGTCTTTTCATTTAATCCATAGCCATCTAAGACCATTAATACTACTGGTTTCTTTGCCATTTTCTTTTCTCCTTATTCTATGTTAAAATTTACTTTTTGTTTAGCAAAATTAATGCCCACTGCGTTTTCTTTTGTTCTTCTTCCGTCATTTCTAAAATAAACTACATCGTAGCCTGGGAACTTTGGATCGTTACCACATTTTTCGGAAGTATTATCAAGCATTTTTTCAGCTTCTTTTTTAGTTATATATACATAAATTCTAGTATATGCACCTGCACCATTTCCTACATTTTCCTGACCGTTAAAATTAATAGGATTCTTTTTAATTTGTTTAAAATGATTTCCTGTTATTGTAATATTCTTAACGCCACTTCCTGAAATTGCATGACCTGTGTTAGTGCTTGTTAGATTGTTTCCTTTTCCATTTTTAATAAATCTGTTATTTAATATCTTTGTGTTTTTCCAATTCATCAGATAAACACCTGCATCATAAAGATTTTTAAAAGTATTTCCTTTAATTAAAATCTTTGAATGATAAATATTTTTCTTTTTCTTTGTTTGAGAATAGTTATGTGTTCCTACACCTCTGCTCATTCCCTGAAATACACTATTAGTAACTTTAATGTTTACACATGGTGTTTTGTCCTGTTTTGCCCAAGTACAACCAACACCACCTGTTATTTCATCAGCCATATCAATGTTAATTGCTTCTTTAACATAAGCTTTTTGTGGTGAACCTTTCTTTGCTTTGTTGAATTTGCACTTGTTAATTTTTACATTTTTAGCACCATTTACTTCAATGTAGTGATTACCATTCATACCTTTGAAAGTAATACCTGAAATTTCAATATTCTTACAATGAACTGCTACAATGGATAAACCTTTAATATACTTCATATCGAATACAACCTTGCCTTTAGCTATCATTTTTGCATTCGATGTTCCATTATATTTACCAATTGCCTTATTCTTGTAAGTCATGTTCTTTGGAACCAACTGCCACATAGCTGTTGCAGGTTTAATATGTGCTTTTGTATCAAATATATTCTCAATAACAACACCATCTTCAAAAACAACTGTTACATTAGATGGTATACATACAGAATACTGGAATCTATATGTTCCTTTTTTAAATGTAAGTTTTCCTCCTCCTGCTTTTCTCATGCTCTCTGTATATTCATTTAAAGCCATACAATGAGCAACTGAGCTATCATATACTGTTGGGTGTTTTTTTGCATTTTGAACTAATTTGGCCGGTGACACTGTCACATTCATTTTTGCCTGTGCATTACAATTAAACATTGTACACATAAACAATACGGCAGCTATTGATAATAATACTTTTATTCTACCTGTTCTCATAATTATCTTATCCCCTTTTTTTACTAAAACAGGACACTGCGGAACAGTGTCCTGTGGGTTATATATTATTTGTTGTAATTAACGATCTGTCCAAAGTCAACCTTAAGGCTGGCTCCACCAACTAAACCACCATCAATGTCAGGTTTAGCAAGTAATTCTGCAGCATTTCCTGCATTCATTGATCCACCATACTGGATTCTGATAGCTGCTGCTGTAGCATCATCATATACTTCAGCGATGCAAGCTCTAATAGCTGCACATACTTCTTCAGCCTGATCAGATGTAGCTGTCTTACCTGTTCCGATTGCCCAAATTGGTTCGTAAGCAATAACTGCTTCCTTAGCCTGATCTGCTGTTACATTGTTAAATGCAACCTTAATCTGCTGACGAATGAAATCAATTGTGATTCCCTGTTCTCTCTGTTCAAGAGTTTCACCACAGCAGATAATTGGTGTAATACCATGTTCGAAAGCCTTAAGAACTTTTTTGTTTACTGTTTCATCAGTTTCAGCAAAGTATTCTCTTCTTTCTGAATGTCCGATGATAACATATTTTACACCAATGTCTGTAAGCATGTTAGGAGCGATTTCACCTGTGTAAGCACCGCTTTCTTCAAAATACATGTTTTCAGCACCAATATTAATATTTGTCCCCTTAGTAGCTTCCATAGCTGGAACTAAATCGATTGCTGGTACGCAGAATACTACGTCAACTTCATCATTAGCTACTAATGGTTTTAATTCATTAATTAATGCAACTGCCTCACTTGGAGTCTTGTTCATTTTCCAGTTGCCTGCAATAATCTTCTTTCTCATTATGAAATCTCCTTTATTCTTTCGCCATTTCTTATTGACGTTCTACGTCAATAAGCACGCTGGCAACGTTATGACCTACCATTCTTTCGTCGTTTTCTTATTGATGCAAAGCATCAATAAGCACGCTGGCAACGTTATGACCTACCATTCTTTCGCCGTTTTCTTATTGATGCAAAGCATCAATAAGCACGCTGGCATTCGCCAGCTTCACAAAAACAAATCATTGAACAAATGAATGCAAGCATTCATTGTTCTTAATTTGTTTTTGTGTAAATGGACTCATTTGCCTTAGCGTTATTTGTCGTTTGCTGCCACAACGCCTGGTAAGTCTTTTCCTTCTAAGAATTCTAAGCTTGCCCCACCACCTGTTGAGATGTGAGTCATCTTATCACCAAATCCAAGGTTGTTTACTGCTGCTGCTGAATCACCACCACCGATAATTGTTGTAGCATCTGTATCAGCTAAAGCCTGAGCTACTGCAATAGTACCTGCTGCAAGACATGGATTTTCTGAAACACCCATAGGTCCGTTCCATACTACTGTCTTAGCATTCTTTACTGCATCAGCAAATAATTCTCTTGTTTTAGGTCCAATGTCAAGTCCTTCTTTGTCATCAGGAATTGCATTTGTTGGAACTATCATTGTTTCGATTTCTGCATCAATTGGATCTGGGAATCCATCAGCTGCAACTGTATCGATTGGAAGTAAAATCTTCTTTCCTAATTCTTCTGCTTTCTTAAGCATATCATTACAGTAATCAAGCTTGCTGTCATCTACTAAAGAGATACCAACATTTCCGCCCTGAGCCTTAACGAATGTGTATGCCATACCACCACCGATAATTAAAGTATCGCACTTTTCAAGTAAGTTATTGATAACATTTAATTTGTCAGCAACCTTAGCACCACCAAGAATAGCTACGAAAGGTCTTACAGGATTGTTTACTGCATTTCCTAAGAAATCAATTTCCTTCTGCATTAAGTAACCAACTACTGCTGTGTCAACATATTCTGTTACACCAACGTTTGAACAATGTGCTCTATGAGCTGTACCAAATGCATCATTTACAAATACATCACAAAGTGAAGCAAGTTCTTTTGAGAAAGCTTCTCCGTTCTTTGTTTCTTCTGCTCTATAACGTGTATTCTGAAGTAATACTACGTCACCATCCTGCATAGCTGCTACTGCTGCTTTTGCATTTTCACCTACAACATTATCATCTGCTGCAAACTTAACTTCCTGTCCTAATAATTCTGAAAGTCTTACTGCAACTGGTGCAAGTGATAATTCAGGCTTTGGTTCTCCCTTTGGCTTTCCAAGATGTGAGCAAAGGATAACCTTACCACCATCATTAATTAATTTTTTGATTGTTGGAAGAGCTGCTACAAGACGGTTTTCATCAGTAATAACGCCTTCCTTTAAAGGTACGTTGAAATCACAACGAACTAATACCTTTAATCCTTTTACATTGATATCATCAACTGATTTTTTGTTAAGCATATTAACTTTCCTTTCTAATTTTCATATTTAAAAATCCATACTGTATAAACTAAAAGCCCATACATAGACAAAGGGCCCGGCCCATTAAAGCCGGACCCTTTTGGATCTTAATATTCTTAAACTTATGCAAGTTCTGAGAAGTATTTGATTGTTCTAACCATCTGGCTTGTGTATGAATTTTCATTGTCATACCATGAAACAACCTGTACTTCATATGTGTCTTCGTCAACCTTTGATACCATTGTCTGTGTAGCATCAAATAATGAACCATATCTCATACCTACGATATCTGAAGAAACGATTTCGTCTTCATTGTATCCGTATGATTCGTTTGAAGCTGCCTTCATAGCTGCGTTGATACCTTCAACTGTGATATCTTTTCCTTTAACTACAGCAGTAAGAACTGTTGTTGATCCTGTTGGAACTGGAACTCTCTGTGCAGATCCGATTAATTTTCCGTTTAATTCTGGAATTACTAATCCGATAGCTTTTGCAGCACCTGTTGAGTTAGGAACGATGTTAACTGCAGCAGCTCTTGATCTTCTTAAGTCACCCTTTCTCTGAGGGCCATCAAGAGTCATCTGATCACCTGTGTAAGCATGAATTGTTAACATGATACCACTCTGGATTGGAGCGTACTTGTTAAGAGCATCAGCCATAGGTGCTAAACAGTTTGTTGTACATGAAGCAGCTGAGATAATTGTATCTTCTGGCTTTAATGTATTGTGGTTTGTATTGTAAACGATTGTAGGAAGATCATTTCCAGCTGGAGCTGAAATAACAACCTTACGAGCACCAGCTTTGATATGAGCCTGTGCTTTGTCCTTTGATGTATAGAATCCTGTACATTCTAATACTACGTCTACGTTTAATTCTCCCCAAGGGCAATTTGAAGCATCAGCTTCTGCATAAATCTTGATTTCCTTACCATCAACGATGATAGAATCTTCTGTAGCTGAAACTGTATCAGCCTTTTCATATTTACCCTGTGATGAATCATACTTTAATAAGTGAGCTAACATTTTAGGACTTGTTAAGTCGTTGATAGCTACTACTTCATAACCTTCAGCACCAAACATCTGTCTGAAAGCAAGACGTCCAATACGTCCAAATCCGTTAATTGCAACTTTAACTGCCATTTGATTTTTCCTCCTGAAAAATTTAAAATTTTTATTGTTAATTTTCATTAACCTATTGATTATTTTACATAATTACTCTGTAAATATCAAGGTGTTTTTATGGTTTTTCTTGGTTTTTTGTTAAATTTTTGTCAATTTTTTGATAATGAAACGTTATTGTAGATTTTTATTGTTGTTTTTGCTATATTTTATTTAAAATTCTAAGTTAAATTTTAACGTGAATTTTGCAAAAAAATAAAAAGGACTAATATTATGTTTTCAGATTATCATGTTCATAGCAAATTTTCTTTTGACTCAGAAGAAAAAATCGACAATATTATTTCAAAAGCAATTGAGTTAAAAATGAACCAAATTGTCATAACCGACCATGAGGATTTTAACTGGCCTGTTGAAGGCGAAACTCCTCTTATTGACCTTCCTAAATATAATTTGGTTTTATCTCAAAAAAAAGAACAATACAAAAATAAAATTAAACTTTTTAAAGGCATTGAGTTGGGGCTTATGAAAGGTACAGGTACTCAATGCCTGGAGCTTATAAATGCATCAGCGTTGGATTTTATAATTGGCTCCTGTCATATTGTGGACAACATGGACCCATATTATACAGATTTTTGGAAAAACAGACAGGACAGGGATGCTTTTGAACTTTATTTTAAAACTCTTTTGGAAGGCTTATTAGAATTCAGCCAAATTGATACTTTAGGTCATTTAGACTATGTTGTAAGATACAGTCCAAACAGAGACTCAAACTATTCACCACGTGATTACCAGGATGTTATTGATGAGATTTTAAAATTCATTATAGAAAAAGACATTAAGTTGGAAATTAACACTTCTAACTTATCTAAAGGTTTTGACTTTTTTAATCCACATACTGATATTATTAAAAGATATAAGGAATTAGGTGGAAAATATGTTACCCTTGGTTCTGACGCTCATAAAGCTGAATACATTGGTTACGGTTTTGATAAAGCATACGAAATTGCTAATTCTTTTGATTTAAAAATATTTACGCTTTAATTTAAACATAGAGCTGTCGCCTTAAAGATATCTAATCACCGGCGCACAGCTCCTTTTCTAATTTCCCGCTTTTCTCATTTTCAAAATATTTTCTTTCAGTTTATTTACTGTGTAATCAATCTCTTCTTTTGTGTTTTCGTAGGATAATGTAATTCTAATGGTTCCGTATGCAAATTTATCCGATACGCCAATTGCGGTTATAACATGAGACGGCTTATCTGATGAAGAAGAACATGCTGAACCGGCAGAAATACACACACCTTCATTATCCATTAGTATTACAAGTGATGTTCCATCAATTCCTGCTATTGTAAAATTAGCATTTCCCGGTAGTCGTTTTATCTGATGGCCGTTTAATCTCACGTATGGAATTTCTCTTAACATTCTGTTAATTAGATAATCTCTAAGTCTGCTCTCTTTTTCCAATCTTTTGGTTATTATATTTTTGGCAGTTTCTACCGCCACCCCCATGCCCACAATAGCTGCTACATTTTCAGTGCCTGCTCTTTTGCCAAATTCCTGACTTCCACCATACACCAGTGGATTCATTTTTTTCGGCTCTTTTATATACAAAAAGCCTATTCCTTTAGGGCCGTAAAACTTGTGGGCGCTGGCACTTAACATATCCACCTGCAATTTTTCCACATCAATTGGTACATGGCAAAAAGCCTGCACAGCATCTGTATGAAACAGTATATTATGTTTTTTAGCAATCTGCGCAATTTTTCCTATTTCCTGTATTGTGCCAATTTCGTTATTTGCATACATTATGGAAATTAGCCCTGTTTTTATTGTTTTATCATTCCTAATGTAACTTTCAATTTCGTAGGGATTTATCAGCCCTTCTCTGTCTGTTCCAATGTAGGAAACATGCATACCTTTTTGTTCTAGCTCACTGCATTTATTTAAAACAGCGTGGTGTTCTATTTTTGAAGTAACAATATGATTTCCCCACTGTTTTGCGTTTTCCAAAACCCAATTATCCGACTCAGTTCCTCCTGACGTAAAAATAATATTTTCCCCTTTGCAGTTTAAAACTCCGGCTATTTTCTCCCTTGTTTCCTCTATAATCTTTCTTGATTTTTTTGATAATGTATATATGCCTGACGGATTTCCATACATGTCATTTAAATATGGTTCCATGGCTTCTGCTGCTTCTTTGCATATTTTTGTTGTTGCCCCATTGTCCAAATAAATCATGGTTTCTCCTTAATAATATTAATAGCATTTTTTTTTAATGTTAAGAATAAATTATAATAAAGTGTTTTTCGGTGGTACTATGTCTGTAAAAAAGCAAATTATTCAAGGAACCATTGTCCTTACATCTGCCACTTTATTAAGTAGAATTCTTGGTTTTTTATATAGAATATTCCTTTCAAACTTAATGGGTGCAAAAGGAATGGGCCTTTTTCAATTAATTTTTCCGGTTCTGGGATTTGCCACCTCTGTAAGTTGCGGTGGTATCCAAATAGCTGTTTCAAGATTTGTTGCAGAAAGCAAAAACAAAAACAGCAAATTTATGATTTTAATAAGCAGCCTTGTAATGTCTGCTGTTCTGTCTGCTTTTACGGCTTTTATTTTGTATAAATTTGCTCTGCCTATTTCTGTTAATATTATAAAAAACAGCCAGTGTTATGAAATGATAAAATATGCGTCTCTTACTGTCCCCCTTGCAGCTTTTCACTCCTGTATAACCGGTTATTATCTTGGTATGAAAAAGACTTTTGTTCCTGCTTTTTCTACAGTGCTTGAACAACTTGCAAAAGTAGCATCTGTCTATATTATTGGTATGGTTGTCATAACAAACAAAATCGAAATTACACCTATGGTTGCAGTTTATTCCATGATTATTTCAGAATTTATTGGTGTGATTTTCTGTGTTATTGCTTTGACAGGAGAACCAAAATACTCTTTTAAAATTAAAGATTTGTTTGTATCCATGAAGAAACTTTTTTCTGTTTCCTATGTGCTTACAATTAACAAAATCATGATAACTTTTCTCCAATGTTTTGAAGCAATTTTAGTGCCTATTGTTTTGGTTAAAAGTGGTTTGTCAAAGGACAATGCTCTTAGTGTCTATGGAATTTTAACGGGCATGGCAGTTCCTGTTATAACTTTTCCCTTGGCAATTAATACCTCTGTCTCAACCATGATTTTGCCTGCCATTGCAGACGCTAACACCAGCGGTAAAAATAATCAGGTAAAAAAAGCTACGGAAACTTCTATTTGTTTTTCTATAATTATGGGGATTTTCTTTATTGGATTTTTCCTGTATTTTGGAGATTTTATTGGTGGCGAAATCTTCGGTCACAGACAGGCTGGTGATTATATAAAAATTCTTGCCTGGATATGCCCTTTTATGTATTTGTCCATTACCATGGGTGCCATATTACATGGACTTGGCAAAACTAATCAGGCTTTTATACATAATGTTGTTGGAACTGTTATTCGTCTTTTCTGTCTATGGTTTTTGGTTCCTGCAATCGGTATTAAAGGATATTTATGGGGACTTCTTGGTAGCAATCTTATAACTACTTTACTGCATAATTATTGTATAAAAAAGAATATTGGACACAAACTTAATTGCATGGACTTTATAATTAAGCCTGTAATTTGGCTAAGTATAAGTATGCTTTGCTGTTATCTTATCAGATATATTTTTTCTTTTTGTAATTCAGAAACACGTTTGTATAGTTACTTTTCTAACGGAGTATGCGCAGTAGTTTTAGCCGGTGTCTTTTCATTTTTCTTTTATACTTACTGGAAAAATATTAAGCAGTTTTAAATGTGTTTTAATCAGTAAATATGACTTATGATATTCTACGCGCTAAGTATGCCTCTAGTTAAAAATTTTTCCATTACAAAAAACAGGATGAAAGCTTTTCAACTTCCATCCTGTTTTACTATAGTATTTCTATTTACTTTTTGTTTATTTTCTATTTTTTCTTTATTTTCCTTATGTCCTTTTTTTTGATGTTTTTACATCCTTTTACTATTACACTTTTAATCTTTTGTTTTTTAGATGTAATAATTTTCTTCAGCTTTGGAGCATTTACAATTTTTAAAGACTTAATTTTTCCGGCTTTGGAAATATCAATCTTTTTTAAACTGTTGTCATTTTTTATGGTAATGCTTTTTAACTTTTTATTTTTTCCAATGTTAATTTTTTTAATATTAGTATCTACGATTTTTATATTTGATACTTTTTTACATTTTGAAAAATCTACTTCATTTAATTTACCACCTGCCCAACACTCGAAGCTTTTTAAATTACTATTCTTTGATATGTTGATTTTCTTCAGGTTGTTCAATTGAACAATTTGAATTTTATTTAATTTTCTGTAATTTGAAAAATCAAAAGTCTTTAAATCTGTTTTTCCAAATCCACCAAGCATTGTTACACTTTTTAAATTAGTAAGTTTATAAAGAGATTCTTTATTTGTCATTTTAGTTGGAATTGCTATCTTCATTTTCTCAAGATTAGTCAGATATTCTATGCCTTTAAAATTTCTTACTACACCTTCATCACCTAAATTAGTAAATTTTTCCAGCTCGCCTTCACCTTCATATTCACCTAATTTCAGATATTTTATTTTTTGAACTTCATCTTGTTCAATCTTTCCATTTTGATTTGAGTCAACAACCAAATTCATGTATCTTCTAAGTAAATTATCTGGAAAATTAGATTCATTAATTTCTACTAAATACTCCTCTTTTGGTTGTTGTGCCTTTACAACTGGCTGCCCTAACATAGTCAACATTGCTAAAACATTAATAGTTGCTAATAGTTTTACTGCTTTCTTATTTTTCATATCACAGCACCTCCTTTTATTTATACTTTTTAAACGTATTACATCCTAAAAATATTCCCATTATAAAAAAATGGTTGAGAACGCTTTTCAAGTATTTATTTTTTTATTCTTTTAACATCCTTCTTTGATATTCTCTTACAGTCTTTTACTTTTACACTTTTCACCTTTTGCTTTTTTCCTGAATAAATTCTTTTTATTTTATTACATTGAGTAATTCTTAATTTTTTTAGTTTTTTCAAACCTTTTATGTTTAATCCCGTAAACTTGTTGCTCATATCAATCTGAAGTTTAGTTAAATTACTATTTTTTCCAAAATTAATTTTCTTAAAGTCTCCTTCTGCTATAACAACATTTTTTAATTTCTTATTCTTAGAGAAATCCAAAGTTTTAATGCCTCGCAAATATGTAAAATTAACATTCTTTAGTTCTTTGTTTTTCTTTATGAAATTAAGATTTTTATTTTTAAGCTTGCCACAAATCACTAAGGTATTAAGATTCTTATTGTTTTCAAGATTAATCTTGTCTAATGCTGTATTTGTTCCATTAAGCAAAATTAATTTCTTTAATTTTTTAAATTTCTCTACTGTACTGAGATTTTCCAATTTGATTTTATGCTCAATACCAACAGAGAGTTCCTCCAAATTTTCCAGTACCTCTAATCCTTTTAAATTAATAGTAGCCGGTTCATCTACAAATTCTCCCAATCCTGTATTATATTTTTCTAGTTTTCCAAGTCCTTCATAGAAATTAATTGAATAATAATGAACTTTGTCAGCTTCACTTTTTTCTATCTTTCCGTCCTTGTTATCATCTACTATGTTAATTATGTCTTTTCTAATAAGTTCATCCGGGAAATTAGTTTCATTAATTTCTACAGGATAAATATCTTTTGGTTGTTGCGCCTTTACAACCGGCTGTCCTAACATAGTCAACATTGCCAAAATATTAATAGTTGCTAATAGTTTTACTGCTTTTTTATTTTTCATATCAAAGTACCTCCTTTTATTTATACTTTTTAAACGTATTACATACAAAAAATATTGCAAAAGTTTTTAAATTCATTTTTGTATATAAATCTAAAAGCGTTTACCAAATATCCTTTCCTACACAATTCAATCTTTGTTGTTATAATTACATTCAATGTTTCTTTTCTTATATTTCTTGAAATGTTAATTATTCTAAACGGTTCTTCTCCTTTTAAATCAAGTTCAAAAAAGCTATTTCATAACTCTTTTTGCTATGTATATATTTTTTCCCTGACGAATAATAATCAACAACTATTTTCTCTTCATTTTCATACATCCTCTTTATGTATTTCGCCATTTCATTAGCAAATTTCTCATCATTATCTATCACTGCTATCTTCATTACTTTTCCTCCCCTAACATTAAACACAAAGTTGTTTTCGAACAACAGATTTTTTATAACCACTATAAAAAAACTCCCACATAACCACAAATACATTTGATTATACTTACATTATGGTTATGTGAGAGTTTATGTGTTTTTGTTAATGTTTTTCAATACAATCTTTTGTTTTGTTAGTTTTTCATTCTGTTTTTCTTACTGTTTATTCTACCATTTATATAAATATTATGCAACATTACTTTATTGGTACTGACTATTATATAAATTATAGTAAAATCCTTTTTGTTCAAGCAATTGCTGATGATTTCCCTGTTCAATTATTTTTCCGTTATTCATTACAAGAATTATGTCTGCTTCTTTTATTGTTGAAAGACGATGGGCTACTATGAATGTAGTTCTGCCTTTCATCATTTTATTAAACGCTTTTTGGATTCTTATTTCTGTTCTTGTGTCAATTGAAGATGTTGCTTCGTCCAAAATGAGCATTGGTGGTAAGGCAAGCATTACTCTTGCAATACATAGCAACTGTTTTTGTCCCTGTGATAAGATACCACCATCTTCACCAATTACCGTATCATATCCCTTCGGTAAACGTTTAATAAAACTGTGGGCATGACTTTGTTTTGCTGCTTCAATTATTTCTTCCCTTGTTGCATCAGTTTTTCCAAAAGCAATATTATCTGCAATTGTTTCTTTTTGCAGCCATGTTTCCTGAAGAACCATACCGTAATTTTCACGCAAACTTTTTCGTGTGATATCAGTTATATTTCTGTTATCAACAGTTATTTTACCTGAATCAACATCGTAGAATCTCATTAACAAATTAATAATTGTTGTCTTTCCACAACCGGTTGGTCCAACAATGGCAACTCTTTGTCCCGGTTTTACATGCAAATTAAGGTCTTTTATTAATTCTTTATCTTTGTTGTATGAAAAGTTCACATTGTCTATACCAATGCTTCCATCAACATTTTTTAAGACTGTTTCTTCTGATTCTTTTACATCTACAATTTCTTCTTCATTTATTAAAGAAAAAACTCTTGCACTACATGCAATTGCATTTTGTAATTCTGTAATAACTCCTGAAATTTCGTTAAAAGGCTTAGTATACTGATTTGCATAACTTAAAATAGTCATTAAACCACCAACAGTTATTCCTTTTGCTATCACAGCCTCCAAACCACCGAATATTGCTACTAACGCATATACAATGTTATTTACAAATCTTGTACTTGGGTTAGTAATTGAAGAAAAGAATGTTGCCTTAACATTTACCTTCCACAATCTGTCATTTGTGTCATCAAAATCCTCTAATATGCTGTCTTCCTGACCAAACGCCTTCACGACCTTCAAACCGCTTAATGTTTCATCTACAATTCCTGTCTGTTCACCTCTTATTTCTGACTGAACTCTAAACATGGAATATGTTCTCTTGGCAATAAAGCTTGCCACAAAAAATGATAAAGGTGTCACGCAAATTACTACTAAAGCAATTTTCAAATCAATCTGTATCATAAAAATCAATGTAAACAGTATTGTTATTACACCTGTAAATAAATTTGAAAAGCCCATTAAAAGACCATCTGCAAGCTGGTCTACATCTGTAATAACGTTATTTACAATGTCACCACTTGATTTTGAGTCAATATAACTTACAGGTAATTTTTGAATTTTATCAAAAGATTCTTTTCTAATATCACGTATAACGTTGTAAGTTATTTTGTTGTTACATAATCCCATTATCCACCAACCTACTGCGGCAATCATTGTACATACAACAATTTGAAGAATAACGCCCTTTAATCCTACAAAATCAACTTTTCCCTGACCAATAATTCTGTCTGTTCCAAGTCCGATTAGTTTTGGAATATACAAAGACAATATTACATAAGCTGTAGCAAAAACCACTGACAGTAACAACATGTACCAGTATTTTTTTATTCTCTTAAGAAGTTCTTTTAGGGCATCTTTTTGTGTCATATTATTCATTTATCTGCCCTCCTTCTCTGAATTTTTAAACTGTGATTGGTATATCTCTTTGTAAACTTCACAATTTTCCAATAATTGTTCGTGTTTTCCAACACCTACTACTTTTCCGTCGTCTAATACAACTATCTGGTCTGCATCCATAATAGATGATGTTCGCTGAGAAACTATAAATGTTGTAACATTCTCTAAGCTTCTTATGGCTTTTCTTAAATTTGCCTCTGTTGCAAAATCAAGTGCCGATGAGCTGTCATCTAAAATTAATATTTCAGGTTTCTTAACTAACGCTCTTGCGATGGTTAATCTTTGTTTCTGTCCCCCTGAAAAATTCTTTCCGGTTTGAGTAACATAGGAGTCAATTCCATTCTCTTTTTCCATTACAAAATCATAACTTTGTGATTTCTTTAATGCATCTGTTAATTCTTCTTCAGTTGCATCTTCATTCCCCCACAATAAGTTACTTCTAATTGTTCCTTTAAATAATAAAGCCTTCTGGGGAACTATTGATATTTTCTTCTGTAATGCTGATTTTTTGAATTCTTTAATATCTGCGCCCTCAATGCTCAAGGTTCCTTCTGTTGGATAATAAAATCCCGGTATCATATTTACTAAAGTTGTTTTTCCTGAACCTGTACCACCAATAACACCTATTGTTTCTCCTGATTTTACTTTCAGATTAACACCTTCAATGGAGCTTTCCCCTGCTCCTTCATAGATTAAGGAAACATTATCAAATTCAACTTTTGTATCTAAATCAGGTCCATTATCTAATGTACCCATATCTTCCTCACAAGGAATATCAAATATTTCATTTACACGATTTGCGCAGGCAAAGGCTTTTGTCAGATTAATAATAAGACTGGCAAGTTTTATTAGCTCAACTAAAATCTGTGACATATAGTTGACTAACGCAACAACCTGTCCCTGAGAAAGTCCACCAACATTTACTCTAATTCCGCCGTACCACAAAATTGCTATGATAGCAACATTTATAATAATAAAAGTAGCCGGATTCATAAGTGTTGAAATTCTTCCTGCAATAATTTGAAATCTGTTTAAAACCTGAGTTTCTTCATTGTATTCTTTTACTTCCTGAGCTTCCCTGTTAAAAGCCCTTATAACTCTTGTACCACTTAAATTTTCTCTTGTATGCCCCATTACAACATCAAGAGAATTCTGCACAACTTTGTACATAGGTATTGTGATTAACATTATTCCAAATACAATCACTGAAAGTCCTTGAATTGCCACTGCAAAAACCACTGCTGTTTTTACATCTACTGTAAATGCCATAATCATAGCACCAATTACTATAAAAGGTGAACGTAATAAAAGTCTTAGCATCATGTTCACCTGATTCTGTATTTGGTTTACGTCAGCAGTCATTCTGGTAATAAAAGTAGATGGTCCGTACTGATCAATTTGTGTATAAGATAAACCGCCAATGTGTTTAAACAAATCGTGTCTTAACCCTCTACCAAAACCTGCTGCTGCTTTTGCCGCAAAATATTGTGCTGTTATTGAAAATGTCAGACCTATTGCAGCTAATAAAAGCAATACACCACCCATTTTCAAAATGTAGGCTGTGTCATTTTCTGCTATACCATTATCAATTATTGCTGCCACAACTAATGGAACAAGCAAATCAAAACACGCTTCCAACATTTTAAATAATGGAGCTAATAATGATTCTTTTTTGTAATCTTTTAAATATTTTAATAACTTAAACATAATTTTCCTCTTAAAAATAAAGACTATGAATATTAGAGACAAATTCTCTAAATCTCCATAGCCTTTATTTATATTATATATTCTTCCTTAAACTCTAAAATATATTCACTACTGTATTATATCATCATTAGGAATTATTAATGTGGCAATTATATAGGCTAAAATTCCTGTACCACAGGAACATAAAGTAACTACTGCCCAAATAAGCCTTACAATTGTTGAGTCTATATTAAAATAAATTCCAAGACCGCCACATACACCACATAACATTCTGTCACTTGATGATCTTATAAGTTTTTTCTTCATTAATTTCTCCTAGTATACTTTAGCTTCTTCTTCACCATTCATAACTCTAAGAGCACCCTGAGCTAATGCAAGAAGTTCATCTTCTCCAGGATAAATTGTAACTGGAGCAATCCATTCTACGGCATTCTTCATGTGATTCTGAGTATTTGCACTATATGCAATACCACCTGTTAAGATAATCTGGTCAACTTTTCCGCCAAGAACAACTGCCATTGCACCGATTTCTTTTTCTAGCTGATAATGGAAAGCGTCCATTACTAACTGAGCCTTTTCATCATTATTTTCAGCCATCTTTAAAAGATCTCTCATATCATTTGTTCCAACGTATGCGTTAAAACCACCGTTACCGTTAATCATCTTTCCAACTTCTTCTTTTGTGTATTCACCACTAAAGCAAAGCTTCATTAATGAACCTGATGGAAGTCCGCCTGATCTTTCAGGTGAGAATGGACCGTCTCCGTCTAATGCATTTGCAACATCAATAACTTTACCATTCTTATGTGCTCCAACTGAAACACCACCACCCATATGAACAACAATTAAGTTAAGGTCTTCATAAGCCTTTCCAACTTCCTTTGCATATCTCTTAGCAACAGCCTTCTGATTTAATGCATGGAAAATTGAAATACGTGGGAATAAAGGATGTCCTGATAATCTTGCTACATCCTGAAGTTCGTCAACTACTACAGGATCAACGATATATGATGTTACATTAATTTCAGCAGCGATTTCATGTGCTAAAATACCACCAAGGTTTGATGCGTGCTGTCCCTGTTTTCCAATCTTAAGGTCTTCTAATAATTCAGGTGTTGTTGCGTATGTACCACCTGGAATTGGTTTTAATAAACCACCACGTCCAACTACTACATCTATATCGTTTAAGTCAACATTCTTTTCTTTAAGTACATTTAAAATAACTTCCTTACGGAAATCTTTCTGTGCATAAATTGTTTCATATTTTGCAATCTCTTCTGTTGAATGTCTAAGTGTTTCTTCCATTACCTGTGTTTCATCTTCGTATACACCAATCTTTGTTGATGTTGAACCAGGATTGATAATTAAAATCTTATAAGCCATTTTAAAATCTCCTTATTTTTAATGTATAGATTATCACCCGCAATTAACGAGCGATTAAAAAGTCATATTTATTTGTTCATTGCTTCAGCTACAATCGCTGCTAAAGCAATAGAATTTACCTTTACTTCAAATTCATCTGAACGTGATGTTAAGATAACAGGTGCGCTTGTACCTGTTAAGATGTTACCGTTCTTACATTCAGCTGTATGAACTAAGCACTTGTATGTAATGTTTCCTGCATGAATATCAGGGAATAATAATACATCAGCATCACCAACAATCTTTCTGTCTGTTGTTCCCTTATGGAAAGCTGCCTGTGGTTCAATTGCTAAGTCAAGTGAAAGTGGTCCATCAACGATGCAACCTGTGATTTCACCATTTTCATTCATCTTTGTTAACTCATCAGCCTCTACTGTACATGGCATCTTTGGATTAACAACTTCAACTGCTGCAATTGGTGCAACCTTAGGGCATTCAACTCCACATGCGTGAGCAATTTCTACTGTATTCTTAATAATATTTGCTTTTGTAGCTAAATCAGGATATGGTACAAAAGCAACATCTGATAAGAATAATAAGCGATCAACACCTTTGATTTCAAATACACAAACGTGTGATAATGTTTTATCTGTTCTAAGACCAACTTCCTTATCAAGTACACTCTTTAAGAATGTCTTAGTATCAATAAGTCCCTTCATGTACATGTCTGCTTCGCCATCATGAACTAACTTTACTGCTGTTCTTGCTGCCTCAACAGGATCCTCTACGTTAATAATCTTATATTCATTTATATGCATTTTTAATGTTCTTGCAATAGTTTTAATTTCAGCTTCATTGCCTACTAAAATTGCATCTGCAATTCCTCTTTCCTTTGCTGCTTTTACAGCCTCAAGTACTGCATCATCCTGTGCGCATGCAACTGCTACAGTTTTCTTTGAGCACTGTGAAACCTTTGCTAGTAAATCGTCAAAACTCTTTGTCATCTTCGTATACCTCACATTTTTTTATTTAATATATATAACATAGTAATCCGTTATAAACTATTTTAAATAATAGCACTTACACATAATTCGGTCAAGAAAAAAAGAACCGAAGCACTAATGCTTCGGCCTTTTTTGGATTAAGATTAAAATTACAAAATATATGTAAGTATCGTGTATGTATTATTAAATTAAATACCTATATTTTTAATTGCCCTTATATAGATATTTAAAATAGTAACCTAAACTAATGCTTTTCCTAAAGCTTTACACTGTTCAATTGCATCATCGTCAGGTGCTTCATTACAGATTACAAAATCTGTTGCTAAAACTGCACCGTCGTTTTTGCATGTTTCTTCCCAATTTCTCATCCATTCGCCATCGCCCCAGCCATATGAGCCAAATAAGGCAATCTTCTTTCCACTTAATTTTGGTTCACAAGCTAAAAATACAGGCTCGAATTCACTTTCTTCTAACTGTTCAGCCCCCATTGACGGGCAACCAAACGCAATTGCGTCATAATCATCCATCTTATCAGCACTAAAGTCTGATACATATATTACATCAACTTCTGCTCCGGCTTCTTTTGCACCTTCTGCAACATTAGTAGCCATTACTCCTGTATTTCCTGTTCCACTCCAAAATACTACTGCTATTTTACTCATTTCTTTCCTTCTTTCTACTATAATAATTACATTATTTATTTAGTCTTTTTTGTGTTTAATTCTGTAGTTTCCATAGTTCTTATACTTCACATTCTTCATTAAAGTACATATTTTTGTTTTCGTTATTTTTACTCTTTCCCATTTCATAGTTTTATTTTCCATCTAACCCCTTATTATTTCAAAACATGAAATAAATATTGTTGAAAAATATATTTTAAACAGTTATGCTGCCACCGTTAATTTCAATATGCTTCTCCCCTGATTCCATAACTTTGTATAAATCATTCTGCACTTATCATACCTTGCAAATTCTTTGATTGCTTTCTCTTTATCCCCGTAAACTTTCCAATACCCGCAACATTTAAAGTTGCACCCTTTATTATTAATAAACCCTATAACATCTTCTATTGGATATCCTAAAAACACTCCTATTTCATGCGGAAAAGCTTTTAAATCCATTAGTCTTTTTTTAAGTAAGCTTATCGCATAATTTACACAAGTCTCTTTGTACCCATTTTCTCTTAAAAATTTACTAACCTCATTTTTCTTTAAGTCTTCTTCAAGTTTTTTTACTCTGTACACATAAATAAGCGCCCAGGTTTCTTCTTCACGAAGTATTTCAATCTGAATTCCTTTTTCTTTGAATTTTTCATTCATTTCATCAATACTGCTTTTCACTTGTTCTAAAGTAATATTGTCGTGAACGTAGTGCCAATTAAAAAGGCTTGCAGTCTTTAACGACGCCAAAGTGGATGAACACCATTCAATTAAATATTTTTCAACCATATTTTTTCCTCTAAAAATGCCTTTATTATACTATTTTTTAATATTAAAAGCTTTAATGCCAGGATAAACAGCCGCATCTTTTAACTGTTCTTCTATTCTTAAAAGCTGGTTGTATTTTGCAACCCTTTCACTTCTACTTGGTGCTCCTGTTTTAATCTGGCAAGTATTAAGTGCTACGGCTAGATCTGCAATTGTTGTATCTTCTGTTTCTCCAGAACGGTGTGAAGATATTGCTGTATATCCTGCTTTATGCGCCATCTTAATGGCTTCTAATGTTTCAGAAACTGAACCAATTTGATTTAACTTTATTAAAATCGAATTACCACAGTTTAGTTCAATCCCCTTACTTAATCTCTTTGTATTTGTAACAAACAAGTCATCACCTACTAACTGAACTTTATCACCAAGTTCTTTTGTAAGTTTTTTCCATCCTTCCCAATCTTCTTCATCAAGGGCATCCTCAATTGAAATGATTGGGTATTTTTCTACTAAATTCTTCCAATGTTCAATTAACTGTTCTGATGTATATTTTGTACCAGCCTTTGGCAAAATATACTCACCTTTCTTTTCACCTTTCCATTCGCTTGATGCTGCATCCATTGCAATCATAAAGTCCCCTCCAGGTTCATAACCTGCTCTTTCAACAGCCTTTAATATGTATTCAATTGCTTCTTCATCGCTGCTTAAGTCAGGAGCAAACCCTCCTTCGTCACCAACTGATGTTGCGAGTCCGTTTTCTTTTAATAAAGCACTTAAATTGTGGAACACTTCTGAACACCATCTTAATGCTTCTTTAAATGAATCAGCCCCTACAGGCATGATCATAAATTCCTGAACATCTACTGTGTTTGCCGCATGAGCACCACCATTTAAAATATTCATCATAGGAACCGGTAGTTTGTTTCCTGAAATTCCTCCTAAAAATCTGTAAAGGGGAATTTCTAAAGACTGTGCTGCTGCTTTTGCCGCTGCAATTGATACAGCAAGAATTGCATTAGCACCAAACTTTGATTTGTCCTTTGTTCCATCGGCTTTAATCATAGCCTTATCTATTGCATAAATATCACTTGCATCCATTCCTGCAAGTAAATCATTTATCTCTGTATTGATATTATCAACAGCCTTGGCAACACCTTTTCCTAAATATCTGTCTTTGTCACCATCCCTAAGCTCTAAGGCTTCAAATTCTCCTGTGGAAGCTCCGCTAGGTGCTGTTCCTCTTCCAACTGTTCCATCAGCTAAATATACCTCTGCTTCAACAGTAGGATTACCTCTGGAATCAATAATCTCTCTTCCAATAACTTTTTCAATTTCTAAAAAATTCATTGTGTCTCCTCTCTTACCTTTCTGGTTGTTTTTGGAGGATTCCGAACGGAGGGTAGCTACTCCCTCCGGGCTTTCTTCGGAGTCCAAATGTCTATTCAAAAGAAGTTAGTTATATCTAACTATAGTTATAATATTCTAACTATGGTAAAAAATCAAGTGTTTTTTTATTTTTTTATTTTTTCATAGAAAATTAGTAGGAATAAAGGGATTTTCCCCTCAGTAACTTTTTTTCGTATTGCGCAAAAAAAGACCATAGCCTGAATGTTTCTACATCCAAACTATAGTCCTCTTTTGATTCTTTATTTTCAAGTTGTTGTCTATGATATTCCACTCAACTATTTGTGTTATACCACAACTATTATCTTTCCAAATCTAAATCCTTCATGCTACTTAAACCAATTGCCAAAGTAGATGCATTATGTAACAGCGCTGATGTTGTAGGTGCAATGATTCCTGCAACTCCCATTACAATCAAACCGCTATTAAAGGAAACAATTGTCCGATAATTTCTATTAATTCTTTTCATTAATGATTTGCTTATTTTAAGTAATGTTACTATCTGGCTTAAATCCTCGCCATCAATAGTTATGTCTGCAATTTCCTTTGCAACCTGTGCTCCATGGTTCATGGCTATTCCAACATCTGCTTTAGATAATGCAGGTGAGTCATTAATGCCATCTCCAATCATAATCACAGAATGTCCCATTGCAATTTCTTTGTCTACGAACTTTGCCTTATCTTCCGGCAAAACTTCTGAATAGTATTCATCTATACCGACTTTTTTTGCAATGGCTTTTGCTGTTCTGTCACTGTCACCAGTCATCATAACAACTTTCTTAATGCCATTCTTCTTTAACTTTTTAATTGTGTCCTTTGCATTTTCACGTAAAGGATCTTCAATTAATATTACTGCTTCAAGTTTGCCTTCAATTGCAAGATACAAATGTGAATATTCATTAGGTAAACTATCAAATAATTCCTGCTTGCCTTCAGGTATAACACAGCCTTCATCTTCCATAACAAAATGATAACTTCCAATAACTGCACGTTTTCCGGAAATAGTTGTAGCTATTCCATGGGCAACTATGTATTCAACTTTGCTATGAAGTTCTTCGTGAACTAAATTTCTTTCTATTGCTTTATTCACCACTGCGTTTGCAATAGAATGTGGAAAATGTTCTTCTAAACAGGCTGCTATTCTTAAAAGTTCATCTTTTGAATAACCGTTAAAAGGCACCACATCCACAACAACCGGTTCAGCTTTTGTTAATGTACCGGTTTTGTCAAACACAATAGTATCTGCTACTGCAACTTTTTCAAGGAACTTACCACCTTTTACTGTAATATTATGTTCTCTCGCCTGTCTTATGGCTGCCAGCACAGAAACAGGCATAGCCAATTTCAATGCACAGGAATAATCAACCATAAGTATAGAAATTGCCTTGATAGCATTTCTTGTAAACAGATATGTTAAAAGTGTTCCACCTAATGAAAATGGAACAAGTTTGTCAGCTAAGTGTTCAGCTTTTCCTTCTATTGAAGATTTTAATTTTTCAGATTCTTCTATCATTGTAACAATCTGATCAAACTTACCTGTTCCACCTGTCTGTTTAACTCTAACTTCTATCTGACCTTCTTCAATAACAGTTCCTGCATATACATAATTATCAGTAACCTTTCTTACAGGTATTGATTCTCCTGTCATTGATGACTGGTTAATCATTGCTTCACCGGAAACTACAACTCCGTCAAAAGGAACCATCTCGCCGATTCTTGCAATTACAATATCATCAGGTTTAACTTTGTTATATTCAATCTGCTCTTCAATTTCACCATGCTTAACCCAGACTTTTTCAATGTTAAGCGACATGCTCTTTGCTAAGTCACTAACAGATTTCTTATGAGTCCACTCTTCAAGTAACTCGCCTATACTAAGTAAAAACATAATAGAGCCTGCTGTAGATGTATCTCCCCTGAATACAGATACACCTATGGCTGTAGCATCTAAAACAGGCACTTCCAGTTTGCCTTTTGCCAAAACCTTTATGCCTTTGACGATATATTTTGTAGCATTATAAAGTGTCAATGCTATCTTTACACTTGTTGGAAGTAAAAACTTACATCCATAGCGTACCATTACCCTGTCAATAAGCTTTTCCTTATAATATTCATTTAGTTCTCTACCTGTATTCTCTAAATATGTATCAGGCACATTAACTTTTTTATAAGAAAAAGTCTGTAAAAGTTTCAGTACGTTATTTCGTGTACATGTATAATTAAGTACAACGTCACTTGTTCTATTAAACACTTTACACGCTTCTATACAAGCCAGATTTTCAAAATAATACTGAACAATATCAGCGTCTCTGTAAGACATTTTTCCATTAATGAAATGTACACGAATTCTTCCTTTTATATCGTGTTTAATAACAAATTTCATTATTCTTCTTCGCCTTCTTCGTCTTCCACTACATCTTCATCTTCAAAAAAATCTTCTTCAGCAGCTCTTTCTTCATTAATCTGCTGTGCTTCTGAATAAATATCTTCTGCGTTTTCCTGTACTGCTGTAACTGTATCCATTACACAGTCCTTAGCTCTTAAAACTGCTGCTGTACAGTTAGCATATACTTTCTTTGCATCCTTGCTTGTTAAAACTTTAATTCCTGCTGTTCCAAATAATGTTCCAGCTGCGAACATTCCTACTTTCTTTAATACATCCATTTTCTTTTCCTCCTTAGTTGTTTGTCCTTACTAACTTTTGTTAGTTCTACAAAATATATAATACTTCTTTTGTAGTATTTTTTCAATAATATTTCTAGCGTTGTTTTTGCACTTTTTAAAAGGATTTATTTTAGTTTTTCTTCCCTTTTATGAATACTTTCAGATGCTATCTTATAGAATCCCGCAATAATTGGAACACCAATTAACATACCAATTATTCCAAACAAACTACCACCTACAGTTACAGCTGCCAAAACCCAAATTCCGGGAAGACCTATTGAATTGCCCATGATTTTTGGATAAATTACATTTCCCTCTACTAACTGAATTGCCATAATAATAATTATAAATATAATAGCCTGCATTGGTGACTCAGTTAATACCATAATTGCCCCAACAGCAGTTCCTACATATGCACCAACAACTGGTATTAATGCAGTAAAACCTATTAGTGTTCCAATCATAACCGCATATGGCAATCTTAAAATAAACATGGTAAGCATACACATCCCACCAAGGACAACTGCATCAATTAATTTGCCCACAATATAACCATGAAAACAATCATCAAAAATATAAATATAATGCATTATTTTGTTATACCATTTTTCCTTAAAAACAACTTTTATTACTCTTTTTGTTTGATTAATTAATCTTTCTTTTCCTGTTAGAAAATATATAGAAAAAATAATTCCAATTAAAATAGTTGCCACAACAGATATAACAGAACTTGCAACAGCAGCCACTGCATTTACCGCACCACCAATTCCTGAAAACAGAAAGCCACCTATTTTTTCCAAATAGCTATCCCATTTCATGTTTTTTAGTTGGTCTAATGTTTCCTGAGAAACCATTCTTTTAACATATTTATTTTGAGAAATTTCTTTTATTAAATCCGGCATGCCATTAATAAAAGTCTCAATACATCTGATTAATTCTGGTATAATCATATAAATCAAAAGTGCTATCACACCTAAAACAATAACGATTGCCAGTGCCATGCATACAGGTCTTCTGCTTTTTATAACACCTTCTTTGGTGCTGTTAGGAAAATATCTTTTTTCAAGTCCTGACATAAAAATATTAACCATATACGCAACCACGCACCCTATTAAAATCGGAGTAACACCACTAATAAACACACTTATCGTATTAGCTACCGCATTCCAGTAGTTAATACACAAAAAAAGTGCGAATATACTTATTCCAATTTTCAAACACTGTTTCCACTCAATTTTTATATTCATAAATTTCTCCTATATAACTATTTTATATATTGTCTATGTAAATATACCTTGGAAGAATGTTACATTATATACAATGCTTCCACCTAGCTTTTCCCATTATCTATTTTTAATTAGCACTATATATTTTCTTATTTACATATTTTCATATATACATTTTTCTTCTTTTACATTATAACTGCTTTGACTAAAATGGTAAACATATATATAACATAAAAGGTTATGATACCAACTACCAAGTTAGTACCATAACCTTTATTTTGTCTGCATATAACATTATATATATGCAGTTAATATTCAATTTTCAAATCTATAGTTATATTATTTTATAAGAATATATATTTTAAAATAAATAATACAGCTAAAACATACAATAAAGGCTTAACCTTCTTACCTTTTCCACATACTAAGTTAATTAATACATATGAGATAATTCCTACTGAAATACCTTCTGAAATGCTGTAAAATAATGGCATTGCAATTACGCAAAGGTAAGCTGGAATAGCTTCTGTTAAATTATCATCTGTAAACTTAATATCTGTAATAGCTCCAAACATAAGGAATCCAACCATAATAAGTGCCGGAGCTGTAGCAAATGATGGAATTGTAACAAATAAAGGTGAGAAAATAACAGCTACTAAGAATAATAATCCTGTAACAACTGCTGTAAGACCTGTACGTCCACCTTCTGCAACACCTGCTGATGATTCAACGAATGTTGTTGTTGTTGATGTACCAAGAATAGCACCTGCTGATGTAGCAATAGCATCAGATAAAAGTGCCGGTTTAATCTTTGGCAACTTACCATCTTCATCAAGCATACCTGCTTTTGTACTTACACCAATGATTGTTCCTAACGTATCGAATAAGTCTACAAAAAGGAATGCAAATACAACAATGATGAAGTTAACAAGACCAACAGCCTTGAAGTCAAGGTTGAAGCACTGACCAAATGTTTTTCCTAATGCTGAAAAATCAAAACTTACAAAATTAGTTGGAATAACTGAATATACTCCCTTTTCTACATTAGGAACATACAATCCTACTAATTCACTGATAATTCCAAGAATCCATGTTGATACGATACCAATAAGAATTGATCCTTTTACTCTCTTAATATAGAGTATAGCTGTAATGAATACACCAATAACAGCTAATAATGCTGTAATGCCTGCTGTATGGAAATTCTGTGTAAAGTCTGTAATAGTAACAAGTGTTGAATCAGAATTCTGAACAAGTCCTGCATTCTGTAAACCAATAAAAGCAATAAATAAACCAATACCAACTGATACTGCCTTCTTAAGATTAAATGGAATTGCATCAAAAATAGCTTCACGTACATTTGTTAAAGAAAGAATTATAAAAATAATACCTTCAACAAATACTGCAAATAATGCTATCTGCCATGAATATTTCATTTCTCCACAAACTGTGTATGCAAAATAAGCATTAAGTCCAAGACCTGCTGATAAAGCAAATGGAAGATTTGCAAAAAACGCCATACACATTGTACCAATAAATGAAGCTAAACATGTAGCAATAAGAATCGCTTCCTTATCCATTCCGGAAGCACTTAAAATACTTGGGTTTACAGCAAGAATATATGCCATAGTCATAAATGTTGTAAGACCCGCAATTACTTCTGTCTTAACAGAAGTATTGTTCTGTTTGAGTTTAAATATTTTCTCTAACATTCTCCTCTTTTGTATAGCCTAGCTATACTTTCCTTTCTTATTATTTGCTATTGCCTTATAATATTAACAGATTTTTAAACGTTTTTACAGTGTTTTTTCATTTTTTTAACATTTACTATTATTTTCTGCCATTTTTCTAAAATTATTTAATCATGCAAATCATTTTTTAACTTTATTAAATTATTTCTTCAATATTACATCCTAAAGTTTCAGCAATATTTTTTTCTGTTCCCACACTGGCTTTGTTAATATCCTTTGCTCTTTCTAATTTTTCAACACTTATTGAATTATTTAAAAAGTCTTCTGCAAATCTGAAATAAGAATCATCAGCTCTATACCCTATTATCAAATCATATTCACTAATATCAATATTATATTTTTCCATAAGAAATTTTTTTGACATTATTTTCATTTTCATTTCTTTGAAGCGACGTTTCTTCTTGATTTGTAAAACAAATCTAGAAGCACGCGGCATTCGTAAAATGCCGCGTGTTACATAAAAAGCGAGAAGGTTTCATTCGTGCAAGCACGATTCCACCTTCTCGCTTTTTATGTTTACGTCGCTTTACTCAAAGCTTCGCGATTATTTTTCACTTGTTGCTGCCTTAATTGCTGCTGTAAGCTGTGGTACGATTTTGTTTAAATCACCTACGATACCGTAATCAGCTACGTCAAAGATTGGAGCATCTTCGTCTTTATTGATTGCGATAATAAGGTCTGATTCTTCCATACCGGCAACGTGCTGGATAGCACCTGAAATACCAATTGCAAAGTAAACCTGTGGACGAACTGTCTTACCTGTCTGTCCTACCTGTCTGTCAACTGGTAACCAACCGTTATCTGTTACTGCTCTTGAGCATGCTACTTCACCACCAAGAGCTTCTGCTAAATCTTCAAGAAGTTTGAAGTTTTCTGCTGAACCAACACCACGTCCACCTGATACTAAAATCTTAGCGTCCATAATGTCAACTGTTTCTGTTACAGACTTAATTACTTCCTGAATTTCAACATATTTGCTGTTCTTTTCTAACTTAGCGTCAAAGTTAATAACTTCTGCCTTTGCACCTGGCTTTGGTTCTGCTTTCTGCATAACACCGGCACGAACTGTAGCCATCTGTGGTCTATGATCCGGACATGCAATAGTAGCAATTGTATTACCACCGAATGCAGGACGAGTCATAAGAAGCTGATTATGTTTCTGTTCTCTACCTGGAATTGGATTGATTGGGAAATCACCAATTTCAAGAACTGTACAGTCAGCTGTAAGACCTGTTGCTACTCTAGCTGAAACTGTAGGACCTAAATCTCTACCGATTGCTGTAGCACCAACTAACATAATTTCAGGCTTGAATTCATTAATAACTGCTGTTAAAGCCTGAGCATATGGTTCTGTTCTGTATGTTTCAAGTTCAGGATTATCAACAACGATAACCTTATCAGCGCCATATTCAGCTAACTGATCAACTAAATTTCCAACGTTTGATCCAAGAAGTACGGCTGTTACTTCTGTATTTAATGGTTTTGCAAGTCTTCCTGCTTCTCCAAGTAACTCGAATGCGATACCGCTTAATTCGTTATCTACCTGCTGAGCGAAGACATATACGCCTTTATAATCTTCTAAATTAATGTTCTGCATAATTATAATCTCCTCTCTACTAAATAACGTGCTTTGTTAATAATTTGTCCATGATGTACTCAACTGCTTCATCAGGTGAATCAGGAGCAACCTTTTCTCCAGCACCCTTACGAACCTTATCTGATGCCTTAGCAATCTTTGTAGGTGAGCCCTTAAGGCCAAGGTCTCCATCGTTTACATCTACTAAGTCTGCTCTTCCCCAAGTTGTGATTTCAGCATCAACAGCATCAAAAATTCCACCTGGAGTCATGTAACGAGGATCATTTAATTCTGAAAGAGCTGTAATTAATACAGGCATTTTAGCTTTAAGCATATGATGTCTATCTTCATACTGTCTCTTAACAATTACGCTATCTCCGTCAACTTCAATACCTTCAGCGTATGAAATAACAGGGATTCCAAGATGTTCAGCAATCTGTGGTCCAACCTGAGCTGTATCACCATCAATAGCCTGACGTCCTGTAATAATGATATCATAATCTTTAATATTTCTGATAGCACCAGCGATTGTTGTAGATGTAGCCCAAGTATCAGCACCACCTAAAACTCTATCTGTTACTAAAATTCCGTTATCAGCACCCATAGCCATAGCTTCACGAAGAACATCTTCAGCCTTTGGAAGACCCATTGTAAGAACTGTTACTTCAGCACCGTACTGATCTTTTAATCTAAGTGCAGCTTCAAGGCCTGCCTTATCATCAGGGTTCATAATTGTAAGCATTGCACCTCTATCTAATGTACCATCTGGGTTGAATTTAACTCCGCCCTTTGTATCAGGTACCTGTTTTACACAAACGATAATTTTCACGATTAGTACCTCCTATTACTTTAATAAGTTTGCAGAGATTACCATACGCTGAACTTCTGAAGTACCTTCGTAGATTTCTGTAATCTTAGCATCTCTCATCATTCTTTCAACGTCATATTCTCTGATATAACCATAACCACCGTGTAACTGAACAGCCTTAGTTGTAACTTCCATTGCAACTTCTGCTGCATATAATTTAGCCTGAGCAGCTTCGAAACCATATTCCTTCTGAGTATCTTTAGCTCTTGCAGCCTTGTATACTAACATCTTAGCAGCTTCTACCTTAGTAGCCATATCTGCTAACTGGAACTGAGTATTCTGGAACTGACCAATTGCTCTACCGAACTGTTTTCTTTCCTTAACATATTCGATTGTTGTTTCAAGAGCACCTTCAGCAAGACCAAGAGCCTGTGAAGCGATACCAATACGTCCACCATCAAGTGTATGCATAGCGATACCGAAACCTTTACCCTTCTTACCAAGTAAGTTTTCAGCTGGGATACGGCAATCTTCAAATATTAATTCGTATGTAGCTGAACCACGGATACCCATCTTCTTTTCTTTTGTACCAAATGTAAATCCAGGTGTTCCTTTTTCAACGATAAATGCTGAAATTTCTTTCATCATTCTACCACGTTTTTCAACTTTACCTGTTACAGCGATTACGATGTAAACATCTGCGTACTTACCATTTGTAATGAAGCATTTAGAACCGTTTAATACCCATTCATTTGTAGCTTCATCAAATACAGCCTTTGTCTGCTGTCCCTGTGCATCTGTACCGGCACCAGGTTCTGTAAGACCGAAAGCTCCAAGCTTCTTACCACTTGCAAGATCTGGAACATATTTCTTCTTCTGTTCTTCTGTACCGAATGTCATAATAGGATCGATACAAAGTGATGTATGTGCAGATACGATAACACCTGTTGTACCACATACTTTTGATAATTCTTCAACACACATTACATATGTTAAAACGTCACATCCCTGTCCGCCGTATTCCTTAGGAACCGGTATACCAAGGAAACCATATTTTGCCATCTTTTCAACTGTCTCTACTGGAAACTGTTCATTTTCATCTGTTTCCTGAGCAAGAGGTTTAACTTCATTTTCAGCGAATTCTTTGAAAAGAGTTCTAGCCATTTCATGTTTTTTGCTTAAAGTAAAATCCATTTATCTTTCCTCCATATTTATAGTTTGCTCTAAATTACTGAGCATCTACTGGTGTCTTTGTACGGTCTGCGTTATAAACGTAGAATCCCTTACCTGACTTAACACCAAGATTTCCACCTCTAACCATCTTACGGATTAATGGACATGCACGATATTTGCTATCTCCTGTCTCATTATAAAGTACATCCATAATTGCAAGGCAGATATCTAAACCAACGAAATCACCTAATTCAAGTGGTCCCATTGGGTGGTTAGCACCAAGCTTCATAGCTGCATCAATACCAGCGATATCTGAAACACCTTCCATCTTAATGAAAGCAGCTTCGTTAATCATTGGAATTAAAATTCTGTTTACTACAAATCCTGCAGCTTCATTTACCTGTACAGGTGTCTTTCCAATTTCTTTTGAAATCTTAATGATTTCTTCTACTGTTTCGTCAGGTGTATTAACGCCTGCGATAACTTCTACTAACTTCATTCTATCAGCAGGGTTGAAGAAATGCATACCAATCATAGGACGTGTAAGACCATTTCCGATTTCTGTGATAGAAAGTGATGATGTATTTGAAGCAAAGATACATTCAGGCTTGCAAATCTTATCTAATTCACCAAATGTAGTTTTCTTAACTTCCATGTTTTCAAATGCAGCTTCAACGATTAAGTCACAATCTGCACATAAGTCTTCCTTAAGACCTGGTGTGATGCTATCAAGAATACCATCAACCTGTTCCTGTGTCATTTTTCCTTTTTCAACAAGTCTTGCATATCCTTTAGCAATCTTGTCTTTTCCGCCTTCTGCCCATTCCTGCTTGATGTCACATAAAGCTACTGTGTAACCATCAACCATAGCAAAAGCCTTTGCGATTCCCTGGCCCATTGTACCAGCACCAATTACTCCAACTTTCATCTTATTTTCCTCCAAAAATATTTTTATAAAATTTAAATTGTATCCACAATGAAATTAAATCCATGTGGTGTTTTCCTTATTTAATTATTTGTTCTGGAAAGGAACAACCTTTAACTTCTTTTCTTTATCTTTTTCAAGGAAGTTACCCATTCCTGCCTTCTGATCTTCTGTTTCGAAGCAGCTTCCAAATAATTTTTCTTCAATAACGATAGCATCATCCATGCTTGCATCAAGACCATCATTGATAGCTTTCTTACAAGCTCTAACTGCGATAGGAGCCTGCTTAGCAATTGTTGCAGCTAACTTCTTTGCAGCATCTAATAATTCTTCCTGTGGATATACAGCATTTACAAGACCGATTCTGTAAGCTTCATCAGCCTTAATGTTTCTAGCTGTGTAAATCATCTGCTTAGCCATTCCAGGACCAACTAATCTTGCAAGTCTCTGTGTTCCACCAAATCCAGGTGTGATTCCAAGACCTACTTCAGGCTGTCCGAAAATTGCATTTTCAGAACAAAGTCTAATATCACAACTCATTGAGATTTCGCATCCACCACCTAAAGCAAATCCGTTTACGGCAGCGATTACAGGAATGTCAAATGTTTCTAACTTTCTAAATACATCGTTTCCTTTTTTACCAAATGCTTCACCTTCAGCCTTTGTTAATGTTGACATTTCTCCAATATCAGCACCGGCTACAAATGATTTTTCTCCTGCACCTGTTAAAACTAATGCTCTTGTTTCATCTAAATTAACTGCATCTAAAGTTGCATTTAATTCATCAAGAACCTGGCTGTTTAATGCATTTAATGCCTTTGGACGGTTGATTGTAATTACTCCAACAAATCCATCCTGTTCATAAGTAATAAATTCCATATCACTTCTCCTTAAAAAATTATAATTGTATTAAGAGTTTGGATAAACTCTTATGGTAGAAAAACACACTAAAAGCTGGTAGTAAAAAATTGCCACCAGCTTTTTATGTATTCAATTAGTCTCTTTCAACGATTGTTGAGCAACCCATTCCGCCACCGATACATAAAGTAGCGAGACCCTTCTTAGCATCTCTCTTCTGCATTTCATGAAGTAATGTAACAAGGATACGGCAACCTGAAGCTCCTACCGGATGTCCAAGTGCGATAGCACCACCGTTTACGTTTACTTTGCTCATATCGAACTTTAAGTCTCTAGCAACTGCTACTGACTGTGCTGCGAAAGCTTCGTTAGCTTCGATTAAGTCCATATCATCAACTGTTAAGCCAGTTTTTTCCATAACTTTCTTTGTTGAAGCAACTGGTCCAACACCCATGATTTCAGGTGCAACACCACCAAGTGCTCCGCCAACAAATGTAGCCATAGGTGTAACACCTAATTCTTTAGCTTTTTCTTCACTCATAACTACAACTGCTGCAGCTCCATCGTTAATACCTGAAGCATTTCCTGCTGTAATAACACCATCAGGCTTTCCTGAACAGCATCTCAATTTACCAAGTGATTCAGCTGTTGTACCAGCTCTTGGTCCTTCATCTGTATCTACAACGATATCGCCCTTTCTATTCTTAACAACAACAGGTACGATTTCATCTTTGAACTTACCGTCAGCCATAGCCTTTTCGCATTTCTGCTGTGAGTTTGCTGAGAATTCATCTAATTCTTCTCTTGAGATTCCCCACTGTTCAGCTACGTTTTCAGCAGTAATCATCATGTGGTAGTTGTTGAATGCATCTGTTAAAGCATCATTTACCATTGTATCAATGATTGTACCATTGTTCATTCTGTAACCAAATCTTGCCTTTGGAAGTGCGTATGGTGCCATTGACATATTTTCCATACCACCTGCAACAACAATATCAGCATCTCCTGCTTTAATCATCTGTGCAGCCATGTTTACACAGTTAAGACCTGAACCACAAACAACGTTTACTGTAACTGCTGGTGTTTCAATTGGAAGACCTGCCTTGATTGAAGCCTGACGAGCTACGTTCTGTCCAAGACCAGCCTGGATAACGCATCCCATGTATACGTGATCAACAGCGTCCTTTGGTACGCCTGCTCTCTTAAGAGCTTCTTCAATAACAATAGATCCTAAAACTGGTGCTGGAGTTGTGCTTAAAGCTCCACCCATCTTACCGATTGCTGTACGACATGCGCCTGCAATAACTACTTTTTTTGACATAATATTAATCCTCCATATATATAATTTTTAAAAAGATTTTCAACTTTGTTATAATTTTAACAAATTATAATTCCTTTGTCTAGTATAATAATCGAATTTTGTTTCCAAAAAGTGACTTTTTTCTAAACTTCTTCGTAACTGTCATAATTTGTATTAAAATTATCATGCTGTTGCTGATTATTGTGCTTAGGATAACCACATAGAGTCACGTACAATTCTACATCTGTTAAATATTTATATGGTACAACATAGAATATGTTAAGTATACCACATGTAAATGATGCCAAAATATTCCAACCAATAAATGATAAGTCAAGGACAAACGCATTCATTTTATTTCCCATCATCATTTGTCTGCTTCTTCTAAAAGCTTCGCTGGAACTCATATTAGGATTTTCAGCGAGCAAATATGGTATCATTCTGTATTCGTACATTTTAACTATACCGGGTATAATAAATAACAGTGACCATAATGATGTATATAATGATTTTAAAAACATTGTTTTTGCAATGTTTAAATACCCATTTCTGAACCCTTCTGTCATTTCACTAAATTGAGGATTCACTGTTCTGTTTTTAATTAACCATCTCTTACAGCCAACCTCTAACTGCGCAAAAACTAAGAAAGCTAAAGCGAGACCTGCGAGGAAAATGATTATTCCAAGTATTAACACCATGGAAATCTGTGTGTATGAAATATTTTTTATAATTCCCAGTAATCTTGTTCTTAAAATATTAAACTGTAAATTCGCACTTTGATCTGTATATTCCATATAAGAGTTGTCTGTTAATATAGAATTTCCCGTGTTAGTTATGTAATCTGTTACGTCATTAAAATTAACTGATGTTCCAAAACTAAAATTGCCAATAACAATGGATAATATCAAAGTTACAAGTACCGCACTCCAGTAATTCTTCTGTAGTATCTGTCTGGCTGTACTTTTTAATTCTGCTCTTGTCCACATATATATTTTTCTCCTTCATAATAGTAATAGCTACAACAAATTAATTGGGGTTTTTAAAAAATCCCAATTATATAACTAAGAATGTCCCTTGTGACATTCTACGCATCGAGCGCATGTTGCTTCAGCAACATTTTTCCCTTTGCGCCAGTGTGCATCCCTAGTGGAACGTTATTTATTAATTGTGATTTCTTTGAAATCCCAATTAATAAATAAGCCCGCCTACTGTTACATAAGCGGACTTTTTATTGTCATTACTTAATTTCTACTAACCAGCCTTCTGGAGCTTCAATTCTGCCCATCTGGATACCTGTTAATGTTTCATATAATTTCTTTGTAATAGGTCCCATTTCATCCATTCCACTTGGGAAGCAGATTTCTTCGCCATGATTTACGATCTTACCAACAGGTGAAATAACTGCTGCTGTTCCACATAAACCACATTCTGCAAAATCTTTAACTTCATCGATGAATACTTCTCTTTCTTCAACTTCAAGTCCAAGATATTCTTTTGCAACATACATAATTGAACGACGTGTAATTGAAGGTAAAATACTATTTGACTTTGGAGTAACAACTTTATTATCTTTTGTTACGAAAATGAAGTTTGCACCACCTGTTTCTTCTACCTTTGTTCTTGTTGCTGCATCAAGGTACATGTTCTCATCAAAACCTTCTGCATGTGCAGTAACAATTGCATGTAAGCTCATTGCATAGTTAAGACCTGCTTTGATATGTCCTGTTCCATGAGGAGCTGCTCTATCAAAATCACTAACCTTAATTGTAATTGGCTTTGCACCGCCTTTAAAGTAAGGTCCTACAGGTGTTGTAAGAACTCTAAACTGATATTCTTCTGCAGGCTTAACACCAATTACTGATGAGCTTGCGAACATATAAGGTCTTACATATAATGTAGCTCCTGAACCATATGGTGGAACGTATGCTGCGTTAGCCTTTACTGTTTCTTTAATAGCTTCTACGAATTTATCCTCTGGGAATACAGGCATCTCTAATCTTCTTGCTGAATCAGCGAAACGAGATGCGTTTAAGTCAGGACGGAATGTGACTATGCGGCCATCCTCTGTTGTGTACGCCTTCATTCCTTCGAAAATAGTCTGAGCATACTGTAATACTCCGGCACATTCGTTAATGACTACGTTTGAGTCCTCTGTTAATACTCCATCATCCCACTTGCCATCTTTGAAATTTGCCACAAATCTCTTGTCTGTATCTACATAACCAAAACCAAGATTTGCCCAGTCAATATTTTTCTTGTCCATCTTTTATTCCTCCGTATTATCAATTTGTCTAATATTTTGACATATGTGTATTTAAATCAAAACCTTATTCAATTATATCACTATTTTTTTCTCGGTCAATAAGACTACTTTAATTTTTCCCACTTATAGTTATATAAAGAATCTCTAATGCCATCACCATTAAGACCAAACTTACCGTTTTTTAATTTCAGGCATTTCTTTTCCCTATTTTTAGGTAATGTTACACATCCTGTAGTCTGTACGCCATTCTCTTCTACCTGACAGAACATAATTTTATCAAACACCTTATCTAAAGTGCCTGTTTCCATGTTACTACCTAAAGAATATGTATATTTCCAAAGATTTCCCTTAACTCTCTCACATTTTGATTCTTTAACACTAAAAGATGTTGTGTAAAAATCAAATTTATCACTGTCGTATAAAAAGGCTCTTATCTCTTTAGTATTGTTCCAATACTTTGGAACTTTAAAATAAACAGTGCGTTGTTCTTTTCCGGTCATTGTGCCATAATTATTGTCCTGACCACTATGCATTTCCTGTTTTAAGTTAATTAATTCAATATTTTCATATCCATTATCTATTAAGAATTTATATAAGTTTTTATGTTTCTTACTAATGTTGAGTGTTACGTATATTTGATTATCGTCACCATTATAAGTGTCTTCTATAAATGATAATGCCAACTGCCATTTCATATTCTTTGTGCTAAAGAATTTTTCACCCATTTGGTCGTAATCTTTCTTTGCTGCATTTCTCAGCTCTTCGTAAATTTCCTTCTTTCCTTTTTCAGTAAATTCATCTAAGCCTGTACTTCTGTCATTAACAGTGTCAGTTATCTCAACATACGACAGATAGGAAGCAGGTATTTTCATAAGATTACCAACTATATTATTTTGTTTCTTAACGATTTTTGACAATCTGTCAAACTCATCCCCATAAAAACATCCATCATAAGTTCTGTTTATATAAGAACCATTTTTCAGCTTATATGAAATGTTTAATCTATAATAATCCTTTGTTATTTCATCCACGCCTTCTTCTGCGAATGTTACATCTTTACTTCCGTAAATAGGATATATTATACTCTTATCTTCAAGTACCTGTTTAACAACAGCTCTATGTGCATTTAAAGTTGCCTCAATTGCGTTCTTATCCTTAATATAATACTCACTAATATTAACGCCGTTTACAATGAAGCTTGAACTGCTGTCCATTGAAACTGCAACTGCCTCTACATCTTTTTCATTAGGTATTCTCTTGTCAAATCCTAAACCGCCTCTGGCAATTGAAATCAAAAAAATTAATACAAAAACTATATCGATTCCTATTACTAAAACACTTTTTCTAATGTCAGCCAGACTTCTGTTATAAATTAAATGGAGTATTATAACTGTTGCAATTGTGCCAATTAAAATTCCAACAGTAAACCATATAAACTGTAACCCTGTTGATTCTTTTCCAGAAATAGCAACAAGTATCCAGCCGAAACAGAAACCAACTGCAAAACCGGCAAATACTTTTATAGTCTGCTCAAGTCCTATATAAATTGATGAGTTCTGTGCAACTTCAACTTTTCTTTTCTTAACGAGATAGTAACTTGCAATAAGTAATGCTACACTAAAACCTACCCACCATAATACATAGAGCAGATTGTGTTTTCCGAAAGCCCCTGCAAACGGTGCAAGGAAAGGACTTAAAAATGTGTAAATTTCGTAGTTATTCATTGACTTTACGCTGTATCCCGGAAGTATTGAATTTGGGAACAGGTAGCAAATCAAAATGCATACCGGATAAATTCCGTTTATGGCTATATAACTTACAACTGTATCCACAACTGTTCCACAGCAAAGTGAAACTACTGAAATAAATGCCACGTTGCCTACAACAGCAATTGCAACAAACAATACATTTCTTGACACGTGCAAAAATCCATCCAAGTCAAAAGTCATCATTGCACTAATTAAGCCAACTATAAATATTGGTATAACTGTCTGGAATATTACAGAAAACAATCTTGTAAATAACATTGTCGCCCTATCTACAGGAAAGCTACCAAACATATCCACACATCTTTTATTATGTATGTATGAAAATGACACAAAGGCAAAGACTGTAGAAAAAATCATTGCCACTAATGTAAATGTTGTTCCAATAAGCACCGGTGCCGCATTTGCAACTTCTTCTATGTTTCTGTTTTTTAATTTAATAATAAGTTCCATTAAAGGAGATGATACTGATAATAAAAGAATATATGCAATTAATATGCCTCTGTATCTTTTGTTAGTCCATCTAAATAAGTTTAAAGCTTTCTTCCTTTGACTGAAAGCTGTCGGTATATTACTTGCCATATCCTACCCCCTCCATTTTGCTTATAAATACTTCTTCTAATGTAGAAGGCATAACCTCAATAAATGCAGGTTCCAATTCATTTAATTCTTTCATGATTTCCTCAATATCTCCCTTTACCATAAGTACATAATAATTTCCAACCTGCCTCATTATGTCAGCCCCAATTTGTCTAAACACTTTTCTGTCAATTGACTTATTAAAAGCAAGCTGTATTTTATGCATCTGGCTTTTTAGTTCATCGGTCTCTTCATTAGTTACCAATGTACCTTTATGTAAAAGTACGATTTTGTCACAAATATCATCTATTTCTCTAAGATTATGAGATGCTATAATACATGTCATCTCTCTGTCTGTTACATCCTCAATTATCAATGTTTTCAATGTATTTCTTATTACAGGATCAAGGCCGTCAAAAATTTCATCTAAAAATAAATATTTAGGATTTGTTGCAAACGCCAAAATAACAGACGCCTGACGTTGCATACCTTTACTCATGTTTACAATTTTTTTGTTTGTTGCAATTGGAAACATTGAACATAATTTCAAATAACGTTCCTCGCTCCAGTTTGAATACATTCTTCTGTACAAGTCTGCCATTTTATCAACTGTACTATCATTAAAGAAATACGGATAGTCAGCAATGTATGCACATCTTTCTTTTATAACATGGTTATCAAAGGCATTCTGACCGTCAATTATAACCTGTCCCTGATTAGGTTCATAAACTCCAGACAATGTTCTAAGTAATGTACTTTTTCCACTGCCATTGCTACCTGCCAAACCGAATATCATTCCCTCTGATATTTCGCAGTTTAAATTATTTATTGCGACTGTTTTTTCAAATCTTTTTGTGAGATTTTTTATTTCAATCATTCACTCTTCCTCCGCTTGTAATTTCATCTACCAACTCAATCATTTCATCCTTGGTAATCCCCTTTTTATATGCTTTATCTATTGATTCTTTCAAATCATTTTTCGCCTGGATTTTTTCTGCCTGGTTTTGATCTAACTTGTTAGAAACAAAACTTCCTCTTCCTACTGTAGAATATATATATCCATCTTTTTCAAGCATTTTGTAAGCCTTCTGAACAGTATTTGGATTAATTCCCAATTCTGTAGCCAAAATTCTAACCGGTGGTAATTTTGTATCACTTTTCAAAACACCTAAAGATACCAGTCTTATTACATCATCGTATAGCTGCTGATATACCGGTGTTCTGGAACTGAAATTTACAGTAAGCATTCCTTACCCCTTTCTTTTTCATTTGTACTACTTGGTGTAATACAATCCAATTATAAATAAAAAGCAGTTGTATTGTCAACTGCTTTTCTGTGTATACTTAAGATATTATTTTTTTATTTCCAACGCTCTAAAAACTGTTCTTCATTAATGATTTCTATACCCAGTTCTTTGGCTTTTTTGTTTTTAGAAGAATTTGATAGTAAATCATTATTAATTAAATAATTAGTTTTTGAAGTTACTGAGCCTGTAACCTTGCCACCTCTTTTTTCGATATAATCTTTTACTTCATTACGATTGGCAAACCTTTCCACACTTCCTGTAACCACAAAGTTAAGACCTGCCATGTTTTGTTCTTCGTTGTTTTCTTCTTTTATAATTGTTAATTCATTTAATAAGTTGTTAAACTTTTTAATATTTTCTTTATCAGAAAAATACTCCACAAATTTAACAGCCATCTTGTCACCAATGCCATCTATTTTAACTAACTCTTCTGCTGTAGCATGTGTGATTTTTTCAATATCATTATTAAAGTATTTGCAAATAAGCTTGGCATTTGCCACACCGATATTCGGAATTCCCAGGCTATATAAAAGAGCATGTAATTCTACCTCTCTTGCCTTGTTTAAGGAATCAATTAAATTGTCGTAAGACTTTTGGCCAAATCCAGGTGTTTCCACAATTTCTTTCTGATATCTGCTTAAATTAAATATATCCGCAAATTCGTGAATGTATCCTGCATCGATAAATTTCTCTAAAGTTTCCTCTGATAATCCATCTATGTTCATTGCATTTCTTGAAACAAATAATGAATATAATTTAACATGCTTTGCGGGGCATTGTTTGTTCGGACAATATAAAGTTTTTACTCCGTTGTCATTTTTTATTTCTGTTCTTTCTCCACATGCCGGGCAAATTTCAGGTATAACGCACTTGCCTGATTTAGTTACGTTTTCGGAAATTTGAGGGATAATCATATTAGCCTTGTACACTTTAATTGTATCCCCATCTCCTAATTTAAGTTCCTCCATTATGCTGATATTGTGAACACTTGCTCTTGTAACTGTAGTCCCTTCAAGTTCTACCGGTTTAAAAACTGCAACAGGATTAATCAAACCTGTTCTGCTTGGACTCCATTCGATATATTCTAAAGTTGTCTCAGCCTGTTCATCTTCCCATTTAAAAGCAATTCCGTTTCTTGGGAACTTCGCAGTTCTACCTAAAGATAAACCATATTCAATATCATCATACATTAAAACCAAACCATCTGAAGGATAATCGTATTCTTTGATTTTTTCTGCAAAATATTTTACAGTTTCTTCCATATTTGAAGATGTTACTTCTTTTCTTTCAACAACTTCAAATCCCTGTTGTTCAAGCCATAAGTATTGCTGCTCAATTGAATTTTTAAAATCAACATTTTCTGCACTAATCAAGGCAAAAGCTATAAAGTTTACATTTCTTTTAGCAGTAATTTCACTGTTTAATTGTCTTACGGAACCTGAGCATAAATTTCTTGGGTTCTTATATTTTGCCTGAGCATCCTCAATTTCCCTGTTGATTTTTTCAAAATCAGAATATTTTATAATGGCTTCTCCACGTAACACCAGTCTTCCCTCATAAGGAATGCTTAAAGGAATGTTTTTGAATGTTTTTGCATTATTTGTTATAACTTCACCAATTTCACCATTACCTCTTGTAACAGCCTTAAAAAGTTTTCCCTGCTGGTATGTTAAAACCACTGTAAGGCCATCAAGTTTCCAAGACAATAATGATTTTTTGTCTCCCGCGAAATCAGCCAGCACACTTACTTCCTTAGTTTTGTCCAAAGATAACATTGGACTTTCATGCTGTTCTTTAGGAAGTTCACTTACAACCTCATAGCCTACATTAACAGTGGGGCTGTTCGCCAAAACAATTCCTGTATCTTTTTCTAACTGTACTAATTCATCATATAAAGCATCATATTCAAAGTTGCTCATTATTTCCTTTGCATCCTGATAGTATGCTTTACTCGCCTTATTTAATATATCTACTAACTCTTTGATTCTTTCTTTTTTATCCACTTTAAATCTACCCCTCACTTACATATTTTGATAAACCGCTTTAATTTTTCTTTAATGAATCTAATTCACTATTTGTTAAGTTTCTATAATTTCCAATTGGTAAATTATCCAAATGCACTCCCATAATTCTGACTCTTTTTAATTTCTGAACTTTAAAGCCAAGAGTTTCGCACATTCTTCTAATTTGTCTATTTAAGCCCTGAGTTAAAATAATATTAAATGTATGTTTATTAACTTTTTTAACAACGCAAGGTCTTGTAACCTGATCTAATATTTTTACTCCTTTGGACATTTGTTTGATAAACTCCTCTGTAATGGGTTTATCAACAGTTACAACATATTCCTTTTCATGATAATTGGAAGCTTTTAAAATGTTATTAACCAACGCCCCGTCATTCGTTAACAATATTAACCCTTGAGAATTCTTGTCCAATCTTCCAATAGGATAAATTCTCTTCCTATAGTTAATATAATCAACAATATTATCGGGATTATTTTTGTCAGTTGTACATTCTACTCCAACAGGCTTATTAAAAGCTATAACAATCTGTTCTTCTTCTCTTGAAACTTCTTTTCCATCAACAGTAACTTTGTCTAACAAATTTACTTTCTGCCCCATCAAAGCAGTTTCGTTGTTTACCTTAACATGCCCTTCTTCTATTAATCTGTCAGCCTGTCTTCTTGAGCAAAAACCTGCATCACTTAAAAATTTATTTAATCTTATTTCTTCTGTATTACTTTTCTGTTCTTTTAATCTTTTATTATCCATATACATACCTTATTTTAGTATTTTTAACTTAAATTATTCTAAATAAATCCTTCTAAATTATACATCTTAATAATGATAAATGATACTAGAAACAACGTCAACAAAAATAAGATAAGAGAAGCTGTATATTATCAAAAACCTTAACTAATATATAAAGCAATAAAACTTTAACTCAAACTAAAACAAATGAAACTTCAGCTACAAAATGCTAAAAAGAAGCTGCAACAATTTTGTTACAGCTTCAGCTAACAAATTTATAGAACATGTACTCTCCCTCTAATAGTTTATAGTTTAATTTATTTCTAATACCCTTATTTATATTTTACATTCACACAAATACATATCTATAAATATTATTATTTATTTTTCAGCATGATTAATTATTCGTTTTTGCAATTAATTAGTTTTGGTAATTAATTCGCTTTAGTAATTAATTTGCTTATTAATCAGCTTTATTTTCTTTCAAGGTTTGTTTCTGATTTATTAATTTTCTCTTCTAGGCAAAACAGTTTTCTTTTTTGAAACTACTAATTTAGTAATTACATAAGTTAAGCCACCAACAATAACACCTACTAATAAAATCACACCTACTAACATCCAGTTTGTATTTGCGATAAGTGTTATCTTAAATCCGTCTTCTGTCTGGATTTGTCTAAATATAATTAGGAAGTCAACAATTATTGCTATACCACATACTAATACGCCATTTAAAACAGCCATAATGTTCTTTGACTTTTCTCTTGTTACAGGTTTTGCTGCTCTTAAATCAATTGAATTTGAAACAAGCGCCATAACATATACTGTAACTACAGTTTCAGGAATCATGTATGCTCCATTGTATACTAAAGAATATAATGCTCCATCAGCTGTTGGAATTGATACACCTGCCCATACTGTACAACCTGTAATAAAATGACATAAATATCTTAATAAACAAACAATCAATGTTCCTAAAACTAAGGCACCTGTCTGATGTTTATTTTTCTTAACAACACCAAGTAAACCAAGCACTGTAAAAGCCACAATGTAATCTAAAAGAATTATGGCAATCATAGCTGTTGTTGATGTAGCATAAGAAACATTTGATAGACCTGTTAATAATTGCAAAATACTATATGTAAAACTTGTAATAAGTCCCCATTTTAATCCATTCCTGTAACCTGCAATTATAATAGGCAACATACTTGCCGCTGTTACTGCTCCACCGTATGGCATGTCGATAATCTTAATAAAGCTTAACACAAAAGCCATAGCAATCAAAACTGAACATTCTACCAATGTTCCTGTTTTCTTTGTTTTTTCCATAAAAAAAGTCCTCCTTAGAATATAATATCACCAGAGAACCTATACATAACTAAATGCTTCCTTACGATGGTACTAACCATATCAAGTAGTGAGGGTCGACATACATCTCTCAGCCATCCGGCACCCCTAGCGACATATTTTTCATTATTTATTCTATATTCTTTAACATTTTTTGTCAAGTTGGCAAAGTATTGTATACATATCTGATTAGTTTAATATACAATTAGAAGACTTCCTTTTCCAACTGATATAACAGGATTTGCATTTACAAACTGATTGCTTACCCCTAAAGGTCTGTTTTCCTCAAGTTTATAGTTTTCTATATTATATAATGCATTTTTTATTGTAACATTATGAGCAACTCCGTTTATCGCAAAAACCGAAAATATATTTTTTTCTTTTCCTGTTATTGAAATCGAACCATCTGAAACAACTGTATATGTGTTATTACCATCAACCATCTTAATGTTGGCTCCTAATTGTGATGCATATAAAAGTGTTTGTATATTGGCAAAAGTATGGTCTATCCTTCCACCGGTTCCTCCGAAAATCACAATGTTATTAAAGCCTTTGTGCAATGCTGTCTTAACACAAATCATCATATCTGTTTCGTTTTTCATTACTTTGTGCTTTTCCACATTGCCACCAACAGGAACATATCCTAAAGAGTCAAAATCACCTATTACCAAATCAGGTTCTATTCCAAGTTGGTGTATTTTCTCAAAACCGCCATCTGCCGCTATTACAAAATCATTTTCTTTTTTAGTAAAATTGGTACCGGAGTTATCTCCGGCACCAACTATATAACATACGTTTTCCATTTATTTGACCTACTAATTTCTATTTGTTTTTGTTATTTTTTGAAGCTGTTGTCTGTGGCTTTGTTGTACTATTCACCTTTGTAGTAGGTGCCTGTGTTGTCACAGATGCTTTTGTTGTTGCATTGTTAGATGTATGAGATGCAGTTGTTTCATTCTTATTGTTTGAAGTTCCTGTAGTAGTCTCATTTTTCTTTTCATTTGCTTTAGCATTAATAGCATCATAATAAGCCTTAACCTTAGGATCTGATGCCTTAACACTTTCAAATTCTTCCTGAACATCTTTTAATAAATCCTGAACATCAGAATCTTTTGTAACTTTATTCATGTATTTTTGAATATCATCACCACTATCATTTTGAATATAAACATTTCCTGTTTTCTTATCCCTAACAACATATAATCTGCTAATTGCAGGAACTGTTGTGTCAATATTCTTAAGTCCCATCTGATAATATGCATAAACTACATACGTGTCATCATAAGGACCTTTCTTTGTGTAACATTCAACATCACTATATTCCGATACATAAGTTCTTTGCTTCACGCTGTTAATGTCATATAAGTTTCCAACATACTGTGCGATTATCTCAGCTCTCTTTGCGTCATCTTCAATTAAAAAAGCATTGAGATAATTTTTTACAACGTCAGTTATTTCAGGATACTTATCGTCCTGTAGTGGATTCTCAGCTACAGCTTTCTCTGCCTTTGATGGAGTATTAACAACAAAATGTCTTACTAATAAAACACCTCCAACTACAATAACAAATGCTATAACTGCTGCAATTATCATATCAAATCTAATATTTTTCTTTTTTACAGGTTGTTCTCTTCTTACTACCTGTCTGCTATCGTTTTCTACTTCCTCTAGAAGTGCATCAAGCTCTTCCTTGGATAATTTATTTTCATCTTCTTCGAAATCCTTTGGATTATCCACGTTTCACATCTCCTTTATTCAACAATTTCTCTCATAATATCAAAAATAAAACTAAAATTCAACTTAGCAGGTATTGAACCCTTCTTAATTCTAATGTAAAATAAAGGCTATGCATCTGTAGTCTAATGGATAGAACGTCGCCCTCCGGAGGCGATAATGCCAGTTCGATTCTGGCCAGATGCATTTTATTCTATCTCACCAATATCTCTTCTATACATATAAACATGGTCTGATAATACATCTACCGGATCTAACTGTCTTCGATTAACGTCCCTTATCATTTCATCAATATACTCTCTTGAGCAACTAATATCTGGAATCAAAATCACTTCATGTATCGAACTTGGAATAATGTATACATCACTATCATGTTCACTGGCAAATTTCTCTATTGCATGTGGATATGTAATGCAGGTTGCACCATTTAATTTCATAGTATTGGTCATAACATACATATTAACATCTTCTATTTTCATATTATTAACTTCTTCTCTTACTAAAGTCTTAAGTTCTCCGTAAGTGTAATCGCCGTACATCGTATCTTCACTTATTATTTCGCCATCATCACCTTCAAAACTTTCTCCAAATTCGTCTCCATATCCATTTCCATAATTACTTCCAAACTCATCTTCCACCCAGTCTTCATCTCCTAATATATCTTTTAATATCATATCTGAAATAATATCTTCCATTGGTGTAACTACAACAGGGAATTTGTCCCATGTATTTTTGAACGCAATATCCCTAAGTTCTTTTCTGGAAATTCCCCATCCTTCCAAATGTTCCTTATGAATTAATGCAGTTGCCTGACCTTCCCCATCTTCCGAAACCATTATATAAAATACAATTGCCAAATCTAAAAATTTTAAATAAGGTACTTTGTTTAATAATTCTTTGTTCATTTCATAATTAATCAACTTATAATGTATCATGGTCTTTACTTTCTCAAAATCTGCTATGTCTCTTAAATCTATATCTGCATTAAAGCTATCCATACTATATAAATACATATTAAAAATCTCAGTACATATATTTGTCATGTCTCTTCCATGCTTAAAATCTACAAAATAATTTCTTAAATATATCGTAGGTGTAGCCACCTCTTCTTTCCTTACAATACTAATGGCTTTTCTTCTAACATTGTTGTTCTTTAAAACATTTCGTACTACAACTACTCCCTCACCTAATTCCTTTTCAACAATGTCTTCAACCCCTCTTTTAACTTCCTTTACAAACTTCTCATAATTCATTACTATTCTTCCTCCGGTAAATATTAAAATATTGTCAGCTAAATGCTACTCTTACATTTTACTTTAGGAATTTAGTAATTGATTTTATTTTTAAGAATGTGTCAAAAATAACTTTTTTGTGCAATTAATTTTCAATAATAACGCAAAAATCGTGTGCGATTAAAACTCACACACGATTTTATGCTTTCCACATACCTGATAAAAATCAAATATTACTGATTCTGTTTTCTAATATTAGCTCTCTTTCTTAATGTTGGATCTAATATTTTCTTTCTAATTCTTAGGCTTTCAGGTGTAATTTCAAGTAATTCATCTGTATCAATATACTCTAATGCCTGCTCAAGACTTAATTCCTTCTTAGGCACTAATCTTAAAGCTTCATCAGAACTTGATGTTCTTGTGTTTGATAAATGCTTTGTCTTACAAACATTTACTTCGATGTCTTCAGCTCTACCTGTCTGACCTACAATCATACCTGAATATACTTTTTCGCCAGGTCCTATAAATAATGTACCACGCTCCTGAGCATTAAATAAGCCGTAAGTAATCGCTTCACCTGCTTCAAAAGCAATAAGTGAACCCTGTTTTCTGTACTGGATTTCTCCCTTATAAGGACCGTATTCATCGAACATTGCGTTCATGATACCGTTACCCTTTGTGTCAGTCATAAACTGACCTCTGTATCCAATAAGACCTCTTGATGGAATTGAGAATTCAAGTCTTGTAAATCCGTCACCTGTTGGTGCCATTCCCTGTAATTCACCTTTTCTGTTACTTAATTTTTCAATAATTGCTCCTGAGAATTCTTCAGGTACATCAATGTAACAAATTTCCATTGGCTCTAACTTCTTGCCTCGTTCATCTTCCTTGTAAATTACTTCTGCTTTACTTACTGCAAATTCGTAACCTTCACGTCTCATGTTTTCAATGAGTACAGATAAATGAAGTTCTCCACGACCTGATACTTTAAATGAATTCTTCTCATCTGTTTCTTCAACTCTTAAAGAAACATCAGTGTTTAATTCTCTCATAAGTCTGTCTCTTAAATGACGAGATGTAACAAACTTACCTTCCTGACCTGCTAGTGGACTGTCATTTACCATAAACTGCATAGAAATTGTTGGGTCAGAAATCTTCTGGAATGGTATTGGCTTTGGATTTTCGATTGAGCAGATTGTATCCCCAATACTAATATCCGCAATACCTGAAATAGCTACAATTGAACCAACTGTTGCTTCATTAACTTCTACTTTATTTAATCCTTCAAATTCATAAAGTTTGCTGATTTTTACTCTCTTTGTGTTTTCAGGATCATGATAGTTTGCTAAAACTACATCCTGATTTACTTTGATTGTACCATTATCAACCTTACCAACACCGATTCTACCTACATAATCGTTGTAGTCAATTGTACTAATAAGAACCTGTGTATCTGCTTCAGGATCACCTTCTGGAGCAGGTATATAATCAATAATTGTTTCAAATAAAGGCTTCATGTCTACATCAGGATCTTCCATTTTTAATTTGGCAAATCCCTGCTTTGCTGATGCAAATACAAAAGGACATTCAAGCTGATCTTCGTTAGCATCTAAGTCGATAAATAACTCTAATACTTCATCAATTACTTCGTTAGGTCTTGCTTCCGGTCTGTCAATCTTGTTGATACATACAATAACAGGTAAGCTTAATTCTAATGCTTTCTTTAAAACGAATCTTGTCTGAGGCATTGCACCTTCAAAAGCATCAACAACTAAAACAACACCATTTACCATTTTAAGAACACGTTCTACTTCTCCACCAAAATCAGCATGGCCCGGTGTATCAATAATGTTAATCTTTGTATTCTTATAAGTTACTGCTGTATTCTTAGAAAGAATTGTAATACCTCTTTCTCTTTCAATATCATTTGAATCCATTACTCTTTCAGCAACTTCCTGATTTTCTCTAAAAACACCACTTTGCTTTAAAAGTTCATCTACTAAAGTTGTTTTACCATGGTCTACATGGGCAATAATGGCAATGTTTCTAACATCTTCTCTAATCATCTTTTATCTCCTTATTTGTATTTATTAATCTGCTTTTTATAATATGCGTTAATTGTTAGTTTCTATAATAAACCTACGTTATATACTTTTTCAAAAGTAATTTAAAAACTCACTTTCACTAATCTGCACATAGGCATAACCTTATCTATCTTATCACAAACTTAATTTTTTTCAATCTTTTCCTATCATAACGGATTTATTTGTATTTTATTACGTTTACAACTAGCGTTTTTTCCATTATTTCTATTTTGTATTTATATAGTGAAGTTAATCAGTACATTTTTGCTTATATTCAATATCATCAACTCTGCTAAATACCGCCTGTCCGTTAGTAGCCTCTACCACCTGACTTTTAAATTTTTCAAAATTTTCTTTTGGCATTTCAATATCTAATTTAACATTTGCGCCGTACTCTTCTTTTGCTTCTATATTCATTTGTGCAATTATATATTTTATTTTTCCAATGCTATTGTAATCACACTCAACTGAGAAACTAACACCTTCGCAAACTCTCAAAAGCCGGCTGTTTTCTATTGCTGCCTTAGAGCTTTGACCGTACGCTCTTACAAGCCCACCTGTGCCAAGCAATGTACCACCAAAATATCTTGTAACAATTATAAGGGTGTTATGGATATTACCTTTTGTCAGCACTTCCAAAATCGGTTTACCTGCTGTTCCCTGGGGCTCTCCATCATCACTGAATCTCTGCACTTCATTGTTCTTTCCTATTACAAAAGCGAAACAGTTATGCCTTGCATCCCAATACTGTTTCTTAGTTTTCTCTACTATTTCTAATGCCTGTTCCTCAGAATCAACGGGAAAAACATTGGCAATAAACCTTGATTTTTTCTCTACGATTTCTCCCTGAGCCGGACCGTCGACCATGTAAAATTCTTCCATTAATGTACCTTTTCCTTTTACTTTAACTAAAATTTATCTCTGCCATTTTAACATACTTTTTTCTCCATATCCACACTGACAAATATTGCAAATCTTTTTTATCATAAAAACTAATATTTGCATTCGATTTTTGGCGACAAACTTCCCCTTTATTTAATGTATGTCTTTTGATATAATTGAACGGAATAGGAGGTTTTCTATGAATTTTGGATACAGAGAGACCATTGACAAACAAAAAGATTTAGTTTCTGTACAAAGAAAAGTGGTTTCAAAATCATTAGTTGGAGTATTAAAAGTATTTCTTTATCTTTTAGTTCTCCTTATTATTACAGTAGGATTTCTGGGCTTAGGACTTTTACATGGAATTATCAAAAGTGCCCCATCGGTAGATGATATTTCCATCACGCCTTCGGCATCAGCTACTACTGTTTATGATTCTAATAATAAAAAAATCAGTACCCTTGTAACATCTGGTTCGAACAGAATCAAGATAAGTCTGGATCAGGTTCCTGATCATTTGAAATGGGCTTTTATTGATACTGAGGACTCTCGTTTCTACGAACACAACGGTATTGATGTACAGGGTATCGGTCGAGCTGCTTTCATTGCACTTACAACAATGAATCCGTCAGAAGGTGCCAGTACCTTAACTCAGCAGGTTTTGAAGAATAATGTCTTTACTAACTGGACAAATGAAAGTTCTTTCCTTGCTTCTTTTAAACGAAAGATTCAGGAACAGTATCTTGCAGTTCAATTAGAAAAAGTCACATCAAAAGACAAAATATTAGAAACATACCTAAATACTATTAACTTAGGTTCTAATACTTTAGGAGTTGAGGCAGCCTCAAGAAGATATTTTAATAAGAAGGCAAAGAAATTAACAATTTCTGAATCAGCAGTAATTGCTTCTATTACACAGAATCCTTCTTACTATGATCCGATTTTGAATCCTAAGCATAATGCTAAAAGACGTAAAAAGATTCTTAAGAACATGAAAGCCGCAGGTCATATTACAAAGAAGGAATATAAACAAGCTTTAAAAGATGATGTTTACTCAAGAATTCAGAAGGTTAATAACAAAATTGAAAAAAACAGTAATTCAATTAATTCATATTTTGTAGATGAAGTTATTAATCAGGTTATGGCTGATTTACAGTCCATCAAAGGCTACTCATACACTCAGGCTTACAACGCAGTGTACAGTGGCGGATTAAAAATTTACTCAACACAGGATAGTGACATTCAGAAGATTTGTGACGAAGAAACATCTAATGATGCAAATTATCCATACTCAATTTATTACTCAATTAACTGGGCATGGACAGTTCAAAATCCTGACGGAACAGTTGATAATTATGATGAAAGTGATATTAGTACCTACCACAGAAAAGTTTTAGGCGAAAGCAATTATCAGTTAATCTTTTCATCAAAAGAATCAGCCAAGGCTGAAGTTGACGCTTACAAGAAACATTTAAAACAAAAGTATTACAAAAAAGGTGTAAAGAAAAAATTAGGCTACATTCAGGCTGAAACATTGTACTATAATCCACAACCTCAGGTTTCATTTACAGTAATGGATCAGAATACAGGCTATGTTAAAGCCATTGTTGGTGGACGTGGAAAGAAAAATGTAAACCTTTCTCTTAACAGAGCAACGGATTCAACCCGTCAGCCGGGTTCTACTTTTAAGGTATTAGCTGCTTATGCACCTGCAATTGACACAATGGGCTATACTCTTTCAACTACTATTGTTGATGAGCCATATAGATATTCAAATGGTCGTTCAGTTAATAACTGGTACAGTGGTTATCGTGGAACAGTAACTGTTAAGAAAGCCATCGCCGACTCAATGAATGTATGTGCAGTAAAAACAATTACAGCAATTACACCACAACTTGGTTACGATTACTTATGTAATTTTGGAATAACAACTCTTGTTGATAATCGTGTTGAAAAAGATGGTTCAGTTACATCTGATATACATCAGCCTTTAGCTTTAGGCGGTATTACAGATGGTGTTACTAACTTAGAAATGACTGCCGCTTACGCAACCATTGCTAACTTAGGAACATATACACAACCTGCTTTTTATTCACAGGTAATTGACGAAAACGGACGTGTTCTTCTTGACAGAACTACTCCTACTACTCACACAGTTTTAAAAGAATCTACAGCGGTTCTTTTAACAGAAGCAATGGAAAGCGTTGTTACTTCCGGTACAGGTACAGCCTGCCAGCTTGACGACGACATGCCTGTAGCTGGAAAAACAGGTACTACTTCAAGTGAATATGACTTATGGTTCTGTGGTTACACACCATATCTTACAGCCTCAATATGGACAGGATATGATGAAAATAAGTCATTATCAGGTGATCAGGCATTCCATGAAAGAATGTGGTCAAAGATTGTTAGCAAAATTGATAAAGTAAAAAAATACAAAAAGACAAACTTTAAACAGGGAAAAAATGTAAAAGCATACGATATATGCGATTCTTCAGGAAAAGTTGCCATTGACGGTGTTTGTCCTGAAACTCATGTTGAATATTACAAAAAAGGTAGTGAACCGGCAAAATGTAATTATCATTCAAACAGTTACACAAAATCATACAGTAACAGCAATAATTACTACACAAAGAAAAAATATTACAGTTCTACTACTACAAACGCCAGTGAGAATCAGACAACTGCTAAATCAGGAAGTAAAACAACAGCTAAGGCTAAAAGCAATCCAGATTCTAAAGGTTCTACAAAAGAAAACAATAACAAACCAACTGTAAAAGCCAAAGCTGATACAAAGTCAAAAACTTCAGGTAATTCATCAAAGAAAAATACTTCTGAAGAATAGATTCCCACTACAAAAGGCTCTAGCCAAACGGCTAGAGCCTTTTATTATATAAGCAAGATTCCAATCAGAACTCTAATTACAAATATAAAAATATCGCCATGAAATTCATTGTATATGCTTATTATTTGTTCCATATTCCCCTCTTTCTCTCTTGTTATTAAACTATATTTAAGATTTTTTCCAGTTTTATTGTTTAGTTTCATTGTTTAGCAATTGGATTTTCCGTATTCCACATTACATTCTCTTTTTTATTCTGTTTTTTCAGGAAATTATCAACTTTTTCTTTTGTAGTTTTCTTATTATTTATTCTATAAATAGCTGATTTTTCATTTGAGCTATCAGCTGTACAAATTTCACTATAATAGCACTCACCATTATTAAATTTCAATCTGCCAATATATGTATCTGAAGCACTTCCTGAACTTTCAAAAGTCCCATCTGTCTTTATATTCTTCATGCCTCTAAATGGGAATGCATAAGAGTACACTTTTCCATCTTTATAAGTTAATACAATTTCGTTTCCTGTACCTGTTTGTAAGATGACCTCTTGTTCTCCGTCAGCATCCATATCCACCTGACACCAGGATTGAATGTTTATTTTTTCAGCATTACTTTCTTTCTGGTATTCATATTTGCCCTTTGAATTTACAGTCATATAATTATCTGAATTATAATCCTTAATGTAACATTCTCTCTTTAATTCAGCATTGTAATACTTTTTCTCATTTTTAAGCACCTTTAATATTTGTTCACTTTTTTCTGTAAGATTAAAAGTTATATTTTCCTTTGTGCTTTTCGTTATTGTTGTCGTCGTTGTGTTTTCTGTTCCTTTTGCTTTGTCTTTTACATTACCACATGCCATTAAATTAATAGACAATACTCCTATTGTTGCCAATGTTATTATTCTTTTCATATTCACTTTTCTCCTTTTTAAGTATTTCATTTCTTGTAATTGAAAACAAAAGACGTGCTACCATACAGTAACACGCCTTTATTTATGTTATCATATTTGATTACAATAATTAGCAAACACCCTGTGCTTCCATAGCTTCTGCAACCTTTTCGAATCCGGCGATGTTAGCACCTACTACATAGTTGCCTTCAAATCCGTATCTCTTAGCAGCATCACTGATGTTACGATAAATATTTACCATGATTGTCTGTAATTTAGCGTCAACTTCTTCAAATGTCCATGAAAGTCTTTCCGAGTTCTGTGACATTTCAAGAGCTGATGTAGCAACACCACCTGCATTAGCAGCCTTACCACCAACGAACCAAACTCCGTTTTCCTGTAAGTATTCTGTTGCATCAATTGTTGTAGGCATATTAGCACCTTCACAAACAGCTTTACATCCGTTTGCAACTAACTGCTTAGCATCATCAATAAGTAATTCATTCTGTGTAGCACATGGAAGAGCGATATCACACTTAATCTGCCATACTCCACGTCCTTCATGATATTCAGCTGAAGGTCTTGCTGCAGCATATTCTGTAAGTCTTGCTCTCTTAACTTCCTTAACTTCTTTAAGAAGATCTACATCGATTCCTTCTGGATCATAAATCCATCCTGTTGAATCAGAACATGTAACAACCTTAGCTCCCATCTGATGAGCTTTCTGAATAGCATAGATAGCAACGTTACCAGCACCTGATACAACTACTGTCTTGCCTTCCATTGTTTCGCCATGATCTTTCATTAATTCCTGTGTTAAGTAAAGTAATCCGTATCCTGTAGCTTCTGTTCTAGCTAAAGAACCACCGTATGTAAGTCCCTTACCTGTAAGAACACCTTCATATAATCCACGAATTCTCTTATACTGTCCAAACATATATCCGATTTCTCTTGCACCTGTTCCAATATCTCCGGCTGGTACGTCTGTATCTGCTCCGATATATTTGCAAAGTTCTGTCATAAAGCTCTGGCAGAATGCCATAACTTCTCTATCTGATTTTCCCTTAGGATCAAAGTCAGAACCACCTTTACCACCACCGATTGGAAGTCCTGTAAGTGAGTTCTTAAAAATCTGCTCAAATCCTAAGAATTTAATAATACCAAGATTTACTGATGGGTGAAGTCTTAAACCACCCTTATATGGTCCAATAGCTGAGTTAAACTGTACTCTGTATCCTGTATTTACCTGTACCTGTCCATTATCATCAACCCAAGGAACTCTAAACTTAATCTGTCTTTCAGGTTCGCAAATTCTTTCAAGTAATGCTTCCCTCTTAAATTTTTCCTCGTTCTTTTCGATTACAGGTCTAAGTGATTCTAATACTTCATCAACTGCCTGTAAAAATTCTGGTTCGCTAGCGTTCTTTTCATGAACCTTAGCTAATACCTCGTCTACATATGACATATTTGTAGCCCTCCTTAATATATTTTTCTTAATCTCGTGTATTACTTTTTTTTACACTTTAACACACTAAAGAGGATTATATATTAATTTCTTTACTTTATCAAGTATTTCAAACATTAAACTTAATATTGTAAAGTGTTTTGTTTTAGAGCTTTATTTTATTAAGTGTGGACTGAATTTTTATAGCGATTACTTAATACTTTTAAGCGTACTTTATTTTTCACTTTTATGCGCAAACTTTTTCTTTTATTTTGTTAATTTTTTCACTATTTCATCTGCTATTTTTTTAATGATTTTTTACTATTTTGTCACCTTTTATTTTATTTTGGGTTTAAAAATCAAAGATGCTAAATATCCGAAAATTAACGCCCCTGAAATTCCAACTGCACTGGAAGTAAAACCGCCTTTAAACAATCCTAAAAAACCAGATTCTTCTATGGCTTCTTTCATTCCCTTCCACAGATTATTTCCAAAGCCCAGTAATGGCACTGTTGCGCCACAGCCTGCCCACTTTGAAAAAGGTTCATAAATTCCTATTGCCCCTAAAATTACTCCCAAGGAAACTAAACCTACCATAATTCTTCCAGGAGTTAGTTTTGTTTTATCAATAAATATTTGCACAATGGCACAAATAATTCCACCTACCAAAAAACTTTTTATAAATATCATTTCTAATCCTTCTTATATTTAATTAAATTTTATTTATTATATACTTTTTATTGTCACTAACCTGTACTTATTTGATCTTCTATTTTTATCTTATTTAATCTAATTTTATTCATCTTATTAACCAATTTCATTTACTGATGAGATTATAGTTAAAACGTATATATTAATTGCCATTTTAATCTGCCTCTATTTGTACTAAATGTGCAATTCCCGGAACGCTGTTTCCTTCATTAAAACTTACCGGAGACATTAAAGCACCTGTAGGCACAAACAATATCTTTTTCCAGACCTTCTTTTTTAACTGTTTAAAAATGTATGATGTTAGAATTGTGGCAGCACAACCACAGCCACTTCCTCCTGCATGTGTGTCCTGACTACTACCATCAAACATTTCCACGCCACAGTCCATATGCTTTTTGGATATGTCATATCCTTTTTCTCTTAATAAATCCATTAGAATTGTCTTTCCAACTATGCCTAAATCACCGGTTATTATTTTGTCGTAATCTTCAGGTGTGGTGTTGAAATCCTTAAAATGTCTGTACAAGGTATCTGCTGCTGCCGGTGCCATACAGGCCCCCATATTTTGTGCATCTTTTACACCATAATCCACAATTATGCCGGTAGTTATTCCTGTGATTTTTGCAAAACCTTTGTTTTTACTTACCACCACTGCGCCAGCTCCGGTTACCGTCCAGGTTGCAGCATAAGGTCTTTGATTTCCATAGGCAAGAGGAAATCTAAACTGTCTTTCTGCACTTGCAAAATGACTTGAAGCTATGGCAATTACGTTTTCTGCATTTTCACCGTCTACCGTTATTGCCGCAATACTTAACGCTTCACCAATTGTGGAACAGGCACCATACAGACCAAAGAAAGGTATTTCAAAATCCAGTATGCCAAATGTAGTAGCTATAAGTTGTCCTAACAAATCCCCTGCAAAAATGTATCTGATGTCTTCCTTACTTAAATTAGACTTAAAAAGAAGTTTCTGTATTACTTCTTTTTGTAAAAGACTCTCTGCATCTTCCCATGTATCCTGACCAAGCATTGGATCCTGTTCTACCACGTCAAATAACTTTCCCATGGGTCCTTCACCTTCTTTTTGTCCAACAATGGAAGCACCTTCCAAAATATATGGTGGATTATCAAAAGCTATGCTTTGTTTTCCCATTATTCTACCCATATTTCCATCCTCACTTTAATTTTTACTATTATTTTGCACTTAATTTTTCAATTTATTCCTATTTACTATTTTTATTAATTACTTTTTTAGTTACTATTTTAATATTTTATTAGTTGCTTTTTAATATTTTATTTGTCACTATTTTGGTTTTTACCCACTATTTTAGTGTTTTACTTGATTAAATTTCTTTTTTTTTATAGAATATAGAAGAATTTTGTTATGAGGGGAGAATTTTATGACAACATCAGAAATTGGTATTTTAATTTCTATCATTGTTTATATGGTAGCAATTATTGGAATTGGTGTTTATTATTCAAAAGTAAATAATAGTACCGAAGATTTTTATTTAGGCGGAAGAAAATTGGGACCTTTCGTTACTGCAATGAGTGCCGAAGCTTCAGACATGAGTAGCTGGCTTCTTATGGGACTACCGGGCGTTGCCTACCTTACAGGTGTTTGTAATGCTTTCTGGACTGCTGTAGGTCTTGGCATTGGTACATACGTAAACTGGTTAATCGTTGCAAAGAGACTTAGAAAATATTCTGTTATCTGTGGAGATGCAATTACAGTTCCTGACTTTTTTGCTAACAGATACAGAGACAAAAAAGTTCTTAAATGCGTATCAGCTCTTATGATTATTATATTCTTTGTACCATATACAGCTTCAGGTTTTGCTGCCTGTGGTAAGTTATTCCATTCATTATTTGGAGTTGACTATATGGCTGCCATGGTTATTAGTGCAATCGTAATTGTTGCTTATACTACTCTTGGTGGTTTCTGGGCTGCAAGTACAAGTGATTTTATCCAAAGTATTGTAATGTCTGTCGCATTAATAATTGTTATTGGATACGGAGTATATTCAGTAGGTGGTATTGATGTTGTTGCTTCTAATGTAAAAGATTTACCAGGTTACATTAATCTTAACGCAACCTTTGATGCAACAACTAACTCATCTTCACCTTATGGAATAATAACTATTTTCTCAACATTGGCTTGGGGACTTGGATATTTCGGTATGCCACATATTCTTTTAAGATTTATGGCTATTGAAGATAAAAATAAAATCAAATTATCAAGAAGAATCGCCAGCGTTTGGGTTGTTATTGCAATGGCTGTAGCAATCTTCATTGGTGTTATCGGTCACACAATGTCACAGGTTGGCGTTATTGATAACTTAAAAGATTCAGAAACAATTATTGTTCAGATTGCAAATGTTTTAAGTTCACATGGTATTTTATTTGCAATAATTGCCGGTGTAATCCTTGCAGGTATTTTGGCATCAACAATGTCAACTTCAGATTCACAGCTCCTTGCTGCTTCATCAAGTGTAACTGAAAACTTAATGGACGGAGTTTTAGGAATTAAATTATCAGAAAAAGCAAAAGTAATCGTGGCAAGATGTACAGTTATTGGTATTGCAATTGTTGCCATATTCTTAGCATCAAATCCTGACAGCTCAGTATTCCAGATTGTTTCTTTTGCCTGGGCAGGTTTTGGTTCAACCTTTGGACCTGTAATGTTATTTGCCTTATTCTGGAAACGTTCAAACAAATACGGTGCTATTTCAGGTATGGTAGCCGGCGGTGCAATGGTATTTATTTGGAAATTTGTCGTTCGACCATTAGGCGGTGCCTGGGATATTTATGAATTACTTCCTGCATTTATTGTTGCCTGCGTATTCATTATTGTTATAAGTTTACTTACAAAGGCACCTGAACAGGAAATTATTGATGAATTTGATTCAGTAAAAAATGCTTAAATGTAATTATTTAACTATTTAATAAATATAAAACTACTTCATCATTTGCTTTAAGCAAAGTGATGGAAATATAGAAAATAATATAATTTTTCACATAAAAAAGAGATGCTGTCAACACATTGATAATGATATGATAACATCTCTTTTTTATTATTATTTATTATTATTGTTTTGTTACTACTCTTTTATGTTACTGTTCTTTTTAAAATCTGTAATTAAGTCTGTTAACTCAAATTGGTTATAAACCGTTATTTATTTCTGTTTATATAATTATTCCTTCTCTATATGCCATTAGGAGCATTTCTAAATCCTTAATATTTTCAGTGATTTCTTTTCCATCATCTGTGTTTTCAACCATCACTCTATAAGGTTCCGTTTCAAAGGAATCAGAGCTTGACTCTATGTCCTTGTTTTCATTTAGCACTTTCTCTATTGACTCAAAAGGCTGGTGTGCCTTAATTCTCATACCATGGGAATTATAAATCAATGTGTACCCTGCTATTCCTGTGGTTTTCTGATAAGCCTTACAGAAACCTCCATCAATAACTATAACCTTGCCATTTGCTTTTAGCGGTGTCTCACCCTGTCCCACCTTAATTGGTGTATGACCGTTAATTATATGTGATAATGGAGAAAACAGACCAAACTCAATTAGAATCATACCTGCTGTTTTTTCTTCTTCATAATAACTATAGTAAGGATCCTTCTCCTCAAAAGCCAACTCTTCATTATCTAGAAATGTTCGCTCAAAAGTTTTTATGTTTCGACCACATAAAGGTGATTTTTTTCCACTCCAAAGATACCACATAAAATCCAAATTATTTTGATTATGCTTGCCAAAATATGCCTTTCTTGCAACGGCATCTGCATAGTCTAGAAGTTTTTTACCCTTATACAGTTTGCCATCAAACTCAACTATCTGGAAGTTTCCATCTTTATCTAAAGGAATACAGCCATGGAATAAAAGATTGTTATTACAACAAACATATATTGCCCCTTTTGAATACAAAAATTCCACATGCTCTTTTAATCTGTTACTATTTAAAAATGAGAATTTCAATTCGTTCACAACATCTTCTTCTCCAATAGAAAGTTCGTATGGATTCTCTTTTGTAACTGTTGGAAAAAGTTCGCCTTTTATTTCATATTCATTTCCATTTATTTCAACTATATTCTTTTCTTTATTAATTTTATGTAAAAGCAGTCTGTCATCCATGTTATATTCAGGATGTCTTTTTATAATCTGCCCTTCTAATTTAAGCAAAATCACCGTAATTGAATAGTAAACTGCATCTGACAATTCCATATGCGGATATGTTTCCTGGGCAAATAAAAGAAGTCTTCTTAAACTAATTCCATATCCGTTTTCTAAAACAGACATATTTTGGTATTTAATGTTATTTCTTACAACATTTGCAATACAGGCTTCCGAACCTGCTGCAGCCCCCATCCACAAAATATCGTGATTGCCCCATTCAATATCCAGTGTATGATATTTCATTAACATATCAATTATTTCGTCTGCCCTCTCACCTCTGTCAAAAATGTCGCCAACAATATGTAGTCTGTCCACAGCCAGTCTTTTAATTAAAGAAGTAAGCTCAATAATAAAGTCTTCTGCACTGTCAATTCCTATAATTGTTTCAATGATTTTCTGATGATAAACTAATTGATTATTGTCTTCATCAGGCTGTGCATGAAGTAACTCGTCTATAATATAAGCGTACTCTTCAGGCATTGCTTTTCTAACTTTGGAACGGGTATATTTTGATGAAAGAAAACCTGCCAGTTTTATAAGATTTCTAAGCGTCATTGTATACCAGTCATCATTAATGACGTCCTGCTTTTTCAAAAGTTTTAATTTCTCTTTCGGATAATAAATCAAAGTACATAAATCCTGTTGTTCTTTTGTACTTAATGTATCCTTAAAAACCATTTGAACTTTTTCTCTAATTACCCCTGAACAATTATTTAAAATATGATAAAAAGCTTCATACTCACCATGTATATCGCTCATAAAATGCTCTGTTCCTTTTGGCAAATTTAGGATTGCCTTTAAGTTAATAATCTCTCTTGATACATGTTCTTTTGTTGGATATTTTTCAGCCAACAATGTAAGATACTTTTTCTTTTCTTTTGATAATTCCATTGTTCCCCTTTTCCTGTATTACTTTCGTTAATTTATTACTGCTTTTTTTATAATACATAAAGGTTCTACAATTGACAAATATAAAAATGTTTCAAATTATTTCGTTTTTTTCACTATCTCTTTTTCCACTATTTTTTCGCTTGATATTTGTCACTATCTAAAAAATGCTCAATAATTTAAAACTAAAAACTTGTCTGACATATAATTTAATAATTTTATATTCTAATTATTCCACTATATTACATTCAGTAATTTTAATATCCAATATACAATTCCTGCAAGCCAACTGCTAAAAATTCCATATAGTATTACAGGTCCTGCAATGGTAAAAATTTTGGCACCTACACCGAAAATCTGCCCTTCTGCCTGAAATTCAATTGCCGGTGAAGCTACACCATTGGCAAATCCAGTAATAGGTACAAGACAGCCAGCCCCGCCTACTTTTGCTATTTTAGGATATAGTCCAATTCCAGTTAAAATAACACTTTCTAATATTAAAACCAAAGTTGTAAAAGCTGCTGCATTTTCTTTTTCCATCCCGAAATTCATAAAAATTTCATTTATAACCTGTCCCATTAAACATATTAAACCTCCAATCCAGAATGCATTCCACATATCCTTAAACAAATTATTATTAGGAGTTATTCTTTCTACATATTCATTGTAGGCTTTTTTCTTTTCTTCACTAGCCATAAATTATCCTTTCCAATCTTAAATTGCCTTTCTTATATTATCCTCTTCTATCCAAAATTATCCTGCTTATGTTAGTCTTTCTTAGCTTATATTATTTATCTTGCTGTTATTTTTTTGCCATGTCGTTTGCGAACTGTATTAACGATGCCATCATTTTTCCCAAAGCCACTGACAAAATTATAAAGTTTAAACCGTATTTTAGTTTTACTCTTCTTGAAAAAATTGCTGTTCCGTTAAGTGCTTCTGCCAATGAAACTGCGAGGCAACCAACAAAGATTCCCTGTGTCAGCCCCATTATCAGTTGGAATCCCTGTACTATATTAGGAGCAAAAGGTAGACTTATTGAGAATATCCAAAATAAATTCCACCATGCACCGCCAAAAACAATTGCACTTTCATACGCTCTAACATGCTTTGCAGTTCTTGAAGTGTCAGCCATCCTTGTAACTACACCTGTTGATGTAATTAATGCAAAGACAGCTCCGGAAATGACTGCTCCACCGCCAAAAGCAATTAGTGCTAAAATTATATATTTTAATATCATAATCTTTCCTTTTAATAGTTGTTTAAATGTTAATTTTATAGCTATTATTTAGCATCCAGTTTTCCGTCCTGTCTGTTATGACCGTCAATTAATGCCTGATTGATTTCAGTTTCATATTTTCTCATTTCTACCTCAATAGGTGTAGGATCTTTTGAGAGTTTTTTAGGTCCGAAATGATTATAAAATACAAGTATTCCAACTGCTAACCCAATGGAATAAGATACTTCCATAACAGTCTTACCTGTATTTTTGCTGCCGGCAACCAGCTTGCATATTTTTTCAAACATTGCTCCGATGGTAATATCGTTGTTAAAAGACATAATGGAAAAGCCTGCACCAAAAAATAATATTATACATATACCTATGACTTTTAAGATTTCAAAGGCTTTATTATCACTGTTTGCTTTTTTAAATTCAATTATACAGTCTGTTTCTCCTATGCTTTGTACATCTACATTTTCAAATTCTTTATCTACTATTTCAAATATCTTCATAATCGAAACAATATATCGTTTTTTACCATTAGAATTGTCATTTAGAAGTTTGATTGGTTTTAGTCTGTTTACAACTGTTTTATTTTTGCACTCTAATTTTCCAAGGTCACCTATTGTCACGTAACTTTTAGTTACTTCCACACATTGATCCATTTTGATATATAATGTATCACTCATTTTTAAATTAAAACTGCCGCCTTAATTTCTGTTGTTTCCTTTTTTTCCGACATTAAATAAATGCCTCCCAATGCCATGGTCAAAGCAACTGCTACTATTAAAATAATTTTTACAAATTTCATATTCCACCTCTTACTAAAAATAAATCAATGTTCCTCAATTTCTTTCATTAACCAAAACTTATAGAAATTGTTAGTTAATTGTTTTATAACATTATCTCCAGTAAGTTGTGGAATATTCCATTTTTTTAAAAATTTACTTGTGCTCTTAATTTTTTTAGAATTTTCTTTTCTAATCTGGAAATCTGAACCTGAGTCAATCCCAGCTTGCTAGCAATTTCCGACTGTGTTTTATTTTTAAAATATCTTAAAACAATTATTGTTTTCTCTTTTTCCTCTAACGTTTCTAATATTTGTTTTACAAACAGTTTATTAATTACTTTTTCCTGGCTCTGTGTCTTATCTTCTATTTTTTCCCCTAAGGTTATTTTTTTCTCACTGTTTCCATAAGCAATTTCTTTGTCTATGGATTGAACAGCGCCCATTGCATTTAAAGCAATAACTACGTCTTCTTTTGATATATCGCATTTAACAGAGAGTTCCTCTATTGTAGGCTCTCTGTTTTCTTTTTCTTCAATTTGTCCTTTTTCCAGCATGATTTTGTTTTGATTTTCTTTTATTGTCCGACTTATTTTTATAATTCCGTCATCCCTTAAAAATCTTCTGATTTCTCCTGTAATTAAAGGTACTGCATAAGTTGAAAAAGACAAATTAAGACTTAAGTCAAATCTGTCAATTGCCTTTAACATACCAATACACCCTATCTGAAATAAATCCTCTCCTTCGTAGCCTCTCCCAAGAAATCTTTTCACAATACTCCATATTAGCGGAGTATTTTCAATGAGAATCTGATCTCTGGAATTTTTGTCTCCCATGTGAGCTTGTTTTATTAGATTTATTGTATCCATACTCCCTCTATCTTATTTTCTATTATTTTTTATTTTCTTAGTCATGCACACAGTTGTTCCATTATGTAATTTTGATTCCACATATAAATCATCCATAAACATTTCCATAAACATAAATCCCATACCAGAACGCTCAAGTTCCGGTTTAGTTGTAAAAAGCGGTTCTTTAGCCTTCTCTACATTTTCGATGCCAACGCCCTGATCTTTTACAGTTATTTTTAATGTGCCATGATTTTCATTTTCTTCCATATCCAAACTGCAATCCATGTACACTTTTCCCTCTGTGCCGTTATACCCATGAATTATTGAGTTTGTCACAGCTTCGGAAACCGCTGTTTTGACGTCATTTAACTCTTCAATTGTAGGATCAAGTTCCGTAATAAAAGCTGATATTACCATTCTTGCCAATCCTTCATTTTCTGATTTTGCATCAAACACCATACTCATATTATTTTCCATCTTAACCTCCTATAATTGTGCTAAACTTGATGTCTCAGTCTTACTTACGATTTTATATAGCCCTGAAATCGTTAAAATTCTGTCAATTGTCTTGTTTATGTTAGTTACCGTAACGTTGCCCCCTCTTGGCTTTATAAGCTTGTATCTGCCCATAATTACGCCAACACCTGAACTGTCCATAAAATTCGTATTCGAAAAATTAAATACAATATTTTTTATCTGGTTTGATATTATGTACCAGTCTGACTGTTCTGTTATCATTTTGGCATTATGATGGTCCAACTCCTCCGGTAAATAAATAAACAAATTGTCTCCTCTCACTTCATATAAAACTTCCATACTGTCCTCCTTATTTTTTATTAATAAAGTATTCTTTAGAATACTGTTTTGCAAAAGAAAAAGAGAAGAACTTTTTTTGTTCTTCTCTTTAGTAAATTAATATTAATTTATTCTGTTCCACTGTCATTTAACAGATTCTGTGCTCTTGAGTAAAAATCTGAATCCTGATGTTTGTCAACAATTTCCTTGAACCACTTTTTAGCATTGGTAGAATCACCTTTTCTTCTATAAGAATATCCTAAGTAGTACATAGCCTCATCATTTTCAGCGTTGGCATCAAGAGCTTTTGTAAACTGCTTTATTGCCTCGTTATAATCTGCACTTTCATAAGCGTCCATACCTGCATTAAATGCTAACTGTTCCACCTTAGATGACAAATTGCTGTTTAAAGTATTATAAACAGATGTAAATGATTCTGAATCCATCTTCATCTTGCCGTCTACATTTTCTAAAGCTGTGGCACTCTTTGTATAATCCTTTGCAATGAAATACTGAACAGCTTCTAACAGGTTACTATAGTTTGAACTAATTGTATTTCCTGTACCTGTATACTGTGCAAGACTTGTTTTCAACTTCTTCTTGTCTGACTTAAGAGTTTCAACCTGATTCTGTAACTCAGATATTGTTGAATTCTTTATTGCAATCTTCTGATTATATTCGACCTTTGTGTCATTTACCTTACTTGTTACGCTGGATATTCTTGCAGGTGTAACTATAAAGTAAACTAGGGCTGCTCCTAATAAGATACCAACAATTACATACATAATGCTCTGTGCACCTGTTAATGCATCTTTGAAGTTTTCCTTTGGCATTATTGTGTCATTACCACTTAGATATGGTCTGTCCACCATAACACCTCTTAAACTTCTTCTTCTCTCCATTCTCTTATCAGGATCATTTTTCTTTTCATCCTCAATGTATTCATTTATTTCACGTAAATATCTGATACTTAAGGGATTACATTTATCTATTTTCATAGATTTCTTTATTGTTCTTTTGGCTCTTTCATATTGACCATTCTTTGTATATAAAAGAGTCAGTAACTGATATGCCTTAATAAAGTTAGGATTCTGATTAAGAACCTTTTTAAGCTGTATTATAGCCATATCATCTGTGCCGTTTCTGGCATAGTCTAAAGCCACGTTAAACTTCTTAATTGTATGGTTTAACTCATCTACCTTGCCTTTTTCCTGCTGGATTGCAAGAAGATATTTATCTGCCGGATTGTTATTTGGCTGTATGTTTGTACTCATAACCCATTCTGAGAATGCCTGTACAGTTTCACCCATTTCAAAATAAACAAGTCCAAGCAGGTTCCTGGCATCAATGTTTCGCTTATTTAATTTTACGCATCGTCTAAGTGTATCAGCAGCACCGGATAAGTCTCTGTTTCTTGCTTTTGTCAGACCGGCATTGTAATATGTGTTAGACAATCTTACTATTCTTTTGTATACACTAACATCCATACCACAGTGACTGCAGTAGTCACTGTTGGTAAGTACATTTCCACAATTGTAGCAAATCATTTATTTTTCCATCCTTCACTGTTATTCTTCTGATTTTAACTCGTTAATCATCTGTATCATAACATCTGTTATGTCTGAAATATTATTGTTATATATGGCATCTTCTGCCTCTTCTATTTCAAGACTAGGATGAAATTTCTTTATTTCCTCATCAAAATTAATCATAATAACCTCCTTAGGTTATAGTCATTAAGACAATCTTAACAACTGCTCTTTAACCTGTTCCATCATCTGCTGGTATTTAACTTTCTTTTCCTTTTCTTCGTTAATCTTCTTTTCAGGAGCCTTACTTACAAAGTTAGGATTTGAAAGCATTCCATTAACACGTGCTAGTTCCTTTTCAAGTCTTGTTACTTCTTTTTCAAGACGTTCTTTTTCTTTTTCAATATCTACAAGTTCAGCAAATGGCATGTAAATTGTTGCCTTAGGAATAACAACTGATACTGCATCATCTTCAATACCTGTCTTGTCTTCCTGTATAATTACCTGACTTGCATATCCAAGTGTTGCAAAGAAAACATTACCATTCTCAAAAATTTCTCTTATGCTAGCATCATCTGATACAACAAATACTTTTGCTTTCTTGCTAGGTGCAACATTCATTTCTGATCTGATATTTCTAATTGAACGTACAGCTTCCTTGATTGTTTCAACTGCAGCTTCTTCTTTTGCAAAAGTATTTTCTTCTGTATATTCAGGCCATGCTGAAATCATGATTGATTCTTCTTCGTCCTGAATTGTACAGAATATTTCTTCTGTAACAAATGGCATATATGGATGTAAAAGTTTTAATGAATCAATTAATACTTTCTTAAGTGTCCATAATGCAGCCTGTTTTGTATCATCGCTATCATTGTACAATCTTGGCTTAACCATTTCAATATACCAGTCACAAAATTCTTCCCAAATAAAGTTGTAAATTTTGTCGGCTGCTATACCAAGTTCAAATTTATCAAGATTTTCTGTCACATCTTTGGCTAAAGTGTTAACTTTTGATAAAATCCACTTATCCGCATCTGTAAGATTTTCAGGTTTCTTACTTAAATCAATATTTTCTTCAGGAAGATTCATCTGAATAAATCTTGAAGCATTCCATACTTTGTTAGCAAAGTTTCTTGATGCTTCTACTCTTTCCCAGTAGAATCTCATGTCGTTACCTGGTGCATTACCTGTAATAAGTGTAAATCTTAATGCATCTGCACCGTATTTATCAATTACTTCAAGTGGATCAATACCGTTTCCAAGAGACTTACTCATTTTACGTCCCTGAGAATCACGAACCAAACCATGTATTAATACTGTATTAAAAGGAACTTCTCCCATATGTTCAAGTCCTGAGAACATCATTCTGATTACCCAGAAGAAAATAATATCATATCCTGTTACTAAAACATTTGTAGGATAGAAATAATCTAACTCTTCTGTCTTGTCAGGCCAACCAAGTGTACTAAATGGCCACAAAGCTGATGAGAACCATGTATCAAGTGTATCAGGGTCCTGTCTCATTTCTTTACCACAGCATGGACATGTAGCATGGTCTTCTTTTGTTACAACCATTTCTCCACAGTCATCACAGTAGAACGCAGGAATTCTGTGTCCCCACCATAACTGACGTGAAATACACCAGTCACGAATATTTTCAAGCCAGTGGAAATATGTTTTATCAAAGTGTGGTGGTACAAATTTTGTATCGCCATTCTTAACAGCGTCAATTGCAGGTTTTGCAATTTCATCCATTTTTACAAACCACTGTTTTGATACTCTAGGTTCAATAGTTGTATGACATCTGTAGCATGTACCAACGTTGTGTTCATGATCTTCAATCTTAACAAGGAAGCCTTCTTTGTCTAAGTCTTCAACAATTGCTTTTCTTGCTTCATATCTGTCCATACCTGCGTACTTTGGATAATCATCAACAATCTTAGCATCATCTGTTAATACATTAATAACAGGTAAGTTATGACGAAGTCCAACTTCAAAATCGTTAGGGTCATGAGCTGGTGTAATCTTAACTACACCTGTACCAAAATCAATACCTACATAGTCATCAGCAATAATAGGAATTTCTCTTCCAACTAAAGGAAGTGTAAGAGTCTTTCCTACTAAATCTTTATATCTGTCATCATTTGGGTTTACTGCTACTGCTGTATCACCAAGTAATGTTTCAGGTCTTGTTGTAGCAAGCTGAATATAGCCTGAACCATCTGTTAAAGGATATCTTAAATGCCAGAACTTACCAGCCTGATCTTCATATTCTACTTCTGCATCAGAAATTGATGTTAAGCAGTGTGGACACCAGTTGATGATTCTTTCACCACGATAAATCTGTTTCTTATTATATAAATTAACAAATACTTCTTTTACAGCCTTTGAGCAGCCTTCATCCATTGTGAATCTTTCTCTGTCCCAGTCACATGAAGAACCAATCTTCTTAAGCTGTGAAACAATACGTCCACCATACTGTTTCTTCCATTCCCATGCTCTGTCAAGAAAAGCTTCTCTTCCAATATCTTCTTTTTTTACGCCTTCTTCACGCATCTTTTCTACAATCTTTGCTTCTGTAGCAATTGATGCATGGTCAGTTCCAGGAAGCCATAAAGCTTCATAGCCCTGCATTCTTTTAAATCTAATTAAAATATCCTGCATTGTATTATCAAGGGCATGTCCCATGTGGAGCTGTCCTGTAATATTTGGAGGTGGCATAACAATAGTAAATGGTTTCTTACTTCTGTCTACTTCTGCATGGAAGTATTTCTTCTCCTGCCACTTCTCATAAAGTCTGTCTTCAATCTCTGCGGGATTGTAATTCTTCTCAATTTCCTTCATTTTTTCCTCCTGTAACATTGCCCTGCCTTCGGCTGGTGGCAATGTGTGTCTATTTTTGTCAATTAGTACACATACAAGAAAAAAGAGCAGCAACGCTACTCTTTTTCTTCTGTATTCCAATGGTAGCACTAAAGGGCGAATAAATTCGCGGTACCACCTTCATTTATCTCTTCTCTTATCCTATAACGGAGACGAACCGATTGTGGCTAATGGACTCTTTCTCACCACAACTGCTTAAAAACTACCTTCACAAACACTTCTCTAAAGGGCTTCCACCATTCCCTTCTCTCTGTCAAAGGTTATTTGCTACTCCTTTTCATCATCGCATTTGACATATAGAAATATAATATAAATTTTATTTATGTTTGTCAACTTTTTCTCTGATTTTATCAGTCATTTTATTATATCCCAAATACTTTTTCATCAATTCGACAATCATTGATACCATTAGGCTTATTGCAAGTAGAACAATAATTATAACCGGTGGATATTTAAAACTATAAATAAACTTTCTAAAATACGTTGCTCTGATAAATGTATGTATCAGGAAAATATTCATTGAATGCTTTCCTATAAAACCAAGTGCTGTGTTTAAATATTTTATAGGATTTATAAATTCATAGCAAAAACAAATAACTATAAAAGGAATTACCCCATCTTTTATTTCAAACAAAATTGCTGATACTCCACTCTGTCTAAATTTAATGGATGCAAGTATTAAAATAATTCCTACTAATAATTTAACTGTTTTATTAAGAATATTTGATTTTTTTATCACTTCATAATTTGCAATTTTCACAAGCCACTTTTTATCAGCACTTACAATTCCTAAAAACACAACAGGTAACCAATGTATTATAGACGAATCTGTCACTGCTAATTGTCTTGATAAAATTGAAAACAAAACAAACATATACACAAAACCAATTTTTTCGTATATCTTAATTGCAAGTGGAATAATCAAAATAAGTGTAACAGCCAAACTCATATACCACCATGTTCCTACTAACGTAGGTGTACCAAACAAATTGGCTATCCCCAGTCCATCTAAACAGAAATATATTACTCCTTGAATATTTTTCCCATATATCTCGATTGGAAGTCTGTTGTAAATAAGTCCAAATATTTCACAGAATAAAAACACAAATATCCAGCCTATATACAAATTAAAAAATCGATGTTTAACATATTCGGAAATATTGTCATATTTCAATTTTGACAACTGATATTGTTTTTTTAATGATATTGTAATGCCATAAGCTGTTAAAAAAACAAAAATCGGTACACAGATTTTTAGAAAAGCAGCTATATAATTCACAATACTCTCCGAAAAAGGACTAAAGACTACTTGCAAATTTCTATATCTGTCTCCTGATAAAAAGCAATGATGAAACATTAAAAATAAAATTGCTATACCTTTTATTATGTTTGTATCTTTTTTTGAGAAATTCTCTTTCATATTTCCCTATACCTCTCATATTTGTCCTATCAGCATATAATATCACATTTTCTATAACATTTAAACTAATTTCCACTTAACACATCAATTAATTTAACTTTTATATTTATTTTGTGATATATTTACGCAGGAGGAGGTATGTTATGAAAAATTTATCTAAAATTATCTTACATACGCTAAAGGAAAATTGTGGGCAGGACAATGCAACGCCAACAAGCCAAAAATGTACGGCTATTCAATTGGTAGTAAAACAAGTAGTAGCCCTACATTATCAAAAAAGCTTGCGATGTATGTTCCCGATTATACGCAAGGGGTAGTCATAAAAAACTTTTGAGTCAATCTCATATGTTTCATGCAAATATAAAGTTGACCGAATTCTACGTTTAAAAATAAGTAACTTAGAATAAAATCATTATATACAAATAACAATACTCATAACAAATTCAGCACCCTCATTTGAGGGTGCTTTTTCATTCAATATAATCTTCGAAATTTTAACTATTAATTTCTACAATATATTCTTTCTGACATTTTCTTATAAAATCCTCTTCTTTTTCCTTATCCCAATCTGACTGAATTTCCACTTTCATTTTTATAAGTTCGGAACGAAGTCTGTTTACAACAGTGTCAGTTACTGAATATTTGTTTTGGTCTATTTTCAATCTTTTGTCGTTATCTGTAATAAGATCACACATAATAATTGATTCTAAAGATTCGTTGGTTTTGTTTAATCTGTAAGCACTTCTAAAAGCTGCTGCTGCCTGTTCATACTCAAAAAGTCTTGCATAGGCAACACCTAAGTTGTTGTACACATCACCATAAAATCTCTCTGGCAAATCATTGTTAATTGCCTTACTTAATATGTTGTTATAATAAGTTATTGCCATGTTATATTTTTCAGTATCCATTAGAATGTCAGCTTTTGCCTTCCATCTTTCTGCTGCTGTTTTTGAGCAAAGAGCCTCTAAATGATTACCCAGCTTTTCAGCCATTTTATCTGTAAAATACTCTGAGTTCTTTATAACATAAGCAATCTTCTCACCAATTTCACCTTCATTAGCAATTATCTGTTTTATGCCTGCTGCAATATTATGCTGCTTTAAATCCTTGTCGATGTAATCTATTAACTCATCACTAAAAAATTTGTCATCAATTAAATACAGATAATTGTACAGATAATAACTTAATTCCTCAATTGAATAAATATTTTTATTTACTTCTTTTATGTAAAAAGGTTTATCACAATGAGTTGTACATAATCTAATATAGTTCACGTTTTGTACCTTGCCTTTCCATGATTTACTGTAAAGTCACTTCTCTTGTGACAGTCATACCTGAACTTTCAAAAAAGTCACCGAAGCCTAAATCTTTTATTGTTATTTCAAATTTGTTTTCTTCCACATATCTGAAATCAACTTCTATTCTTGTGGTGTTGGGCTCTCTTTCAGGAAAATCCCTTAAGTCAATTTTGAATGTATCGTTAGAATGATTAATTAAATCCTGAATTTCAAAAACTGCTTTTGTTGGCTTTTCCATAATGCATTCCATTTTCGATGTTGCATCATACCAGTAATCTCCAATGTTTGATAAGGTTATGTTACTGTCCTTACCTTTGTATTCTACAGCCATTGTTATCTTTACTCTTGTTCTTCCTTTACATGAAATAAGATATTTATCAAGAGTAGGTGGCAGGAAACATTCTTTTGCTCCGTATGCCGCACCTTTTACAATTAAATTATTACCTTTGAATACTCTTCTGTTTCTGCAGATTGTCTGAAGAGTCTTCTGCCAGCCATCAAGATAAAAACCTGCACCTGACAAATAAATTCCTGAAACTACATGTTTCTTTAATAACTCATCCATGTAATCTGCCAAAATTCTATCACATGAATGAATGTCTTTTTTTGCCATTTCCAAGTCAAAAAGATTACTTAAATCTTCTACTTTTACATCGGCAACATGTGGTTCACGACCTCTTACAACCTCTAAACGTCTGCAGGCAAATTCATATTCGTTTAACTCCAAAAACAGAACTTTGTTAATCCAAATATCTTTATTCTGATTAAGTGTATAATAAACAAAACTTTCTGAATGACTTATTACTCTGATATCATCTTTCTGGTAACCTAGGTCAGTCAAAACTTCTTTTATGCCTTTTAGTACATTTTGATTAACTTCCTCAACAGTTACTAAAATATTTTTTATAAGTCTTCCATTACATTGATTAACTGCAAGTTTCAATAAATATGCAAAGAAAACCGTCATTATTTTCCCTACATCTTCTTCTGTATCCTCATTAAATAATAAAGGTAGTTCCCTAATCAGTCTGCTGTTTTCACTGTGGCTTTTGTTTATTGCCTCATCTCCTGCAGACCACTCTTTTAGTTCACTGTTAAAGCAAACAGCAGTTGGTATAAGATAGTTATTTTCTGTTCCTATACTAACCGACTTTGGTTTTCCTGTATCATCTAAATATGATAGTTGTGAATAATCTCTTGAAAAATCAATTCCTAAAATTATTTCTTTTGCCAACTTTCATTCCTCCCTTGTTTTTGTATCTCAAATATATTTCTGTGTTTTCTACAATAATTTATAGTAATTTGAATATTTCTCTACCTGCTTCCTTACACAATTGATAAGACTGCATCATTTCTCTCGCTGCGTCTTCTCTTCCAATTTTTCGGCATATCATCATACTGTTAATCATTCCAAATCTACTTTCATCATTGTATGTATTTTTCTCACTAATACATATTGAGTCAGTTGCAACTTCTTTTCCATAAGGATACTCATCAGAATATTCCAAAATCTTGTAAGTAATTTTTTCCCCATAGAACATAATGATATTCTTTGTAAAAATCCCCGGATAAATGCTATTCATTTCTTCAGTATTTTCTACCTGTTCACCACCGTTTTTGTTAATTGTATAAACAATATTAACTCTGTGTTTTGGATTAGTTCTATAATCAATTATTGTTTTGTCTATTAAGTCAAATGGTATTTTAAACCATCTGTTAAACTTTTTATAAAACTGAAAAATAATCTTATCCTTAACAAGACTCTTTATTAATCCTTCACAAATTTTAATTTGTCTTTCAGTAATATTAGTTTTTGAGGACATTTTTTCCACAAAAGCTATTTTAACAATAACAGGTGTTGCCAACCCGTTAAAATATTCCTGTTCCAAAATCTCCCAAACACTATCCGGACATTGGATTTTTTTAACAAAATAATTGTATGTTACATAACTGTAAAATGCTTTTCTTATTACTGTTCTTGTTACGCCTTTTATATACTCTTTATACAATTCATATAATCTGTCATTAACCTGTCCTTCAAAAATAACATGTACAAGTAATTTTTCTACAAATTCATTGTCTGTTATATTCATTACTTTCATTTGAGTATAAAGTTTGTACAAATTCTCTGTTCCTGAATTATAGTATTTTGCCATGTATTTAAGAACAGCTTCATCCGTACAGCCTTTCTCAAATACATAACCACAGATTTCTGTTAATAATTCATTTTCACTGTAGTGTTGTTCTGCAACATAATGCCTGCAGACTTTTTCTAAAAGACCTTCGTTAATTGACAAATAACCATACTTATCTAAATATGGCATAACCTTTTCCCAAAGTTCTTTTTTAATTAGAATTTCAAGTAACTTGTTTCTTGATGCCATTGACAACTCTTCCATGTCAAACTCAAGTATATAGTCATCAAACTGTCCCTTATCAAATTCCTTGTAATAATAGTCAACAATAAACTCTTTTAAGTAATTTTTAAACTCAACTGTTAATGTGTCAGATTCTTCTATTTCTTTAAGCTGTACAACCTGCCCTACATATTTTTCAGGAGAATCCATAACATCTTCTAACTGACATAGCATTGTCATTAGATTATTGCCTGTCTTTGTAAGTGGTGCCGTAACCTCCATTTTTTCCATGGTATAATCTACATCTGCTAATACTTTTCCACTATGATTAATGAAAACAATTACCGGCTCTTTTGTATACAATGTAATATACGCTTCACCATCTGTTAATGGCATGCTCTGTATACTTTCCACTTCTTTGTGGGAAACAATAACATTTGTTATGTCCTGATTATTAACCTTCATTCTATAAGTGTTCATAATTCCAGGCATATATTCATCTAAGTTACCATCTAAAAATTCATCATCTAATATATACGAATATATTCTCTTTAAATGTATATTGTTGTTTCCTTTAAGCAACTGTTCTGTTACATATTTCTCCAAGCCGGCTTTGTACTTAGGATATAGTTCATCATTTTTTCCTAAGTTTTCAAGCATATTGGCATAAAAATAATCTTTGTTATAAACCAATGTATCTGTACCATAAGAAAAATATTTGTAGGCTGTTTTCTCCAGTGGTTCATAACTGTTAATGTCTATTGAATATATGTAGTATTCATAAAGGTTAGTAATTTTTAATTCTTTTCTTACACCTTCTCTTAACCACTTAAAATATTCATTATTGATTTTTCCGCTGTTAATTATTTCACTGCATATTGAAGTTAAAACTTCATTGTCCTTAGTTTCTTTATAAATTCTGCTTAAAATATCAATATATAACGGCTTAAAACTTCTCTCGCTATTCATAAGGTCAGCTGCCTGCTTTGCAAGCTCTACTTTTACCATTGAATATTTTCCTGCAAAGTTTAAAACCTGAATTTCAAATCTGTTCATTACACGAAGAAGTTCAGGCTGCTTATTAATGATTTTAGCAGCTTCATAATACATAACAGGACTTGTACAGCCTTTATTAAACATTCTTTTAATTAATGTGTATTTAAGACTTGGATTTTCGTCATATCTGCTGTCCATATTAAATAAAATCCAAAGTATCTGCCAGTTATCGTGACCACCCTCATAATACTGTTCTATTTTTTTCTTAGCTTCATTTGTAAAGTCATATTCGTTCTTGTACAAAGCTGCCAGATATAAATAATAACAGTAGGCAATTACATTTTTAGGATTGCTGTCTTGAATATATTTAGCTGACTCATCTAATGCTAACTTGGCAAGTTCTTTGTTGTTATTAAGAATAGCCACCTGCGCCTTTAACAGATTACCTGTAATATCACTGTTATCTACAGTTAATCTCTGTTCAGCAATATCTGCCGCATCATCAATCCACTTTCTGCCTGTTATGTTACCTGTTCTGAATTTCAAATAATTCTTTATTAAGAAACCGTCTGTTGTTCTTAGCTTTATATAATCACTGTTGTCATTTTTGGGATTCTTTACAACAACCTTGTATTCTTCTTTTCCACCTGCTGTTTTAAAAATAATCTTTCCTTCATTCATGCCACAATGAAGCTTTGCAGTGTTTAAATAATAAGAATATTCCATTGTCTTTCCGTTAAACTGTTCACTTGTAATTCTTTCCTTACAGTTATAGAAAAACTCTCCCTCTAATTCCACATCAATTTCGGCATAGCCCCATGTGTTTCTTGTAATAATTAATGTGTCACCATAATTGTCTGTTAAATTCTCATATTCTTTTGTTTCACTTTTTAATGATATTTTTACAGGTTCTTTTAAGCCCATTGCAACCATGAATTCTTCTAAGGCAACATCTCTATTTGCGTTTCTCATTAACTGCTTATAGAGAGCTATACCATGATTATCACCCTTTAAGAAATATTCAGAAAATTCCTTTGAAATAAACAAAATCAAGGCTTCGTCATAATTAGTTCTAACGTATTCCACAAAGTCCTCAAGTGTTTTTAGCACTCCTATTTCTGTAACAATTTCCCTTTCTTTTACTTTTATTTCAAAAGGTATCTCAAATTCACCTGCTGTTGTTATTATATTTATTTTTCCTATACACACTTTGTTTGGTACAAGATTTTTCCCATTTATAATATAATGTAATCTATTTTTTATACCGTTAAACTGATTGTATCTAAACACAAAATGGCTGTCTGAAGAATACGCAATCCCTTTTATGTCCATTGAGTTTTTTCCAACAATTGCAATGTCACCTTCAATAGTTTCATCAGCATCCAGTTCAACAGTTATTTTATTTTCAGATATTAAAGCATCGGCAATTTCGTATGAAACATTACCTGATGCAAGTCTTTCCATTAATACTTTCAATTAAATTACCTCAAAAATTATTTTCCTATTAGCTTAAAATACTCTTTTACTTCCTGCTCATATCCTAAATCACCGGGTTCATAAAATCTGGTTCCCACCAAACCATCAGGTAAATACTGCTGGTCCACATAATGATTTGGATAATCGTGAGCATATTTATAACCTATTCCATGTCCAAGTTTCGCTGAACCCTTATAATGTGCATCCATTAAATGAGTTGGCACCTTCTCTGTTGTTGTATTCTTAACAGTAGACATGGCACTAAAAATTGCATTGCATGCCGCATTGCTTTTTGGAGAAGTTGCCACGTAAATAACAGCTTCTGATAAAATAATCTGCGCTTCAGGCATACCCACTCTGTGAACTGCATCAGCCGCAGATGTTGCAACAACTAACGCCTGTGGATTGGCAAGTCCCACATCCTCTGCAGCACAAATCATAATTCTTCTTGCTATAAAATCAACACTTTCTCCTGCATAAAGCATTTTTGCCAGATAATACACTGCTGCGTCAGGATCAGAACCTCGCATACTTTTTATAAATGCAGAAATAGTATCGTAATGATTATCTCCACCTTTGTCATATCTAAGGGCTCTTTTTTGAATACACTGTTCTGCTACCTGCAGGGTTATGTGAATCTTTCCATCTTCACTTGGATCAGTTGTTAAAACTCCCAGTTCCACTGCATTAAGGGCAGTTCTTGCATCACCATTTGAAAGTTCTGCTAAGAAGCCTACTGCCTCATCGTCAATAATCGCATTGTACACACCCATACCTTTTTCTGCATCATTAACAGCTCTATATATAAGCGTTTTAATATTATCTGCCGTAAGTGGTTGTAGTTCAAAAATAATTGATCTTGATATTAAAGCTGTGTTTACTTCAAAATATGGATTTTCAGTTGTTGCACCTATTAAGATTACCGTTCCATCTTCTACAAAAGGTAACAGATAATCCTGCTGTCCCTTATTAAATCTGTGAATCTCATCTACAAAAAGAATTGTTTTCTTACCACTCATTGCCATGTTGTTTTTGGCTTTTTCAACAACTTCTTCCATATCTTTTTTCCCTGCTACAGTTGCATTAAGCTGTGTAAATTCTGCACTTGTAGTATTTGCAATTACTTTCGCCAATGTAGTTTTTCCCGTTCCCGGAGGGCCGTAAAAGATTACTGAACTTATCTTGTCAGCTTTAATTGCTCTATATAACAATTTGCCTTTGCCAATTATATGTTCCTGACCTACAACCTCTTCTAAAGTAGTCGGTCTTAATCTACTTGCCAAAGGTGATTCTTTTTCGCTATTTATATTTCTTGCATAGTCAAAAATATCCATATTTTGCCTCTTTTGTTCTAATTTTTTTAACTAAAATAATTACATTTTCAAAAGATTTCGTCTCTTGATTCTGCATAATCATTTATATTAGGGTATATAACCCCATATTCCTACATATTCTACCACATAAAAATAAGAATATGAAGAAATAATCTATATTTTTAACACTCATTGAGAAAAATGCTATTTTATGGTAAAATACTTAATTAAAGTGTTAAACTGTGAAAGTACAAATCTCATTACAGTTTATTTATTTAATTAACCTGCCATTTAATTTTATTTAGCAGATTAATTACTTTTATTAATTTTTACATAATTACATATTTTATTGTTACAGAGAGGAGGCACATTTTATGCCAAATATTCGTAAACATGTAGACGAAGAAAAATTAATGCCACAAATAAACAAATATGCTGACCGATGCATAACTAATTCATGTATTGACCCTGCTTTATATGACAAATACAACGTAAAAAGTGGTCTTCGTGAAAAAGGTGGTCAGGGTGTTCTTACAGGGCTAACAGAAATCGGTGATGTTCACTCATTTGATATTGTCGATGGTAAATCTGTTCCTTGTGAAGGTAGATTGTTTTATCGTGGAATTGATATAAATGATATTGTTAATGGTTTTATTAAAGAAGACCGTTTTGGATTTGAGGAAGTTACATATCTTCTTTTATTTGGCGAATTACCAACAGCCCGCAGATTAGAAAATTTTAATAAAGTAATTGCAGAATACAGAACATTGCCTGCTACTTTTGTTAGAGATATTATAATGAAAGCACCAAGTTCAGATATGATGAACCAATTGGCAAGATGTGTTTTATCTCTTTATTCATGGGATGACAATCCCGATGACACATCCATACCAAATGTTGTAAGACAGTGTATCAGTCTTATTTCAAGAGTTCCATTAATATCTGTTTACAGTTATCACGCAATGAGACATTATCATTATGGTGATGACTTGCATATTATTAATCCAGATCCAAATCTTTCGACAGCTGAAAATATTTTAAGACTGCTTAGACCAAACAGTACATACACAAAACTGGAAGCCAAAATATTAGATTTAGCTTTAGTATTACACGCTGAGCATGGTGGTGGTAACAATTCTACTTTCACTACTCACGTTGTATCTTCATCAGGTACTGATACATATTCAGCCATTGCTGCTTCTCTTGGTTCTTTAAAAGGTCCTAGACATGGTGGTGCTAACGTAAAGGTTAAGCGTATGTTTGACAACATGAAGGAAGCTGTTAATGATTGGAATGACGATGAAGAAATCAAGAAATATCTTCGTGGTATACTTGATAAGAGACTGTACGATAAGTCAGGTCTTATTTACGGTATTGGACATGCAGTTTACGCCATATCTGATCCTAGAGCAATTCTTCTTAAACAGTTTACAGAAAAGCTTGCTGTTGAAAAAGGTCGTACTGATGAATTAGCATTATACAAGAATGTTGAACGTCTTGCACCTGATGTAATTTCAAAAGCACATAAACGTAAAAAAGTTGTAAGTGCCAATGTAGACTTCTACAGCGGATTTGTATATTCAATGTTAGGCCTGCCTGATGAATTATATACACCTCTTTTTGCAGCTGCAAGAATGTCAGGTTGGAGTGCTCATAGAATTGAAGAAATCATTAATGCAGGTAAAATTATTCGTCCTGCATATAAGAATGTTGCTGAACCAACAAAATATGTTCCATTAAGCAAACGTAGAAAAAGCTAATTTTTCTTAATATTATAAGATATAAAAAAGTGGGTATTTATTACAGTCATTCGTAATAAATACCCACTTTTTATGTAATCTTTATTTAAACTGATTACTTTCCTCATTATATTCATATCCTATTGCTGATAATGCATTAACTATTTCATTCTTATCTGCATCTTTTGCGTTACAAAATTCATCAAGACTTAAATAAAAATCTCTAAGATTTGTATTAACTACGCTAAGCAGCATTACAGGATCCTTTGGTAACTGACTCATTATATTTCCTCCATATAATTAATGTTTAACACCCCAGATTAAATAACCTATAATAACACCAGCGGCAACACCAATAAGCAAATGAACTATTCTCATAATATCCATTTCCTTTGGGCCTTCCCTTTTGTCTGTTACTTTCTTCTGCTGTCTGTTAAATCTGACAATATCTATGGCAATAACAACACTTCCTACGAAAGCAATAATAAAAGTAAAGAATGTAACTACTATTGCCTGTATCATTCCAAAAGCTGCTATTAAAACAGATATTAAGGCAATTAATGCTGAAGGAACTGTAATTCCAAGAGCGATTTTCCCAACAATTCCAGGTGTATATTTTTCATAACCTGTTCTCATTGGGGAACCGTTCTTTTTGCCCTTATACATATAATCATAATTCATTTGTTTTTTGCTCATTATTTACTCCAATTTCCACGTTTGAAAACTTCAAACATTGTTGTAATCTCTATTCTTACGTTAAAATGCTACTGAAAAAGCTGTTACTCCCAATGCACTTAATGTTCCCATTATTACACCTGCAAGTAATACGCCTCCCATGCATGCAACAACACTTTTCTTAAAGTCCATGTCTAAAAAGCTTGCGGCTAATGTTCCTGTCCAGGCGCCTGTTCCCGGAAGTGGAATTCCTACAAAAAGAAGTAATGCCACATATAAACCTTTTCCTGCTTTTGACTTTAATTTCTCTCCACCACGTTCTCCTTTATCAAGACACCATGTGAAAAACTTTCCTATAAACTTCTTATCAGCCCCCCATATTAATACCTTTCTTGCAAAAAAGAAAATAAATGGTACCGGAAGCATGTTCCCTATTACACAGATTATGTAAGATGGAAGCATTGGCAAACCGAATACTGCTGCGTATGGTAGTGCCCCTCTCAACTCAACAATAGGTACCATTGATATTAAAAAAATTGTTAAATACTTGATCATACTATCCTCTTTTCTTATTTTTTTTACATCTATGACAGTATAACATCCGTGTATGTTTTTAACAATATTTTATTTGTTAATGTTCTTATTTTTTATTACTTTTACACTGTCTATTTTATCTATTGTAACAAATTCATAGCCCTTTTCCCGTAGATCATCAATTATAATAAACGCTGCATCCACTGAAGTTTTAAAAATATCATGTAGCAAAATCACGTCACCATCGGAGGTGTTTTTAATCACTCTGTTGGCAACTATATTGGCATTTTGGTCTTTCCAGTCTTCAGGATCCACACTCCATAACACAATTGACATATCTGTTTCATTCATTAGCCTTTTGTCCCAGTCTCCGTAAGGTGGTCTTATATATTCCGGCTTTTTTCCTGTTAAATCCTTAATAATGTCATTTGTTTTTTCTATTTCATCTTTTCCCTGAGCATAGTTTACCTTTTTCAAATCAATATGGGAATAGGTGTGATTACCAATTATATGCCCTTCTTTTGCCATTCTTTTAACAACTGCTTTGCTGTATTGTATTTCCTGACCAGTCAAAAAGAACGTAGCTTTAACGCCACGTTCTTTTAAACCATCTAAAAGTATTTTTGTGTAAACTGTGCTTGGTCCATCATCAAAAGTAATTGCTACTTTTGGTTTCGATATTTTTGAATCTGTTTTTTTGATACCATTGTTTTTAACTTTTGGTTGTTTTTTATAAGTTGTAGTTTCATTAAGCCTGTTGTTTTTTTCATTTAGATTATTAATGACCAAAACGCCCCAAAGAAAAACATTTAGCACAACTAATGCAAAAATTACTAATACATATACTTTTTTCATAAAAAACCTTCTGTACATATTATTATTTATCTTATGAACATTTCTTACAGAATATGTTTTTCTATTTTAATTTTCCTGCTCTCATTGCATTTAAAATAGCAACTACGCATACACCAACATCTGCGAAAACAGCTGCCCACATTGATGCAATACCAACTGCTGCAAGTATTAATACTAAAACTTTAACAGCTAAAGCAAATATAATGTTCTGTTTAGCAATGCCCATTGTCTTACGACCAATCTTAATTGCTTTGCCAATATTTTTAGGATTATCATCCATCAAAACAATGTCTGCTGCTTCAATTGCCGCGTCACTTCCCATTGCGCCCATGGCAATACCGATATCAGCTCTTGCAAGTACAGGAGCATCATTTACACCATCACCAACAAACGCTAAAACTCCACTTGTTTTAAGAAGTTCCTCAACATGTCTTACCTTATCTTCAGGAAGTAATTCTGAATAAACACTGTCGAGATTTAATTCCTTTGCTATTTTTTCAGCAATTTCTTTTCTGTCACCTGTAAGCATAACAGTGTTTTTCACACCTAATGACTTTAACTGCTTAATTGTTTCTAATGATGTTTCTTTTACTATATCTTCTATTACGGCATATCCTAAATACTGGTTATCAACAGCAACATAAACAATAGTTCCTATTTCTCCGGTTTTTTCATAAGGAATCTTGAACATATCCAACAATTTGCCATTGCCGGCTAAAATTTCACTACCGTCTAATTCTGCCTTAATTCCTCTACCATGAATTTCTTCAATCTTAATGTCTTTCTGTCTTGCCTGAATGCCGTCAAATACACTCTTGTCTTTCTTAATTAATTCATCCTTTAATGATTTTGCAATTGGATGATTAGAATACATTTCAGCAACAACTGCCATTTCAAGAAATTTCTTTTCATCTACATTGGCATTAATCTTACTTACTTTGAAAACACCCTTTGTTAATGTACCTGTCTTATCAAATACTACAGTGTCACATTTTGAGATTAACTCTAAATAGTTGCTTCCCTTAACTAAAACACCTTTTGTTGAAGCGGCTCCAATTCCTGCAAAGAAACTAAGTGGAACTGAAATAACCAACGCACAAGGACATGAAACTACTAAGAATGTAAGTGCTCTGTAAATCCATGGGCTCCATACACCGTAGAAATCAGTAATGTTTGAACCTGTTGTTGCCATTATAAGTGGTGGTGCAATTGCCAACACAACTGCTAAACCAACAACGATTGGTGTATAAATCTTTGCAAATCTTGTTATAAATCTTTCTGTTTTTGCCTTTTTGCTACTTGCATTTTCTACTAATTCAAGAATCTTTGAAACTGTTGATTCTCCAAATGCCTTAGTAACCTTGATTGTAAGAACACCGCTTACGCTTATTGAACCACTAATAACATCTTCCTGTAATCCTACTTCTCTTGGTAGGCTTTCTCCTGTAAGACTTGATGTATCAAGTGTTCCCTGACCTTCAATAATTACACCATCAAGAGGAACCTTTTCACCAGGTTTTACAATAATTGTATCTCCTACTTTTACCTTGTTAGGATCAACCTTTTCAATAGTTCCATCTTTCTTTAAGATGTTTGCATAATCAGGTCTGATATCCATTAATTCTGTAATAGAATCTCTTGACTTATCTACTGCATAATCCTGGAACAATTCACCAACCATGTAAAATAACATAACGGCACAGGCTTCAGGATATTCGCCAACAATAAATGCACCTAAACTTGCAACTGACATAAGGAACTGTTCATCTAATGCCTTGCCCTTAAATAAGTTCTTAATGGCGTTTAGAACAATGTCCTTTGCTGTAACCAAATAAATAAGTAAAAATACTATTAATTCAATATTTTCCATTGTTGTATCACTAAATGACTTAAATAGTCCCGGTATATGGAAAACCACAAAAGCCACAAGGAATACTGCAACTCCCGCTATTGTTTTATTTTTTTCAATTTCTACACCATCTTCACAGCAATCACATCCATGTCCATGACTGTGTCCATGTTCATGTCCGCAACAGCAGTCATCGTGGTCGTGATGATGTTCATGATTATGTCCATGTCCTGCAGTATCGTCATGATGCATCATTTTTCTGTTTTTTATATTTTCCTGCAATCTCATCTCTTTTCCTCCTACTATTATATGTATTGTTCCTTTCCTTTGATTATAGGCATTTCCTCGAAAACATTCTAAAAATAAACTTCGTTCATTTTGTTTCCTCCTAAAATAATACATATTGCCCTCCATTTGGGCAGTGGTATTTTTTAAGAATAACTATTCCATTACATGCTCTAATCCACCATTTAAAATTGATTGGATATGGTCGTCATCTAATGAGTAATATATAGTCTTTCCTTCTTTTCTGTACTTAACCAATCTCATCTGCTTTAAAATTCTTAGCTGATGAGATACAGCCGATTGAGTAAGTCCCAATCCCTGCCACAAATCACACACACATAATTCCTTGTTAGATAATGCGTATAGGATTTTAATTCTTGTTGAATCTGCAAACACCTTGAAAAATTCCGCCAAGTCACATAAAGTTCCTTCGTCAGGCATATTGTGATCTAAATGTTCTATATCTTCTGCATGTTTCTTATTACAACAATGTTCTATTTCATCTTTTACTTCGGCATCTAATTTGTCTTCTTTTTTCATATATCCTCCTTCCTTCTATAAACATATGAATGATTGTTCATATGTTTATAATACATATTTGTATTCTATCTGTCAATACATATTTTCTTATTACGCAAGAAAGAATATCGCTTACGAAATTCTACGAACCGAGTGCTTGTTGTCATACAACTATTTTCTTTTTGCATCAGGGTGCCTCCCTAGTGGAACATTTTTTATATAATAAGAAATTCCAAAGTAATTTCTTATTATATAAAAAAAGAGAAACACTCCTATTGCATTATTTCAGCAATATTAGAAATGTTTCTCTTTAATCTGATTCTCAATTGTTTTATTTAACTACTAATTTATCACCTTCCACGTCAAATACAATTGTATCTCCAAGGCTTACTTTTCCTTCAAGGATTACTTTTGCTGCTAATGTTTCAACATTCTTCTGTAAATATCTCTTTAAAGGTCTTGCTCCGTATACCGGATCATATCCGTTATCAGCAACGTACTTTTTAGCTTCCGGTGTCAGGCTAATCTTTAATTCTTTATCAGCTAAACGTTCATTTAAATTATTAATAATCAAATCAACAATTCCACCAATATTCTCCCTTGTAAGCGGTTTAAACATCACTATTTCATCTAGTCTATTTAAGAATTCAGGTCTGAAATGACCTCTCAAATCATTCATTACAAGTTCCTGATTTTCTTCTTTGATATTCCCCTGATCATCAATACCATCAAGCAAATATGGCGAACCAATGTTAGAAGTCATTATTAAAATTGTATTTTTGAAATCTACAGTTCTACCCTGTGAGTCTGTAATACGACCATCGTCTAAAACCTGCAAAAGTACATTAAATACATCAGGATGTGCTTTTTCAACCTCATCAAACAATACAACTGAATATGGTTTTCTTCTAACAGCTTCTGTCAACTGACCACCTTCATCGTATCCAACATATCCCGGAGGCGCTCCTATTAATCTTGACACACTGTATTTCTCCATATATTCACTCATATCTATTCTGACAATATTACTTTCATCATCAAACATGTTCTCAGCCAATGCTTTTGCAAGCTCTGTTTTACCAACACCAGTAGGTCCAAGGAATAAAAATGAACCAATTGGTTTTGTTGGATCTTTAATTCCTGCCTTAGAACGTATAATTGCCTCTGTAATTTTTGTTACAGCCTCGTCCTGACCTATAACTCTCTTGTGAAGCTGTTCGTCAAGATGTAATGTTTTATTTCGTTCTGTCTCTGTTAATTTTGCAACAGGTATGCCTGTCCAACGGGAAATAATTCTTGAAATCTCTTCATCAGTTACACTTTCCCTTACAAGTGACAAATCTTTATTTTTAACATTTGCTTCCTCTTCTTCTAACTGCTTCTGAAGTTCAGGTAAAGTACCGTATTGTAACTGAGCTGCCTTATCCAAATTATATTCGTTTTGAGCCATCTCAATCTCTTTTTTAACTGATTCGACTTTTTCTCTTAACTCCTGCAATCTGTTTACAGAGTTTTTCTCATTTTCCCATTTTGCCTTTTTGTTATTAAAGTCATCTCTTAACTCTGCAAGTTCTTTTTGAAGTTCTTCTAATCTTTCTTTGCTTAGATTATCAGTTTCTTTTTTAAGAGCAGCTTCCTCAATTTCTAACTGCATTACTTTGCGTCGCAATTCATCAACTTCTGTTGGCATTGAATCCATCTCAGTTTTAATAAGGGCACACGCCTCGTCTACTAAGTCAATTGCCTTATCAGGTAAAAATCTATCCGTAATGTATCTGTCAGATAAAGTTGCTGCACTAACTAAGGCACCATCAGTAATTTTTACACCATGGAAAACTTCATATCTTTCTTTTAATCCACGAAGAATTGAAATTGTGTCTTCAACTGTTGGTTCATTAACCATAACAGGTTGGAAACGTCTTTCCAAAGCTTTATCTTTTTCAATATACTGACGATATTCATCTAACGTTGTTGCTCCAATACAATGCAACTCACCTCTTGCAAGCATAGGTTTTAACATATTGCCTGCGTCCATTGCACCATCAGTTTTTCCTGCTCCTACTATTGTGTGAAGTTCATCAATAAATAAAATGATTTCTCCTTCACTATTTTTTACATCTTCAAGTACAGCTTTTAATCTTTCCTCAAACTCACCTCTATACTTTGCACCTGCAACTAAGGCACCCAAATCAAGAGCAAAAATCTTTTTGTCCTTTAAGCCGTCAGGAACATCACCTTTAACAATTCGCTGTGCCAAACCTTCAACTGCTGCTGTTTTACCAACACCGGGTTCACCAATAAGTACAGGATTGTTCTTTGTTTTTCTTGAAAGAATTCTGATTACATTTCTTATTTCAGAATCACGTCCAATTACAGGATCAAGTTTCTGATTTCTTGCTTTTTCAACTAAATCCTCGCCATACTTTGATAAAGCATCGTATGTGCCTTCAGGATTATCCGATGTAACTCTTACATTACCTCTTATCTGTTCCAAAACACCTAAGAATCTCTCTCTTGTAATTCCATATTCTCTAAAAATTTCCTTAACTTCTTTGTTTGGTTTCTTAATAAGCATTAAGAATAAATGTTCAACTGAAACATATTCATCACCCATTCTTTTTGCTTCATCTTCTGCATTAATCAATACATCATTTAAAGCCTGACTCATGTACATGTTTCCACCTTGAACTTTTGTACGTTTTTCAATCGCCTGCTCAATTCTATTTTTAAAGTGTTCAGGCTGAATTTCCATTTTTTCAATAAGTTTAAGTATTAAACTGTCTTCTAAATTAATCAACGCATATATTAAATGTTCCTGATCAATTTCCTGATTGCCATACTGGTTTGCTATCTTTTCAGTATTCTGTATGGCCTCAATTGATTTTTGTGTAAACTTACTTATGTTCATACAACCTACCTCCTCATATAATTATAAAATGTCTCCTCCCTTTGGTCAGTGGCATTCCATACTTATTATAGTCCATTTCTTGAACTATTTATTAATATACAACTTATTTTTTATAAATCATTATTCATAAATTTAATATTTTGTTACTTTTTTGTTATGCAAAAATGTCTGAACACACTTAGTATTCAGACATTCTTAACTTATGCTATTTATTTAATTTTTCCAGTCTTCACCCATTTCAGAATCTATTTTTTCAAAAATAATTTCCTTAATTACAGTATTTACCGGCTTACCTTTATGGTCGCAATATGCCTTAAGTCGACTATACTGGGGTATTTGCATATCAAGAGGTATTCTCTTTAATTTCTTCATGTATTTAAGAGTTGCTCTTTTACTTGCTTCTGTGTACGGCATATTTCCTCCTTAATTGTGTTTTATAAATAATGTTCTAATACAACCTTAACTCCTATAAGAATCAAAATTATACCACCTACTATTTCAGCTTTGGTTTTGTATTTGGAACCAAATATGTTTCCAATAAAAACTCCTATTATTGAAATAATAAAAGTTGTAATTCCTATTAATGTAACTGACAGCCAAATGGATAAGTGAAGTTGACTTCCCATTGTACCAAATGTTATTCCAACTGCCAACGCATCAATGCTTGTTGCAATAGCCAGTCCAAAAAGTTCCTTAATTCCTACAACCTGTTTTCCATCAGTTTCCTCTTCTTCATTTCCCACTGATTCTCTTATCATGTTTGCACCGATAATTGTTAAAAGTACAAATGTTACCCAATGACTATACGCATTAATGTATTCAACAAACTTTGAACTTAACACATAACCAATGGTGGGCATAATAGCCTGAAATATTCCAAAAAACCAAGCAATCATCAGGCACTGTTTTAGGTCTACAACTTTCATTTTAAGTCCTTTACATATAGACACTGCAAAGGCATCCATGGAAAGTCCTATTCCAATAAATAAGATATCAATAACTCCCATAACTTCTCCTGAATATATTTTTTATTTAACTATTTCTTCTAACGCCTTAAAAAGCCTGTCCATCTCGTCATCAGTTCCAATAGTTATTCTAAGATAATTATCTATACGTGGTTTATTAAAATATCTCACATATATTTTCTTTTCTTTTAATTTTTCAAAAATTGTTTTTGCACTAACATTTTTATGCTTTGCAAATATAAAATTCGCCTGAGAGTCAGCAAATTCAAAGCCCAAATCTGCTAATTTTTCCTTGGCATTTTCTCTTGTTTTTATAATCTTACCTACAATTTCCTTAAAATATTTATCATCCTTAATTGCAGCCACACCGGCAACAATGCTTGGCATGTTCATTGTATATGAATTGTAAGAGAATTTAACAGCTTTCATTGCACTTATTAAAGCTTCATTTCCAATTGCATAGCCTATTCTCATTCCTGCCATTGCTCTTGATTTTGAATATGTTCTAACTACAAGAAGATTATTATATTTGTTTACTAAATCAAGGGCTGTAACTTTGCCGAAATCAGCATAAGCTTCATCAACAATTACAACAACATCCTGATTATTTTTTATTATTTCTTCTATGGAATCTAAAGAGATTTCAATTGATGTTGGTGCATTTGGATTTGGGAAAATCACTCCACCATTTGGTTCGAAATAATCCTCAACTTTTATATTAAAGTTATCATCCAACTTCTTTGTTTCATATTTAATCTTAAACAAATCAGCCCACACATCATAAAAAGAATATGTAATATCTGGAAATAATATGGGTTTATCAGAATTAAAAAATGTAAGGAAAGCCATTCCTATTACATCATCTGAACCTACTCCAACGAAAACCTGATTGCTGTTTACATTGTAGTATTCTGCAATTGCATCTGCTAACTCTGTAGCATCAGGATCAGGATATAATCTTAATTTATCCTTGTTCATGTTTTCCAATGCTTCCACAACTTTAGGTGATGGTGGATAAGGACACTCATTTGTGTTCAACTTAATTACGTCATCAACCTTTGGCTGTTCTCCCGGTGTGTACGGTGTTACCTTTCTAACATTTTTTTCCCAAGCGTTCATCTTTCCTCCTAAATACCAGCCATGCAATTACCGTTATAAAAACTGTAGCTGTAAATCCTCCTAAAGTGTCAATAAATACATCCCTTACTCCAGGACTTCTTCCATCAACAAATCCCTGATGAAACTCATCAGTAGCCGCATATACCAATGAAATTGCTGTTGGTATTAATATAAATATTTTCTTTTTTATTTTTCTTATGGATTTAAATGTAAGTAAAAAACCTGACCATAAAAGTGATAATATTCCATATTCACCAAAATGCCCTGTCTTTCTCACAAAAAAACTAACCTTATTAAAATACTCCTGCTGCCTGTCCTTAGATAACATATTGCAGTCTTTTTTTATAAGTCTTATTATCTTAATTGTAATCCCATCACTATAAGACTGGGACTGTTGACCATTTGCAGCTGAAAAATCAAATATAATCATCATCCAGCAAACTATAAGAGCAATAAGAATAATTCTTACTGCCCATAGTGTTCTTTTCTTATTCATTTATACTGCATGACCTTTTTTCTTAATCACATCAATAATCTGGTCTACATACTTTTCTGCAAGTAAGTCTGATTTTGCTTCAACCATTACTCTGATAACAGGTTCTGTACCACTTTCTCTTAAAAGAATTCTTCCATCGTTACCAAGTGCCTCTGCAACCTTGTTTACTTCTGCCTGTACATCCTCATCTGCTCTTGCTTCAGGTTTGCTAATAACCTTAATATTCTTTAAGCACTGTGGGTAAATTGTAACAGGACTTGTAAGTTCTGACATTTTCTTCTTAGATGAAATCATAACTTCCATTAACTTAATTGAAGTTAAAATACCATCACCTGTTGTAGCATGTTTACTAAAAATAATGTGGCCTGACTGTTCTCCGCCAAGTCTGTAGTCATTATTTCTCATACATTCATATACATACTTGTCACCAACATCTGTCTTTTCATAATTAATTCCCACTGCATCAAATGCCTTATATAAACCAATGTTAGACATAATTGTTGTAACAACTGTGTTATTATCAAGTTCTCCGTTTTGTTTTAAATAAACTCCGGCAACATATAAAATCAAGTCCCCGTCAACTAAATTACCATTCTCATCTACACACAAACATCTGTCTGCATCACCATCATATGCAAAACCTACGTCTAAATGATTTTCCTTTACATATTTCTGTAAAACTTCAATATGTGTTGAACCACAATCCATATTAATGTTTGTTCCATTTGGCTCATTGTTAATTACATGAGTTTCTGCGCCTAATGCATCAAAAACACCTTTGGCAATTGATGATGCACTACCGTTAGAACAGTCAAGTCCAACCTTTATGTTTCTGTATGAATGTTTTGCAAGAGTCATTAAATACCCCATATATCTGTTTCTTCCCGCAAAGTAGTCAACTGTTCTACCAATCTTATCACCTGTTGCATATGGTATAGAATCGAAATCATCATCAAGATATTTTTCTACCTCATCAATAACTTCCTGTTCCATTTTTTCGCCCTTACCATTAATAAGTTTGATTCCGTTATCATAGAAAGGATTGTGACTTGCAGAAATCATAATTCCACAGTCGAAGTTTTCTGTCTTAACAACGTATGAAACACTAGGTGTTGTTGTTACGTGTAAAAGGTATACGTCGGCTCCTGTTGATGTTAAACCTGCTGATAAAGCATCTTCAAACATGTAACTGCTTCTTCTTGTATCTTTTCCAATGGCTACAGAACATTTATGAAATCTTCCATAGTACCATCCAATAAATCTTCCTACTTTAAATGCATGCATTGCTGTGAGGTTCACATTTGCTTCCCCTCTAAATCCATCTGTTCCAAAATATTTTCCCATTTGTAATTCCTCCATCAGAATTTTATCCTTTCAATTATATAATATTAACTATTTATTTACAATGTTTTGAATAGTTTTTATGACCATATATATTATTTTGTATTTTTATGTCGCTAAAAGTCGAAGAAAATTTTCCACAAATTTCACTTTAAATGCTATAATCTTGTAGAGGGTAATTACATATAACTTTTGGGGGAAGGTGATAGTGTGAATTTTGCCGAAGATACGTCTTTATTACAAGAAACAATGAAGTTGCAACAGGAAGTTGATAATTTGAAAAAAGAACTTTTTTTCGAAAAGCAACAACACAAACATTGGGAGGAGCTTGCAATGTTATTCCACGATGCCCTATGGGAGCAACTTACAACTACAGCTAAAGTAACAACGAAATATACATAGACAGCTCCAAAAAAGTCCGACACTTTTTATGTCGGACTTTTTTTGTCTAAATATTTTTCACATGTAATATCTTATCTTTTATTATTATCTCTTTATTGCACACTTCCAGTGCAGCCTCTTTATGTGTTATTATTATAACTGTTTTCTCAGTTAATTTCTTTATTTCTTTTAGAACTTCTTTTTCTGTTTCAATGTCTAATGCTGATGTTGCTTCATCTAACAAAAGTATCGGTGCGTCGCTGATTAACGCTCTTGCTATTGCAAATCTTTGTGCCTGCCCTTCTGAAATGCCTAATCCCTTTTCACCGATAACTGTATCCAAGCCCTTAGGAAGTTTGTCCACAAAATCCTTTACATAGCTAATTTTTAAAGCGTCTTCCACTTCATCTTGTGTAGCCTTGTTGTTTGCTAACATTATATTCTCACGCAAAGTTCCACTAAACAGGTAGTTTCCCTGTGGTACATAAGAGAACAACGGTCTTGTTTTAGGACTTATTTCCATTACACTATTATCATCAAATTCTAAAACAACGAAACCTTCTGTTGGCTTAAAAACACCTAGAAGTATTTGCATTAATGTACTTTTTCCAATTCCTGATATGCCCCTGATGGCAACGAAATCTCCTTTTGCAATCCTACCATTACCACTTTCTATAATAGCAGACCTACCGTAACTAAATGAAATATTATTAATGTTTATTTCTTTTAATTTTTTATAAATTTCCTGCGTGTCTATCTTTGTTTCTTCCACATCTTCACTTGGAATTTTTTCAATTTCCTGTATTCTTTCAGCTGAGGCTATCATTGAGTAATACTGTGGTACGACTTTCGTAATATTTACAAAAGGTGTCTGCACCTGTGAAATCAACTGTAGCACCGCCGCAAGAGTTCCATAGGTCATCAACCCCATGCTAACTTTCATGGCACACCATATTAAGCCTAATAAATAACCACCGTTAAATACAAAGGAAAAGCCTGTGTTTGCCAGTATGCTTATGGTACGTCTTTTCATTTTTGTATTGTAATTTTCCTGCTGTAAAATTCTACCATTTGCTTCAAACTGTTCTTCTACGCCAAAAGTTTTAACAACTAATATACTCTCAATTGTCTCCTGAAAAAAAGACCTTACAGTGCCATCTGTTTCCTGAACTCTCTTGTGAAGATTTTTTAATTTTCCTCTAAAAAATAAAGTAACCACAAAGATTATTATGCCTGCTATTAAAAATACCAGTGTAAATTTCCAATCAAAAATAATTAAAATAACAAAAGCGCCCATAAACTGTGCTGCAAAATATAAAAACTGTGGGACAATATTTGCTATTCCCCCAGCCACAATTGCCACATCACCTGTTAATCTGTTCATTAGTTCACCACTATGATAAACATTTATTTTGTCATATTCCTTGCTGATAATGTTTGCGAATAGGCTTTCTCTCATACTCATTTCCAATTTTGCCTGAATTTTCACAGACAGACTTTGTGCAAAAATTCTTAATATCATTCTTCCGGCTATTATACCGAAAATTATAATGCCATAAATAATAATTAAATTTCTGTAATGCACAAATTCTACATTCGTCTTTGACGTAGCTGCTTTTTGAGCGGCATCTATTGCAAACTTACTTGCCAATGCTAATATAGTGCCAATCAAAGCCAACACTATATTAGAAACACTTAGTGCAATAATCCATGGCATTTGCTTTTTACTATTTTTTATTGTCCATTTTAACCCTGAATTTTTATTCATATTGTCTCTGTTACTCATTTCATTTATCGTTTTAATCGTCTTTTCTTAATGTTTTTCTTTTTATTCCGGACAGAATTCTTCTACCCTTCCTATAACATTTTCTAAGCAGAACCGTTTTAACCCATATAATGCTGTAAATTTTGTATAAAATATTAGCTGTTGTATATTCTTTTCCATTTCTTTTAAATCCCACAACCACAGCAATTATGTTATCTTTTGATATACCATACTCATTAACTACCTGATTATCTCCCCGTATTTTATAGCTGTCTTTTTGTACTTTAACAATTCTATGTAAAATATACTGACCGTTATTTCTTCTATAAAATACAATATTGTACTTTTTCAATGTAAATTCCGGTGTTGCCAAAATAACCGTATCCACATTGTCCCGAAACAAAGGTAACATACTTGTTCCTCTTGGCGTAAAACTAACCTTGCCGCCTGATTTAAGCTGTTCTTCAATAATGGGAACTATATCTTCTATTTGAACTATTTTATTCAAACAAATTCTCCTTCTTTACCTTCTCAATAAATTCTTCAACGTCATTTTTTGCAGTATCTGCATCAATTTCGTACTGGCTCATTAATTGCTCAATTAACTGCTCCTTCGTTGTTCCCTCTATCATTTTCTCAAACAAAAACGCGCCTGTTTCATTTAAACTCATCATGCCATTAAAATCTATTGTTGCCTCACCTACAGGCACAACAACATTGTTCCCGGCAACATTTCTTAAAATAAATCCCTGTTTTATTTTCATCCTAGCCTCCGTAATTTTGATTGTATTATAAGCCATTTCCACTGCACTATCTGATATGTCACAGCCCATTTTGTATATGGGATTTTCCGTTAATACCTGTTCTAAAGTTTTTAACACTAACTCGATGTTTTCAACTTTTTTGAAACTTTTTACTGTCTGATTATAGAATAACGGAATTGCATCTTTTACCTGCAATGGTTCTATATAATTTGTCTTGGACCTCTCCAAAAAAACTATCCCACCAAGAAGTTCTTTTTTATTTGCATTAATGTCATATTTACCACTCCATGGTGTTCCATAAACGTACCAACTGTCATTTTCTTTTTTCAACACCGGTTTGTCATCATTAATTATATAAGCTTTATCTTTAAAATGTTCCAACCACAGCCCTGTATGAGTTGATTTCCCGGTGCCGCTATTTGCCGAAAACAAATATGCATATCCATCCACAACCACACCTGATGAATGAAGCATACACCCATTGTATTTTAACAATAGATGATGAAAATAACTTCCTGTATATATATACTCTATGGCTTCACAGTTTAAATAAGGCATATATTCGTCATAGATTTTTTCATAGGTCTCATTACCCAAGTCTATGACAATGTCAGCCTCCTTTTCATCCCAGTTTTCATCTTTAGCAATATATTTTTCTGCTCTTTTGTATGTTTCTTCGTAATAAGTTGTCATTAAAACTTTCAACCCGGCTATATTATATTTTTCTTTTCGAACTATTCTGTTGTTTTGTTCTTTCATTATAAAATCAATACCTTTTATTTATTTCCCAACTGCCAAAACGCAACTGCACTTGCCGCCGCAACATTTAACGAATCCACGCCGTTAGACATTGGTATGCACACTGTATAGTCACTTCCATTTATTGTTTCTTCTGTAAGACCTTCCCCTTCAGTGCCAAGAATTATTGCAAGCCTATCTTCATTCATTAAAGCATCATTATCAATATTTACACTTTCTTCCTTTAAAGCCATTGCTGCCGTCTTAAAGCCTAATTCGTGTAAAATTTCGTTAATGTTTTTCTTCTTAGTGTGGGCAATTGTCCATTTTATCTGAAAAACCGTCCCCATGCTTACTCTTATTGCTCTTCTGTACAGAGGATTGCTACAAGTTGATGTAAGTATTACTCCATCAATATTTAAAGCTGCCGCCGACCGAAAAATTGCCCCCACATTTGTTGGATTTACCACGTCTTCAAGCACAGCTATTCTTTTTGCATTATAGCAAACCTCACTTACCGTAGGAAGTTCTTTTCTCTTCATTGCACAAAGCATTCCTCTGGTCAGCTTGAAGCCTGTTAGGTTAGTAAGCAAATCAAACTCTCCTGTATAAATTGGTACATCCCCTAATCTCTTTATGATTTCCTGACTTTGTGTTTCAATATGTTTCTTTTCAATTAAAGCAGACACAGGCTTGTAACCACTATCCAATGCTCTCTCAATAACTTTTGGGCTTTCAGCAATAAAAATCCCGCCATTAGGTGCATATAAATTTAATAATCTGCTCTCTGAAAATCTTCCGTATATATCTAATTCTTCACTGTTTAAATCCTGTATTTCAATAATATTTGGCATATTCTTCCTTTTCTGAAATACTAAAAAAGCTTTTTAAACTACAGAGTCAAAAATTTTTATTTTACCTTTGTCTGCATATAAGCAGGCAAATAACCTTCTAATCTCTTTCGTTTAAAAATAATTCACTTTAGTATTTTCACAAATTTTACATATTTAAATTATAACCTAAGAATAATAAGTAAACAATTGCAAATCCAGTTTTTTTACCATATAATTAAATAGTTAGAGTTTTTTACAATGAGGTTACTATGAATAAGGAAATTATTAGAATTGAGTTTGCAGGAATTGCAAAACCTATAATTGAAAATGAAAAAGTAAAAAGAATGGATAAATACATTCAACATGGCGACACTTCAACTTTAGAACATTGTGTAGCTGTTGCCTACGTTAGTTTTTACATTGCAAAGAAAATGCATTTAAGATGCGACTATAACAGTTTAATTCGTGGTGCACTGCTACACGATTATTTTCTTTATGATTGGCACGTGGCAGACGATTCCCACAAATGGCATGGTTTTAGTCACGCGCAAACAGCCTTAAATAATGCAAGTAAAGATTTTGAATTAACAAACATTGAAATGGACATTATTGCCAAGCATATGTTTCCATTAAACATTAAGCCACCAAAATACAGAGAAAGCTACATTGTAAGTCTGGCAGACAAGATTTGTTCATCCTACGAAACAATATTAGGCACACCATGCTATTCAGTATAGAAAATTATGTTATTTGCTTTTCACAATAAAAAATAGCTACAGTTAGAACAAGGTGTATTTCTAACTGTAGCTATTTTTACTGGGAAAGATAAATTATTCGATCCACTTTATTCATCTTCTACTTGTGCTAATTTTGCAGCCTGATCTGCTGCTACGCAATTATCGATGATTTCATCTAAGTCACCATTCATAATGTTTTCAAGTCTATGTGTAGTAAATTTAATTCTGTGATCTGTTACACGTCCCTGTGGGAAATTGTATGTTCTGATTTTTTCAGAACGGTCTCCTGTACCAATTTGGCTTCTTCTTGCTTCAGACTCTGCGTCCTGTTTCTTCTGACATTCTAATTCGTAAAGTCTGGCACGAAGTACCTTTAAAGCTTTATCCTTGTTCTTTAACTGTGATTTTTCATCCTGACATGAAATTACAATTCCTGTTGGTATATGTGTAAGTCTTACAGCAGAGTCTGTTGTATTTACACACTGTCCACCGTTACCTGATGCTCTAAATACATCAAAACGGCAATCGTTCATATCTATTTCTACGTCAACTTCTTCTGCTTCAGGCATAATTGCAACTGTTGCAGTTGATGTATGAATACGACCACCTGACTCAGTAACAGGTATACGCTGTACACGATGTACACCACTTTCATATTTTAATCTTGAGTAAGCTCCCTGACCGTTAATCATAAATACAACTTCCTTGAAACCTCCAAGACCATTTTCATTTACAGAAATCATTTCTGTTTTCCACTTCTGGCTTTCAGCGTACATGCAATACATTCTGTATAATTCAGCGGCAAATAAAGCAGCTTCATCACCACCTGCACCACCTCTGATTTCAACAATAACGTTTTTGTCATCATTTTCATCTTTAGGTAAAAGAAGAATTTTCAACTGGTCTTCCATTTCCGGAATAGATGCCTTTGCTCCGTTTAATTCTTCCTTTGCAAGTTCTCTCATATCTTCATCTGATTCTTCATCAAGAATTGCAAGGCTGTCTTCAATAGTTTGCTTAGCTTCTTTATATTTCTTGTACAATTCAACAATAGGAGCCAAGTCGCTTTGTTCTTTCATAAGTTTTCTAAAATTTGACTGATCACTAACAACGTTAGGATCATTTAACTGTTCTAATATTTCGTCATATCTTTCAAGTATACCATCTAATTTATCAAACATTTTTATTCCTTTCCGGCAACAACCATACGGTCAAGCCCCGATAAATCTTTAAAAACTTTTATATTTGTAAATCCATTGTTTTTTAGCAAATCAGGAACTGTTTTTCCCTGGTCATATCCAATCTCCAGAAAAAGCATTCCTTTTTCCCTTAAGTATTCTACAGCATTTTCGCTAATAATTCTATAAAATTTTAATCCGTCATCACTTCCATCTAACGCAAGAAGTGGATCATGCTCCTTTACTTCCTGTTCTAATTCCACAACATCTTTAGTTGGAATGTACGGTGGATTGGAAACAATTACGTCATATTTTCCTTCTATGTTTGAAAACATATCACTCTTTGTGAATTCAACATTTGCATGATTTAAGGCGTTGTTTTTTACAGCAACCTCTAAGGCATCTTTTGAAATATCTGCTCCAACAACTGATGCCTTGTCACACATTTTATCAACAGCTATTGCTATACAACCTGAGCCTGTACACATATCAAGAACTTTCATTTCATTATTACCTATAAAACCAGTAATTTTTTCAACCAAAAGTTCTGTTTCAGGTCTTGGGATTAAAACATTCTCATTAACCAAAATCTTATAATCCAAAAACTGCTGATACCCAATAATATGCTGTAAAGGTATATGCTCTGCTCTTTTATTAACAGCTTCTTTGTATTTTGCTGCTAATTCTTCATTAACAGTAATACCCATATTCATATAATAATTTTGTTTTTTTACATTTAATATGTCCTCTGATAAAAGCCAACTGTCAACCGTTGCATCTGCTATGTTTGCTTTCTCTAACTGTTGTATGGCATCTTTTATCAGTTCAATAACTAAAACTTCCAATTATATCCTGAACCTGTTTTAACTTTCTTTTCTTCCTGCTGATTATTAACTCCCTGATTGTATGTTTCAAAGTCATTATCTCCAATGTTATCCCTTTCAGGATTCACAGAATTATCAACATATGTTCTCTTTAATGCATTATCTATTGACATATTTAACACTCTATCAACATCCGGATTAATATCCGCTATATTTTCTTTTGAAACCTGCTTTCTAACTTTTCTTGGTCTTCTTGCAGCAATTCCATTATCAATTAAATACTGTTCCCAATCAAATACAGCTTCAACAGCCTCAATGGCAACTTCTATCATGTCGTCAGTAGGCTCTTTTGTTGTTATTTTCTGCATCCAAAGGCCCGGCATGCTTAAAGCATTGATGATTTTGTTATCAGATGTACCTGCTTTTCTAATGAACTCATAAGACACGCCTGCTATTACAGGCACCATCAGAATTCTAAGAAAATATCTTAACCAAACAACATCTGTTCTTATAATCATAAAAAACATAATACTAATAACCAAAACAATTAAAAGAAAACTTGTACCACATCTTTTGTGAAAACGTGAACTTTTTCTTACATTATTGACTGTTAGTATATGACCGTTCTCAATACAGTTAATACATTTATGCTCTGCTCCATGATACATAAACGTTCTCTTAATATCCTTCATTAAAGAAATTAATAATAAATATCCTATGAAAATAAGAATCTTTACCACGCCTTCAATAGCCGGCACGTAAGAAGTTTTAACCCATGGAATACATTTCTCCATTAAGTCAGCAATAAATAATGGCAAAACCATAAATAAAGCTACTGCAATTATAACGGAAAACGCCACTGTAAGTCCCATTATAACTTTTTCAGCTTTATCACCAACTTTTCCTAAAAGCCATTTTTCAATTTGTCCCGGTTCCTCGTCAAAGTTTTCATCATCATCAAAAAACTGTGCGGAATATGTTAGTGTCTTGATTCCCAATACTAAAGAATCCACAAAACTAAAAATTCCTCTGATGAATGGTAATTGAAATTTCTTACTCTTTCCTGTTACGCCTTTATATTCCTGTGTATCTACAATTATGGAACCGTCTGACTGTCTTACTGCCACAGCATAGTGTTCCTTATTTCTCATCATAATCCCTTCCATGACAGCCTGACCGCCAATGCCGGAAGAGCCTAGTTTGTTATTTCTCATATATAATTCACCTTTTGTAACAAAAATTTATCTAATTACGAAAATAGGTTGAGAATTGCTTCTCAACCTGTTATCCTTAAAAATTATTTGATACCATATTTCTTGTTGAACTTATCAATTCTACCACGAGCTGAAATAGCTTTCTGCTGTCCTGTGTAGAATGGATGACATGCTGAACAAATTTCAACATGAAGCTCTGGTTTTGTTGAACCTGTTACGAATGTGTTACCACAGTTACATGTAACGGTTGCTTCCTGGTAATCTGGATGGATTCCTTCTCTCATTACATTCACCTCTTTGAATTATTTTTTATGCATATTGGCAACGCCAATCCGTTTTTACTCAATAGCCTAGCCATTATAACATAGCATTTCATAGTTTACAACCCTTTTATCAAAAAGATTTCATTTTTTTATAAAAAAACTTATCTTCTGCTATGGCTTACTCGAATTTTGGCGATTTGCTTAATAAAGTCATCATTATTTTTGGTTCTGGCAAATAAATTTAGAATCTGCTCTACTGCATCTTCTTTTCTCATGCCGTTCATTTCTTTTCTTATTATATATGAAGCACCTAATTCGTCATTGCTTAACAATAAATCTTCACGTCTTGTTCCTGACTGTGCAATATCAATTGCAGGGAATATTCTCTTCTCTGATAATTTTCTGTCAAGTACAAGTTCCATGTTACCTGTTCCCTTAAATTCTTCATATACTACGTCATCCATTTTACTTCCTGTATTAACTAACGCAGTTGCAAGAATTGTAAGACTGCCACCTTCTCTCATATTTCTGGCTGCACCGAAAAATCTTTTTGGCATGTGAAGTGCTGCCGGATCCAAACCACCTGATAAAGTTCTTCCACTTGGTGGAACAGTCATGTTATAGGCTCTTGCAAGTCTTGTAATACTGTCTAAAAGGATAATTACATCTTTCCCATGTTCTACTAATCTTTTAGCTCTCTCTATTACCATTTCTGAAACTCTCTTGTGGTGTTCCGGTAATTCATCGAATGTTGAATAAATAACATCAACATTGTCACCTCTGATTGCTTCCTTAATATCTGTCACTTCTTCCGGACGTTCATCTATTAAAAGAATTATGATTTCCATTTCGGGATTATTTTTTAATACAGCTTTTGCTGTTTCTTTAAGTAATGTTGTTTTACCTGCCTTTGGTGGGGCAACTATCATTCCTCTTTGTCCTTTTCCAATAGGGCTTACCAAATCCACAACTCTCATTGCTGTACTGTGACCATCTGTTTCTAAGTGTAATCTTTCATTTGGAAAAATCGGTGTAAGATCTTCAAAATTAGGGCGGTTCATTACTTTATCTAGTGGTTCGTCATTAACCTTTTCTAAATAATATAAAGCACCGAATTTTTCATTTTCTCTTTTTTCTCTAACTCTACCTGTTACATAATCTCCTGTTTTAAGTCTGAATCTTTTAATCTGAGATGGTGCAACGTAAACGTCATTATCTCCCGGTAGAAAGTTATCACATCTTATAAAGCCGAATCCATCAGGCATAACTTCCAAAATACCTGTTCTCATTTTGCCTTGTTCATTTGGAATTTCATCTTTATGTTCTATCTGTTCCTCCTTTGACTTATGAACAACTCTTCTTCTAACTCTATGTTCTCCCGTACCATATTCTGCTGTAGGATGAGATTTTCCACTTTCTTTTTCTATATTCTTTTCATTATTATCGTCACTCTGTATTGCTTCACTGTTTGTGGCTGTTTCTGCTTCACTTTTTTCAACTGTTTCCGGTTCACTGCTTGAAGCTTCTTTTTCTTTTCTCTGTGTAACTTCTAAAATCATGTCAACTAACTGTTGTTTTCTTAATGTTGTAACAGATTTTATGCCATTTTCTTTTGCAATTTTTCTTAACTCTCCCACTGGTAATGATTGCAATTTTTCTCTCATTTTACTAATAATCTCCTTTCACAAACAGAGCCAAATTTTCTGTCCGTAGTAAATAAATTGATTTTCATATTGTAAATATAAAAAGTAATATTGATTTATAATTCACATGGGATTCACTAGGGGACTTCCCTAAAGACTTTTTAAATTCATTAGATACATATTCTAACACACACCACCAAAAAATCATAGTGTTAATTTTTAAATTATGGTATACTTATCTGAGTTGTGTAGTTTCATAACACGTAAAATTAAATATATATGGAGGTTTATCATGACAACTAATGAAAAAGCATTAAAATTGCATGAAGAATTAAATGGGAAATTAAGCACAGAAGCTAAATGTCACGTAAAAACCCGCGAAGATTTATCTTTAGCTTATACACCGGGTGTTGCAGAACCTTGCAGAAAAATCGCTGCAAACCCTGATGATGTTTACAAATATACATGGAAAGCAAACACTGTAGCTGTTGTATCTGACGGCAGCGCAGTTCTTGGTCTTGGAAATATTGGTCCTGAAGCAGCAATGCCTGTTATGGAAGGAAAAGCTGTTTTATTTAAGGAATTTGGTGGTGTAAATGCCGTTCCTATTTGCCTTGACACACAGGATCCTGATGAAATTGTCGACACCGTCGCAAGAATTGCTCCCGGCTTTGGTGGCATTAACTTAGAAGACATTTCAGCTCCAAGATGTTTTGAAATAGAAAGCAAACTTAAGGAAAAACTTGATATACCTGTTTTCCACGATGATCAGCATGGTACTGCTATCGTTGTTTTAGCAGGAATTATTAATGCTCTTAAGGTTGTTGGAAAAGAAAAGGAAAACTGCAAGGTTGTAATTAATGGCGACGGTTCTGCAGGAATTGCAATTTGCAAACTTCTTTTAACTTACGGTTTTAAGGATGTTACTATCTGTGGATTATACGGCATTCTTTCAAAAGATATTGAAGATTTAAACTGGGCTCAGAAAGAAATGGCAGAAGTTACTAACCTTTCAGGTCAAAAGGGAAAACTTGCAAACGCTTTAGTTGGTGCAGATATTTTCATTGGTGTTTCTGCTCCAAACATGGTTTCAGCAGAAATGGTTAAAACAATGAATAAGGACGCTATTATTTTTGCAATGGCTAACCCTGTTCCTGAAATTATGCCTGATGTAGCAAAGGCTGCAGGTGCAAGAGTTGTTGGAACTGGTCGTTCTGACTTCCCTAACCAGGTAAACAATGTTGTAGCATTCCCTGGAATTTTCAAGGGTGCTTTAGAAGGTCGTGCAAAGCAGATTACAGAAGAAATGAAATTAGCTGCTGCTCTTGCAATTGCATCACTTGTTCCTGATGATGAATTAAATGATGAAAATATTTTACCTGAAGCATTTAATCCTGATGTTGCAGATGTTGTAAGTAAAGCTGTCAGAAACAATATTTAAGGAGTGATTTTTTGAATTACGCTGAATTAAAAACATATGATATTGCAAATGGACCGGGAATCAGACTTTCCCTTTTTGTCAGCGGATGCAATCATAGATGTCCCGGTTGCTTTAATGAACAGGCTTGGGATTTTAATTACGGGAAAGAGTTTACACAGGAAACTATTGATTATATTATTGACACTTTAAGTTTTGGTGCTTATGCCGGCGTTACTTTTCTTGGTGGCGAACCATTGGAAATTGAAAACCAACGTGGTCTTTTACCATTGGCACGCAAAATAAAAGAAGTCTATCCCGACAAAACCATCTGGTGTTTTACAGGTTATGTTTTTGAAAAGGATATTATGGAAAACATGTATGTTAAGTATCCTGAGACAAGAGAGTTGTTATCTTATATAGATGTTTTAGTTGACGGGCCTTACATTGAAGCCTTACGAAACATTTCTCTTACATTTAGAGGCTCAGAGAATCAGAGATTAATTAAAATTCCTGAAACTCTAAAAGAGAAGAAAATTGTCTTGTGGGAAAAGCAACTGTAGTTTTGCAATATTGTCAAAAAAATTATTTTACATTTAATAGACGAGGTATTTTATGAACATAAAAAAATTAAAGGAAAATGCTGTAATACCAACATACGGTTCTGAATACGCAGCAGGTGCAGATTTATATGCTGCAATTGATAATCCTGTTACAATTGCTCCCGGAGCAACTGAATTTATCGGCACAGGACTCGCAATGGAAATTCCTATGGGCTATGCAGGTTTCGTATATGCCAGAAGCGGTCTTTCATGTAAAGAAGGACTTGCCCCTGCAAATAAAGTCGGAGTTGTTGATGCTGACTACAGAGGTGAAATCACTGTTGCACTATACAATCACTCTAACGAGGCTAAAACTGTTGAACCTGGTGACAGAATTGCCCAGATGGTAATTGCTCCATTTTTAAAAGTTGACTTTACAGAAGTTGGGAAACTCTCAAAAACAGTTCGTGGAGTTGGCGGATTTGGTTCTACAGGAAACAAATAACAGTTGATTAATGATTATTTGATTATTAACTATTTATAATCAAATCAACTATTTATTAATTAATAATAATAAATAACTTATAAATCAATATATAATATGGATTTTATAATGTTTTTAAGGATAGTAACTTTTTTAGTTATTATCCTTATTTTTTCCCATTACGATATTTATTAACCAGGCTAACGGTTCTGCTGCGTTCTTTGCCTCCTGATATGTATTAGTTTGTGCACCCACTTCTATAAGCATAGATTGTTTACACAAATCTAAATTGTATTTATATGCATTTACATAATTATGCCTTGCAAAACCCGGATAATAACATTCCGCGTTAAGTTTCATTTGAAATGCCAAAGCTAGATTTTCATATAAATAAGGATTGTATAAATATCCTATATCTCCAGTTGTCTTAAATCTTGACATCCCATTAAAAAACATAACCTGTGCTGTAGACTTACCATTTATTTCAGTTACAAGTTTTGTCCCTGTATTTACACCATCTCTATGAACATCTAAAATCAAACTTATAGACGGATATTTTTTTATAATTTTTCTTACGCCTACTCTTGACTGGTCATAAGCTTCATTTCTGTCCAGTCTTCCATTTACAATGTCATAATAAGTTTTGTCGTGGATTACATTATAACCAAACTGCTCCTTTAGGATTTTGCAAAGTCTGTCACCTACTCCGATTATTGTGGTGTCATCATTTCCGTTGCTATTTACAAACTCCTCCCTTGAATGAGTATGATATATTAGAATCTGGGGCTTTTTATTATTTCCCTTTATTTTGAATTTTTCATTAATGGCTGATTTTAAAGGCATATCCGCTTCTTTAAATGTTGTGGCAGACGTTACAATATAATACTTGCTAAGAATGTTGTTGAAACTTCCAATATTGCTTTCCGTATAAACTTTTCCATTAATTTTTGGCTTTGGTACAATTGTTTTTGTGGCTGTTTTAACAGCTTTATCTTTTTTGATTTTCTTTGTTGTTTTGTTTGTCTTATCTATATTTTTCTTTGTTGTGGGATTTTCTTTTGTTTCCGTGCTTTTCGCATTTTCATACACCAGATTAATTACTTGTTTGTAACCCGGATCATCAATATTATAAGTGTATTCACTTTTTGCAATATACTCAGAAACTATTTCGTTAAGGACTTTTTTCTTTGCTGCTGTCGATAAAGATTTGTGATTTTCAATATATAACATATATTGTTTCATTACATCACCATTTTCCACAAGTTCCTTGACAATTATGTCCGATGCATCGTTTATAACATTGCCTGTCTGGTCTTTTATCTCCTCTTTAGTCATTATGCTTACGCACCTTACTCCAATATATACACATAATATTACGATTATTATTTTCATGAGATTTTGAAAAAAAGTACCTTTACACATATTTCCCCCACCTTTGTCCCACTTATATAATATATGTGGAAAAGCTTTAGTTTATGACAACACTTCCCTGCAAAAATCATTAATGCCATGTGCAATTATTTTACTTAAGTTGTCAACAATTTCATCTACATCTTTTGGTGTCACAAACAAGTCCTCTGTTTCTTCTGACAATAGTTCCTCAAACAATTGATATTTTTCCTGTGGTGTGTAGTCTTTAAAAGCATTTCCAATCGGATTGTTTTCTATTTTTGAAAGTATTCTTATTAAATTTTCCATTGTGTCATTTACAATTGTTGCACCACTTACAACCATTGGCACGCCTATGGCTATTACTTTTTTTCCAAGACTTTCTTCGTTTAGACCTTTTCTGTGATTTCCGATTCCTGAGCCTGGGGTAATGCCTGTGTTTGTTATTTGAATTGTTGTTGTAATTCTTCTAACGTTTCTTGCTGCTAAAGAATCTATTGCAATAATTAAATCTGGATCAATTTGGGACACCACACCTTTTATAATGTCGTAAGTTTCCATGCCTGTTTGTGATAAAACCCCCGGTGCCATACAATATATGTTCTTAGTGCATATTATATCCCTTACAGTTTTGGGACCTAATGCATCAGGGGTCGCCATTGAATTTCCAAGACCTACTATAAGGATTGATTTGATATTTTCTTTTGATGTAATCTCTTTTAAATAATTGCATAAAAACTTTCCCAGCTCTCTTCTATGGGCTTCTTTAGAATATCTGATTTTGGGAGATTCCATTGTAATATAGCTTCCAATTGGTTTGCCCATGGTTTCTTTTCCTTTTTCATTAACAATTTTTACAACTGTGGTCAGCATGTTTACGCTATTTTCTTTTTTCTGATAACTTTCAACTCCTTCTATTTGAATATCCCTGTTAAACTTTTCTCTTTCTTCCAGCGCTAAATCTGTATAAATATTTTTCATGGTTAATCTCCTTTTTGCTTTACCTTTTTTGTTCTGTCATTTGTTATTTTATTTTTATTCTGTTTTTATCTACAAATAGTATTGACAACATTGTGCTTTTTTACTAGAATAAATCTTGATGTCTGTATCTAGTCCGCATATTCCAAAGGATACAGACTATGAAACTGATTTCCAATCTCTCTCAACGGAAATCAAATTTTATAATTTTTATTTATCGCGGAGGTAAGAAAAATGGCTAACATTAAGTCAGCAAAGAAAAGAATTTTAGTTAATCAGACAAAATACGAAAGAAACAAAGGCGTTAAGTCAGCAGTTAAGACTTCAATCAAGAAGGTTGAAGCAGCAGTAGCAGCTAACGACAAGGTAGCAGCTGAAGCAGCTTTAAAGGCAGCTACAAAGGCTATTACAATGGCTGGTTCAAAGGGTATCTACCACAAGAACAACGTAGCTAGAAAAGTTTCTAGATTAACAAAATTAGTAAACACAATTGCTTAATTTTAAGCAAACAAAATAAAACGTCGGTTTTTAACCGGCGTTTTATTTTGCTTATTTTTATCTTTTGTTTATCTCTTTTGTTTTTAGTTCTTCTATTTTATTCTTTTTGTTTTATTCTTTCTATTTTTTTATTTATTTTTTCTTATTTTAATTCTTTCTACTGTATTTAACTAAGAGCATTTCTACTCCTATGTTTTCATCCATTATGCCTTTTTTTATATTCTCTTCTGTTGCAACGCAATCTGCTAATGCCAGCTTTAATTCATTTACAGAAAAGTTTCTGCTTTGATTAATGCTTTTGTTTGCAATAAATCCCTGCACACCCATTACAGATGCTATTGCATTTCTATCCATGCCTCTTGCTGATAAATCTTTTGCCTGAAGGATTAAGTTAAACTGTCTTGAAACCATAAACAATATTCTCATTGGTGGTTCTTTTTCTGCTACTAACTCATAATAACAGTCCAAAGTTTTCTTTTGATTCTTTACGGAAATTGCATCCACCATGTCAAATATTCTAACGTTCAACTGTTTAATACACACCGCATCTATATCTTCTTTGGATATAACGTCCTTGTCTAGATCATAACTAATAAGCTTCTCGATTTCTCTGGAAAGGACTTCCATGTCCGTTCCAACATTACCTATTAAATACGACATGTTAGCATTAGTTATTTTCTTACCGTCATGTGCAAATATTCTTGCAGCCCACATACTTAAGTCTTTTTCCGTCTGTCTGTTAATCTCGCAAATATAACCATTAGCCTTAACAGCCTTGTACATCTTGCTTCTTTTGTCCACATCCTGTTCTACAAACAAAAAAACCGTACTTTCAGGTATTTTTGACATATACTCCGCTAATTGTTCACCACCGCTTTTAAAAAGCCCTGTTGACTCCATAACTATTAATCTGTGTTCTGCAAAAAAAGGAAATGTTTCAGCATTATCTATTACTTCATTAACATCGAAGTTTTTTCCTTCATATAAAGCCAGATTCATGGTATCGTCACCTGCAATTGCCTTAATCATCTGATTCTTATAATTAAGCTTTAGGTATTCCTCTTCACCACAAATTAAATATGCATTTTTAAAATTTCCTGATTTTATATCTTCTGATAATGTTTTCACTTTTCTGCCTTTCCATAATTGTATCTTTTTTCTTACATTGTTCATAATTTTAACATACATTAAATTTATGAACAAGTAACCACTATTACTTATCTGTATTTTTTATGTTTTCTATTATATTAATCTCCTTGCCATCACTTATTATATCCACTTCTCCTGAATAGTCTGTTCTAAATATTTTGGAAGTCACCTGCTCCAATCTATCTAAAGTTTCCTGTGTGGGATGCCCGTACATATTGTTTTTTCCTACGGAAATAAATGAATAAGTTGGCTTTATTTTCTCAAGCCACCTGTCTGTTGTAGAATATTTTGAACCATGGTGAGCTACCTTTAAGGCAACACATGCCCTTATATTATTAACAACTAACTTGTCCTCCAGTATTTTTTCTTCGATTTCACCGGATATGTCCCCTGTGAAAACCATTGAAAACTGATGGTACTCCAATCTCAAAACCGTTGAATAATCATTTCGGTCATCATTTATGTATTCCGTTCCGGGACTTAAACAGGTAAATTTCACATTACCTATTTTCAGGCTATTCCCTTTTGTAATGTAAAGTACATTTATTTTATTGTTTTCTGCACTGTTTACAACTGACATGTATTTTTCATCCTTTAAATATATGTCAGGCAATATGATATTTTTAATCTTTAGTTTTTTGATACTACTGTTTAAAAGCTCGTTTATACCGTTAACATGGTCTTCATCACAATGTGTAACTACCACATAATCTATTGTTCCATGTCCCCTTGACTGAATAGTTGGTACAATTCTGTTCTTTGCCACATTTTTTACTGTGGTGCTTCCACCGTCTATTAGCATTGTTGTGTTGTTAGGCATTCTTAAAAATATCCCATCACCCTGTCCCACATCAAGCATTGATATATTTAGTTTTCTACTATTCACAATGTTATTTTTTACAGGATAATAACCATAAATCACAACTTGGAATAAAACAATTTGCAAAAGGAAAACGCTGTATAATTGTAACTCCTTTACTCTTCTATTTCTTTCTATATTTAATTTTTCAATCATTGTTATCCCGCCTAAAGGAACAGTTTTCCGTAATACTTTTTCTTCCCTTTCAAATTGTTTTCTTCTTTTTTCTAACCAACACACTCCTATTAGAAATAATATATAAATACACACTATCAGCCATACTTCAGGCTTTCCCACAGTTATATTTGATAAGGGTACATCAGCCATTAAATCACATAATTTCTCATAAAATTCTAAAACCAACGCTCCCGGCATTATGCCTACTACTCCTAACGTTGTTGTTATTAAAGACAACATAATTCCAACAATTCCTGATATAACAACAATATTCATTAGCGGAATAATTATAAGATTAAGTAAGAACCCGTAGGTTGGCAATGAATAATAATTATATGCTACTATAGGGCTCATAAATATTGACACTACTGCACTAAACATTAAGGAGCTTTCACATTTGTACTTTGCTTTTTTTAATTTATTTATTCTTCTATCTTTTTTAGATATAACGTTATCGTTCTCTTTGTTTTTGTCTAAATTTCTAATTTTTTCTTTAAACTGAAAAACATACTCTATTTTTTTCCATACTATTATTATGGAAAAAATTGCTGCAAAGGACATCTGAAAGCCCGAATTGTAAATAATAAAAGGATTGTTGATAAGTAACAGTATTCCTGCAAGGGACATAGACGTAAGACCATCATAATTTCTTCCTATGGCATCACCTATTAATCTTAATGCAAACATAACCATTGCCCTAATTGTTGCCACAGCCATGCCTGACAGAAAGCCAAATAAAAACACCACTATTATTGAAAAAAATGCTGATACAAAAAACTTAAATTTCCTTCTAAGGCTATTGTAAATAAATATGCCAATGATGCTTATATGCAACCCACTAATAGCAAGCACATGAGCAATTCCCGAAAAAGCGTACAAGTCTTTTATTTCAGTATCCAGATTATTTTTATCACCTAACAGTATTGCCTCATACATGGAATCTTTATTTTTTAATATTTCCAAATTCCATTTATTTTTATTGCATATATCATCAAGTCTTTTTTCAATAAAGCTTTTTAACTGGCGTATATTTTCTTTAAAAATGTTGACTCTTTTATCGATTACAACAATCTTATTAGCACTAAGCGTCCCGTATATACCAAGACTTTCGTAATATTTCCTGCTGTCAAAATTGCCCTGATTACGTGTATTTTCAAATTGTTCAAAATCTCCCCGCACTTCTATTACATTGCCTATTTTTATTTTAGAAACATCCTCTGCATATACAATTATATTTTCATTTTTTCCAGCGTCAAATTTGGATTTCCTTAAATAAATTCCGTACCCCATTTTCGTTTCTGTTATTTTTGCAACTATCCCACTTACTTTAACATTACCGTCTTCAATGGAATATATCTCATCTCTGGTAGCCTGTTCTGATTTCGTAATAACTAAACCCATAACCAAAAACAAAAAAATCACCACTAAAAAACTTACCTGTTGTTTAGTGATGATTGTATAACCTACTATAAATACAATGGAAGTAATTATAATCCCAATCCTTATTCCACTATATAAATTAGTTTCAGCAATAAACTCTCCAAATACAAAAGCCAAAAATGATATAAAAATTGGTCGTTTAATGCTTTTCACCTTCTATTTAATTAAATCTAAATTTCTTATAAATGGCTGCTCTAAAGAAATTTCCTCATTGTACTTAATTGAAGTTTCACCTCTAACACTTATCTGAACCTTATGAACTTTATCAAGTTCCGATAGTGAATTAACAATAGAATAAATAACAACTTTAGGTGCCACCTGATTTCGTTCTGTTAAGAAATTACTGTCAAAGTCTACATAACAGATACTGTTCGCTGTAACAACGCTTAATATCTTAATTTGGGAAGACAAAGTTCCTACAAATCCTTTTCTGGAAGGACCTTTAATCAGCTGTTCAACAATGTATCTTTCCTTTGTTTTATTTCCATATTTAACATTTTTTAATTTATATTCTTTTAATGCTGTCCCTTTTTCATTAGAAAAATATAAAATAAAATCCTGTTTATCCTGCTTATTGTTTCCTAAATCTGATACAAAATCAGAAGCATTCATTGCATTTAAATACTTTCCGTCTTTTCCTGTACATGGTTTTCCTTCTACAGTAAATGCAACGTACTCAACTGACTTTAACTGTATAAGACTTAAAACAACTGAAGACCTAAGCAGCAGTTCTCTTTTAGAACTTAAGTCATAATATTTCTTACTAAAATCTATTTTCACTACTCCGTCTAAAAAGTCATAGCCGTTTACCTTTACACTTTTTGGTATTGCACTTTTATAATTCTGCTCTTTTCCCTGAGTAGTTAAGCAATCAAGTATTTCACCAATACTTTGAATTGTACTTTTATTTTTCAGGTTATGTTGTTCAGTTGCAACTGTATTTTCACTTTTTGAAACGTAGTAAACCGACAAACCTGATTTTTTCTTTTCTTCATTATTGCCACAGGCAACAAACAAAGATGCAACCATACTTAACATTACGGTAATAATTAAAATTCTTGTAGTTTTCATTTTTACACCCTTATACAATATATTTAAGCGGAATTCTTACAATAAATGTTGTTCCCTCTCCTTCTTTACTATGAATCTTAATTGATCCATGATGCTTGAGAACAATATCTTTTGTAATAGCCAAACCTAAACCTGTTCCACCGGTCTCTCTGGCTCTTGCCTTATCCACTCTAAAGAATCTTTCAAAAACTCTTTCCTGATCTTCCTCTGCAATACCAATACCTGTATCAATTACCTTTAGGTAAAAATACTGATGGTCTGAATTAAGTGAAACTGTAACCGTCCCATCCGTATTGTTATATTTTATTGCATTTTCAACTAAGTTAGTTGCAACGCTTGCAAATTTTATCTCATCTACATCGGCAATAACTGGTCTGAAACTTTCAAATACAAGCTCGATGTTTTTATTTTCAGCAATAGGTTTTAGTCGTTTTAATACAGTCTCTAATATTTCATTGATATTTACAGTTGAAATATTAAGTTCTACATCCGGCTTTTCCATTTTAACCAAACTTAACAAATCGGTTATAATGTCATTTTCCCTGTCAATTTCCTTACAAATATCACCTAAAAATTCCTGATATAATTCTTCAGGCATCCCCTGATTTCCAATTAAGGATTCTGCCAACACCTTCATTGATGTAATCGGTGTCTTTAACTCATGGGAAACATTTGAAACAAATTCCTGTCTTGTTTTATTTTGTGCTTTCATTCTATCTACATAATGAGAGAAATCTTCTGTTATTTTCGTTATTTCAGGATATTTACTCTTATTTTCATCATGTGTATGACCATGTGTAATTCTCTTAATTGAACCGTACATTTCCTTAATCGGTCTGTTAAACGCTACCGAACAAATCCATGCCATAATAAGTGCAAAAACAGCAACTAACGAATCTGCAATTGCTGCAAATCTGTCAACTGTTTTTCTATAGCTTTGTACATCCTCCATAGAATATCTGATATACAAAACACCTATAATGCTTGACTTGTTATTAACTATATTATTTGAAACATTAACGCTTATAATCAAAGGCTGGGCAAATTCAACATATTTACCTTTTTTGCTGTTAATAAATATGCTTTTTCCCTCCATTGCCTTGATTACATTCTCAGCAACACTTGTTTTTCCAACTGCACTGTTGTCTGTATCTTCAACAATAACATACTGGCTGTTAATAATCTGTACTCTACAGTTATGTTCCCCTGCAAGCTGTGCTATTTGAGTTTCTATAACCTTAGACTGGTTATTTTTTTCTAAATAACCCTCACTTACTATGCTATTTTTTAGCATGGAGTTGTTTATTTTAAATCGTTCTATCTTCTTATCACTATAAGAGTCTACCGATAAATTTACCAATACAATACTAACAATTATTGTTGGTATCATTATTAGTAAAGACACCGATATAAATATCTTAAATCTTAAGCTTCTTAATAAATTAATTATTTTTTTTAACCACTTTTTTTCCATTGTTCTATCCCTGGAAGTAATAACCCATGCCCCACTTTGTATGAACATACTCTGGTTTTGCAGGGTTTTCTTCTATTTTTTCTCTTAATCTTCTTACATTAACATCTACAGTTCTCGCATCTCCCGGATACTTTGTACCCCAAATTAAAGTAAGCAACTGTTCTCTTGAATAAATCTTGCCGGGATTTTCAGCTAAAAGTTTTAAAATATCAAACTCTTTTACAGTAAGTCTTATTTCCTTTTCATCTATGTACAGACGTTTTGCATCTATATCTAATTTCATGCTACCTGACACAATTACTTTTGGTTCTTCCTGTACTGTAGGAGTTTTTCTGCGATTACGTCTTATAATCGCTTTAATTCTTGCTTTCACTTCAAGAATGTTAAAAGGCTTAGTGATATAATCATCTGCTCCATATTCAAGTCCTAAAATCTTATCCATATCCTCGCCTTTTGCTGTAAGCATAATTATTGGAACATCTGAAAATTCCCTAACCTGCTGACAAACCTGATATCCGTCAAATACAGGTAACATTAGATCTAAAAGCATAATGTCATATTCTTTATCTCTTGCCTTATCTATGGCTTCCTGTCCGTCATAGGCACAATCCACTTCATATCCGTCCTGCTCAAGACTAAATTTCAGTCCTTTAACAATTAACTTTTCATCATCTACCACTAAAGCCTTCATTTTATTTCTCTCCTACTATCTATATCCTATACGGTAATTAAATCTTCAATATTGGAATAGGTTGAGTCGCCTATACCTGATACATTTTTAATGTCTTCTTTTGAAGAAAAACTACCATTCTCTTCTCTATATTTTATAATTGCTGCCGCCTTTGAGTTTCCAATTCCAGGCAACTTGGTTAATTCACTTTCCCTTGCCGTATTTATGTTAATCAGACTGCTATTTATATCCTGATTTTCGCTTAAACTATCATTAGTTTCACCAGATATGCTTTTCTTTGAAAGACTCTTTTTGTATTCTTTCTTAGACATTACATAAATATTTTGAGCATCTACAACTGTTTCTGCTAAATTAATGTTGTTTTTCTTAGCATTCTTCGTTAAACCGCCGGCTTTCTTAATTGCCTTATAAGCTCTGTCACCATTCTTCAATTTATACACACCCGGATACTTAACCTGTCCGTTAACATATACGTATATATTATCATTTTTTGTTTCCTGTTTTTTGCTACCTGATTCTAACACACTTTCGTTAGAACTTTCACCGGATAATTGCACCGAATTATCCTTTCCACAGCCAACAAAAAAAGAACATGTTGCAAGTACAACTGTTATCATAATAATTATTTTATTTGCCATTCATTCTCCTTTCGGAGCTTCCCTACGAACGCTACTCTAATTGTACAAAAATAAACAATACTTATCAACTGACTTTTTTAACAATTTTAAAATTGAATTACCTGTGAAAAATAAAAATTCCCACAATTGCAACTAAGGCACCAACCAATTTGCTCCACTGGAAAGGTACTTTGTCTACGCCAAACAGACCGAACAGCTCAATTAAATATGCAACAATTATCTGAGATATAACAATAATAAGCACAGCTTTTGCCGGACCTAAACTGTTCATACCTTTTATAACTGTCATTGTTATAAAAGCACCTATAACGCCTCCTAAAAGCATGTACTTATTTTCAACATGAAACATCCCCATTACATTTTGTTTTCCTGTAACAAACCATGCAATTACGCAAACTAAAAAAGCAGTTAGCTGAACCCACGAATTTGCTGCCCACATACTACTGCTTTTTGTTATTCCCGTATTAAAAACCCCTTGTATACTCATTAACGCACCTGATATTAATGCAATAATAAATCCCCACATAACTTCCTCCTAAAAAACTTTTTCTTTAGGATTTCCAAATATGTAACTTTTATGCAATTTAAAAAATCTTCTTCAAAGACCATGGGACCTATTCTTAACGCAATGCAGGAATGGGGCGACATCACTTTTTCTTTTCAGTTAAAAAATCACAGAAATTGTAGTTCCTTCATTTATATAACTTTCTATTTTTATTTCTGCGTTGTGTTGTTCTGCTATATGTTTTACTATTGCAAGTCCAAGACCTGTACCACCTGTTTTCTTTGACCTTGCCTTGTCAACACGATAAAATCTTTCAAATATGTGCTGTTGCTCTTTTTCAGGTATACCAATACCGTTATCCCTAACCTGAAGAATAATGTTGTCTTTCTCTCTAAATACTGATACCCAAACATTTCCTTCCGGCTTGTTGTATCTAATAGCATTATCACAAAGATTATAAATAATTTCCTGTATCATATCCTGATTTGCATCAATTACACAGCCATCTTCACACTTATCCAATGAAATATTAACATTATGCTTTTCTGCATTCATTTGAAGTATTTCCACACAATTAACCACTTCATCTGTAAGACTTACTTTAGTTTTTGACATTTGACCATTCATAACATCAAGTTCTGAAAGTTCAATAATATCATTAATCAAAGACAACAGTCTTAATGAGCTCTTATGAATTTCACCGGCAAATCTACATATATCCTCTTCCTTTGCCATACCTGTTTCAATCAACTCTGCGTAGCCCGAAATTGATGCCAAAGGTGTTTTTAATTCATGAGAAACGTTTGCCGTAAAATCCTGTCTCATATTAGCACTCTTTTTCAAGGCTTTATGCTGACTGTGTATCTTATTTAAAAACGGCTTAATTTCCTCGTAAGTTTCTGTTACTTCTTCCTCATCCATATTTTGAGCAAGCTGTTCTATGGGTTCTACCAATCTCTTTGCAAGAAGCTTTGATACGATAAAACAGATTATTGCTACCAATAAAAGTTCCATTATTAATATTGGTAAAATCTTAAAAATAAACTGCCAGACACTTACTACTTCTTTTGCCACACGAAGAATCTGACCATTCTCCAGCTTCTCGGCATAGTAGTAGGTTGTCTTGTCTAAGGTATCAGACTTTCTTGTTGCCTCACCATGTCCATGCTCTAATGCCTCTTTAATTTCAGGTCGGTTTACATGGTTATCCATAGTTCCAATATCTGCATTACTGTCGTATAAAACGTCGCCCTTTGTATCAATAACCGTTATTCTTAAATTATCAATCCTGGGATCAAAATCTTTTTCAACATACTGCAAAACAGCTTCTGTTGTATTAAGAATATGGACGTGTGTTTTCAAATCTTCCATAACCTGTTCACTAAACAAATTATAAAAGGTAAACACTGTAACACTCATTGTAAAAAGCATCATTATTACTGATACTAACGTCATTCTAATATAGATTTTTCTTTTCATCTTATCCTCTTTTTCTATACACTGTTGTAATTAAATATTGTTTATGATTCCGGATAGAACTAATTTTTCACCTGTTCACATTCTACCACTTTAATTATTACAGGTATATCTACTTTTCCTTTTTATAATTTAAAGTGTAACCAACATTTCTAACAGTTTGAACTAATGCACCCTTGTCACCTAATTTCTTTCTTAAAGTCTTAATGTGCATGTCTAAAGTTCTTGATTCTCCTTCGTAATCAATTCCCCATACTCTGTCAAGGATTCTGCCTCTTTGAAGGACAATACCCCAATTTTGCATAAGGTATTTTAATAATTCAAACTCCTTATATGTTAAATCACACTGCTTACCATCTACAGTTACCTTATGTTTTGCATCATTAAGAACAATCCCCTCAAATTCCAGTGATGTTTCAACAGAAAGATTAGCTCTTCTAAGCATTGCCTTTACTCTTGAAATAAGCTCCATTACACCAAAAGGCTTTGTCATGTAGTCATCCGCTCCCTGGTCAAGACCTTTTACTTTGTCCATTTCAGATGATTTGGCAGTAACCATAATAACCGGTATGGAAGCTGTTTCAGGATGTTCCCTTAAATCTTTTACAAGGGATAAGCCATCTCTGTCAGGAAGCATAATATCCATAATAATTAAATCCGGATATTTATTTTCCATTTTTTTATCGAAATCCTTGGCATTTGAAAATGTATAAACTTCAAAGCCTGAATTTTTCAATGCAAACTCTTCGATTTCAGCTATATTCTTGTCATCTTCAACTATATATATTTTCTGCATGTATTTTCTCCTTATCGAAAAAAATGGGCACGTTTCCATGCCCATTTTCGTTAGTATCTTTTCTAGTTTATTTTCTTTTCAGATAAAATAGAAAATGCAATATTTACAGCATGATCTGCAATTCTTTCGTAACCAATTACTAAATCAGTAAACACAAGTCCTGATTCAATTGAGCATTTTCCGCCTGCCATTCTCTTAACATGACCTTCCTGACAATCAATTTTCATCTGATCTATAACATCTTCTAAACGGTCAACTTCATCAAATTTTGATTTATCTTCATTTACAAAGATTTCAACTGCCTTCTCGTATATTTCCATAACTTTCTCATACATAGTAAGCATTTCGTCTCTGCCTTCTTTAGAGAACTCGATTTTCTGATTCTTCTCTTTCAAGGCATCATCCATAATATTAACTGCATGGTCGCCGATTCTTTCAACGTCAATTACTACATGGAAAAGTCCACCTAATCTTTCTTTATCCTTAAGTGGTAAACCGTATCTGTTAGCATCAACCATGTATTCAGTAATACCATGACTTAAAAAGTCTATATATTTTTCTCTGGCATATACTTCCTTATATGTTGAAAATTCCTTGTCAATTAAGGCTTTTGATGATTCTTCTAAGTTAATCTTAACCATGTCAGCCATACGCTGAATTTCCTGAACAACTTCAACCACAACAGTAGTTGGGTTTGTAAGACCTGATTTTCCAATATACTTTAATACCATCTCGTCTTCATCCTGCTCTTCACCAGATCTAGAATGAATAACCTTCTTGGATAACTTAACAAGTAAGTTAGAACATGGTAATAAAATAATACACTGGAATACCTTAAATATTGTATCTGCATTTGCTACAAAACGCTTATCTGTTCCACTAATTGAATTAATCAAATTAACAATTGGTTCTGAAGCAAAGATTAAAATAGCACCAATTACAACTAATCCTACAACATTAAACATTACATGGATAAAAGCTGTTCTTTTTGCTTTTCGGTTTGCATTCATTGCTGCCATAACCGCTGGCATACATGAACCAATATTTGCACCTAAAATAAAATATAAACATGCAAGATAATCTGTTCCACCTGTTACCGGATCAATAATAATATTTGAACCTGCCAACAATACAAGCACACTGACTGTTACTGATGAACTCTGAAGAATTGATGTAAAAATCAATCCTACAAGCACTGATATTATTGGGTTAGTTAAATATCCAAACACATTCATTAATTCAGGTATTTCCTTAATTCCATGAAGTGCTTCTGTCATAAAATTAATTCCTAAAAATAATGAACCGAAACCAAAAATAACGGCTGCGATTTTCTTTAACATTGGTTTCTTACAAAATGATAATATTGCCGCACCAATGAAAATAATAAATGGTGCCACTGCTGTAAGTTTCAATGAAACAAGCTGTGATGTAATTGTTGTACCAATATTCGCACCAAATGTAATTCCTACAGATTGTTCCAAAGTCATGATACCGGCATTAACAAAACCAACTTCCATAACGGTTGTTGCACCGGATGACTGGATAAACGCTGTGAATAAAGCACCACATACAACAGCTATATATTTATTTCTTGTACAACGGTCCAAAATGGTTCTTAACCTACCACCTGCCGCCTGCTGTAAGCTGTCGCTCATATACTTCATTCCAAAAAGGAATAGTGCCAATCCACTAAGCAATTGTGTAATTAATACATACATTTTCTTTCTCCCATAAATTTTATTATCTGAACATAGTTCATTTTAATCATATAAATTTATAAGTTTTCCGTAAACCACCTTAACAATCTAATGTAAAGTCTATGTAAAATTTTATCACAGTTTTTACAAAAAACAAAACTTTTTTTACAATATTGCAATTTTTGTAAAAACAATTCAATTTAACAAAGAAAAAGCAATCCGATGACACAAACCTGCCACCAAATTGCTAAATCAGTCAAATTATAATTTTATAAACATTTACGTAAAATAGTAATCATTTCGTCAACCTGCTCTTTTGTTATAATAAGCGGTGGCAACATTCTAAGAACATTTCCCCCTGCTGATATAACAAAAAGTCCGTTTTCAATTGCTTTTGCAATTGTATCGCCTACAGGTGTCTCAAGAACAAGTCCCTGCATCATGCCTTTTCCACGTCTTCCTTTTACGTTGTCGAAATCTTCTACAATTTTGTCTAACTGCTCTTCTAAATATGCACCAACAACTTTTACGTTATCTAAAACATTTTCTTTTTCATAAATATCAAGGACTGTTGATACAGCCTGTGTTGCTAATGGATTGCCACCATACGTTGTTCCATGGTCGCCCGGAACTAAAGAGTTACAGCATTTCTTGCCGGCAATAAATGCACCTACAGGTACACCACAGCCAAGTCCTTTTGCTGAAGCAATAATATCCGGTACTACATCATAATTTTGGAAAGCAAACATTTTTCCGGTTCTACCCATACCACACTGCACTTCGTCACAAATCATAATTATGTCTTTTTCTGTACATAACTCTCTTATGCCTTCAATAAATTCTTTTGTTGCAGGATAAATTCCACCTTCACCCTGTAGTGGTTCCAAAATAATTGCACAGGTTTTATCATTTACTAATTCTTTTACACTGTCTAAATTATTATATTCTGCAAATTTAATGCCACCAATCATAGGCCCAAAAGGTTTCTGATAATGTTCATTTCCTGTAAGTGCCAATGAACCCATTGTTCTACCATGGAAAGAATGATTCATTGCAATCACTTCATGATTTGCATGACCGTCTCTGTCATAAGCATATCGTTTTGCCATTTTTAAAGCACCTTCAATAGCTTCTGCACCACTGTTTGTAAAGAACACTTTTTCAAGCCCTGCTGCCTTAACAATTTTTTCAGCAGCTTCTATAGATGGTATATTGTAAAATAAATTAGATGTATGAGTTATTTTGTCAATCTGATTCTTTAAGGCTTCTTTGTAAACTTCATTGCCATAGCCTAAACTACATACGCCAATTCCTGATGCAAAATCTAAATATTTCTTTCCATTTACATCATAAATATAAGCCCCTTCTGCTTTATCAATAACTACTTTAAATCTATTATAAGTATGTACAAAATATTGTTCTGCCTTGTCCATATACTCTGTATCTTTCATATTTTCACCCAAAACCTTTCTTTTAATCTAAATTATTTATTAAAGAATTTTGTCTGTTCATCGCCTAAAATTGCTGTTCCAACACCCTTGTTTGTAAAGATTTCCAAAAGAATACTATGAGGGATTCTTCCGTCAAGGATATGAACTCTTGAGACACCATTTTTTATTGCATCCATACAGTTTCTAATCTTTGGTAACATACCACCTACGATTATACCGTCTTCAATTAACTTTTCTGCTTCTGAAACTGTCATTTCAGAAATTACCGTACTGCTGTCATCTTTATCCATATAAACACCTTCAGTGTCTGTTAAAAACGCAAGTTTTTCAGCCTTTACTGCCTCTGCAATAGCACTTGCAGCATCATCAGCGTTAATGTTATAGCCATGGAAATCTTCATCTAAACCAATAGGACATACAATTGGTAAGAAATCATCTTCAAGTAATTCAAGAAGTATATCTTCATTAACGTGTGTAACTTCACCTACATATCCAATATCTTCGCCCTCTGATAATTTTTTCTTTACAGTGAGAAGTCTACCGTCTTTACCACTAATACCAATGGCACGAACGCCTAACTGTTCTACTATCTGAACTAATTTCTTATTTACACTGTTAAGAACCATTTCAGCAGCTTCTAATGTGTCCTCATCTGTTACTCTAAGTCCGTTAATAAACTTAGTGTCCATTCCAAGTCTGTCAATATGACGGCTGATTGCCTTACCGCCTCCATGAACAATAATAGGTTTAAAACCTACTAATTTAAGAAGTGTAATATCCTGAATAACACTCTTCATAAAGTTTTCATCAAACATTGCACTACCGCCATATTTTACAACAATAATTTTTCTGTTAAATCTTTGAATATAAGGTAATGCTTCAATAAGAACATCTCCTTTTTCAATCCATTTATCCATATCAAGTTGCTGCTGTCCCTTCATTATCATAGCTTCTCTCTCCTTTTCTTTACCTAATCTGCATATTTATTATCAGTCCTGTTGTGGCTCAATGTCTTTTTTCAATATTGTATAAGCACAAGTTGATAAAACATTTTGACACTATAATTATATTTATTATTTTTAACTTCTGTAGTCAGCGTTAATGCTTACATATTCATGTGTTAAATCACAGCCCCAGGCTGTAGCTTCTGCCTCTCCCATTTTCATGTCACATATAGCTGTAACATAGTTTTCTGACAAAATTTCTGTAGCTTTTTCTTCGCTGTAATCTGTTGCCATTCCATTTTCAACTATCTTTAACTTACCTGCTTTACTTTCAAAATAAATATCTACTGTGTCAGGATTAATTTTTGCACTTGAATAACCAAGAGCACATAAAATTCTTCCCCAGTTAGCATCATGTCCGTAAATAGCAGCCTTTGTTAAACTTGATGTAATAACTGATTTTGCAAGTGTAACTGCCTGTTCTTTAGAACTTCCGTTAACGATTTTCACTTCAAATAAAGCTGTTGCCCCTTCGCCATCACCAGCAATTTTCTTTGACAAAAATACATTAACATTATGTAATGCTTCTACAAATTTATAGTAATCGTCATTTTTTTCTGTAATTTTGTCATTACCTGATAAACCGTTTGCTAACAATAAAACAGTGTCGTTTGTTGAAGTATCTCCATCAACAGAAATCATGTTAAATGTATCCTTAATGTCTTCTTTCAAAGCCTCTGTTAAAAGTTCCTTTGAAATATTAATATCTGTAGTAATAAAACCTAACATTGTACACATATTAGGATGAATCATTCCTGAACCTTTGCACATGCCACCAATAGTACATTTCTTACCACCGATTTCTACTTCGTAGGCAATTTCCTTTGGAACTGTATCTGTTGTCATAATGGCTAATGCTGCATTATGACCTCCGTCAACTGTGTCATTTAATTCAGGCACAAGCATTTCAATGCCTTTTGTGATTTTCTCCATAGGAAGCTGGGCACCAATTACACCTGTTGACGCAACTAATACTTCATCTTTACCTACATTTAAAGCTGTAGCTGTAGCTTCTGCCATGTCTTCGCAATATTTCATTCCCTCAGCCCCTGTGCATGCATTTGCCACTCCGCTGTTGCAAACTACGGCATGTACAAAATCACTGTTTTCTACTATATTATTGTCCCATTTTACAGGGGCAGCTTTAACCTGATTTGTTGTAAAAGTACCTGCTGCAACGCATGGTTCTTTACTATAAATCATAGCCATGTCTTTCTTTTCTGTATTACCTTCTTTAATGCCGACTCTAAGACCATATGCACTAAAGCCTTTTGCAGCTGTAACGCCGCCATCTATTACTTTCATTGTTTTCCTCCTAAAAATTTTCAACTTCAATTCCTTCTACAACAAGATGTTATCCATCTGAAAGGGAACTTAATAACATTATCGAAAGCCCGCTCCCGCTGCGTCCGCCTCGTAGCGGTTCTATCAAGCCGACTTTGCTGCCTTGATGAACCGACGGGCTACCAGCGCTTTCTTTTTAATGTTATTAAGTTTCCTTTCAGTTGTTTGCAAGCGAGCTTGCAACACCTTTTTTCTTATGCCTGGTAGAATTATGTTCTATGGGAACATTGGTACTTGTTGTAAGCCTTCGCTTTCCGGTAATCCAAATAGTATGTTCATGTTTTGAACTGCCTGACCGGCTGCTCCTTTGATTAAGTTATCAAGAGCTCCCATCATTACAATTCTGTTTGTTCTTTCATCAATCTTGAAGCCTACATCAACGAAGTTACTGCCTTCAACCCAACGTGTTTCAGGTGTTTCGTCTTTATTTAATACTCTGATGAAGAATTCGTCTCCGTAGTATTTGTCGTAGGCTGCCTTTACTTCTTCATAAGAAACAGGCTTCTTTAAATTAGCATATGCAGTTACTAATATTCCTCTTTGCATTGGTACTAAATGTGGAGTAAAGTTAATCATTACTTCCTCACCTGCTGCATAGCTTAACTGTTCTTCAATTTCAGGTGTGTGTCTGTGTGTTGTTACACCGTATGCTTTGATGTTTTCATTTACTTCGCAGAATAAGTTTGGAACTTTTGCTCCACGGCCTGCTCCTGAAGTTCCTGACTTTGCATCAACAATAATTGACTTAGGATCAATTAAGCCTTCTTTTACCATTGGGTAAATTGAAAGGATACTGCATGTTGTATAGCAACCCGGATTTGCAATAATTCTTGCACCTTTTACTTTGTCTCTATTAATTTCGCAAAGTCCATATACAGCTTCTTCTATAAACTGTGGGCTTTGGTGTTTGATGCCATACCATTTTTCGTAAGTTGCAACATCTTTAATTCTAAAGTCTGCACTTAAATCTATAATTTTTACCTTATTTAATATTTCTTCATTAACTAATGAACCACATAAGCCCTGTGGTGTTGCTGTAAAAATAACATCTACAGCTTCTGCTAATTCTTCCATATTATCTTCTAAACATTTTGCATCAACAATCTGAAACATATTTCTAAATACTGATGCGTAATCCTGATCAACATAACTTCTTGAGCCAAACCATACAACTTCAGCTTCTTTATGCTGCATAATTAATCTTACAATTTCTACTCCTGCATATCCTGTAGCGCCAATAATTCCAACCTTGATCATAATTTCCTCCTATATATAAGCAGTCAAATCTATTAATCTAACCTATTATAATAATGAAATATAATATTGAACCTATTCATTTTATAATAATGAAGCTCTTCATTTCATTATGTGTTAATAGTGTTTTTCAGCCATAAAATATGGTATTTATGGACCTGTTTAATTTTATAATCATATTACATAAAATACAAGGGATTTTACTGCAATGTAGAAATTATACACCTATTATGTATAATATGCAAGTTTTCTTTAAGTTTTATGCATAATTATACATAAATTTATATTTTTTCTTGCATTTTATGCATTATTGATGTATAGTAACTCGTGGAAAGAATATATATTATATGGAGGATTAATATTATGGCAAAGGAAAAAGTTATTTTAGCTTATTCAGGTGGTCTTGATACAACTGCTATCATCCCTTGGCTAAAAGAAAATTATAATTATGATGTTGTTTGCTGTTGCATCAACTGTGGACAGGGCGAAGAATTAGATGGTCTTGAAGAAAGAGCTAAATATTCAGGTGCTGCAAAATTATACATTGAAGACATTACAGATGAGTTTTGTGATGACTACATTGTACCTTGTGTACAGGCAGATGCAGTTTATGAAAATAAATATTTACTTGGTACTGCTATGGCTAGACCTGGTATTGCTAAGAAATTAGTTGAAATTGCAAGAAAAGAAGATGCTGTTGCAATTTGTCATGGTGCTACAGGAAAAGGTAATGACCAGATTCGTTTCGAACTTGGAATTAAGGCTCTTGCTCCTGACATTAAGATTATCGCTCCTTGGAGAGATGACAAATGGAACATGGATTCAAGAGAAGCTGAAATTGAATATTGTAAGGCTCATGGAATTGATCTTCCATTTGGTACAGACCAGAGCTACAGCCGTGACAGAAACTTATGGCACATTAGTCATGAAGGATTAGAATTAGAAAATCCTGCAAACGAACCAAACTATGAACATCTTTTAATGTTAGGTGTTTCTCCAGAAAAGGCTCCTGACGAAGGTGAATATGTAACAATGACATTTGAAAAGGGTGTTCCAACATCTGTTAATGGTAAAAAAATGAAAGTATCTGACATTGTTCGTGAATTAAACAGACTTGGTGGAAAACATGGTATTGGTATTATTGATATTGTTGAAAACCGTGTTGTTGGTATGAAGTCTCGTGGTGTTTATGAAACTCCAGGTGGAACAATTCTTATGGAAGCTCACAGACAGCTTGAAGAATTAGTTCTTGATCGTGCCACAATGGAAACAAAGAAAGATATGGGCAACAAATTAGCTCAGATTGTTTACGAGGGTAAATGGTTTACACCACTTCGTGAAGCTATACAGGCATTTGTTGAATCAACACAGGAATACGTTACAGGTGAAGTTAAATTCAAACTTTACAAAGGAAACATCATCAAAGCCGGAACTACTTCTCCATATTCATTATACAGTGAAAGCCTTGCATCATTTACAACAGGTGATTTATATGACCACCATGATGCTGAAGGATTCATCACATTATTTGGCTTACCACTAAAGGTTAGAGCTATGATGAAGAAAGAAAACGGACTTCAGAAATAATTGAATTTTATTTGATTAAAATATTTAACATAATAAATGGTCTCCTATGAAATTTCATAAGAGACCATTTATTATATTTATTCATTTTCTTCAGCAGTTTGATCTTCCTTTATAAATTTCTCGAAAGCCACTACTAATTTTTCTGATATTTCTTCATTATTTAAAATATCATCTATTGATATCCAATGCTTATTTGCCAATTGTTCTTTAATTTTATTTTTATCTTTATTTTCAAAATACTCAATAGGATCAAACCAATTACGTGAATTAAAAATCAACGCAGTTCTATCAGCATTTGTTTGACATCTTCCCTTAATATCTTTAAGTATAACATTTGGAGATGTTGTTTTGCTATTATTTGTAACATATCCTTTTGTAAACGATATTCTTCCAATTTGTGAATGACAATTACCACTTTTATAATCAATTTCACTCTTGAACAAATTAATTATGTACTCTTTTCCATTGTAATTGGTCTGTATCCACATATACATTCTTCTGTCATTATCGCTCCTTGAGTTCAAGCCACATCCTCTCCCCCCTTTCTTTTCTACACTCATGTACCTTGAATTGTAACCTTTTAGTTTATCAACTATTTTTTTTCGGGCTTCGTTTAATAAATCTATTTGCTTATCTAATACCTCCATATAACTGTTTTCTTTAGTGTTCATTTGCACTCCTCCTTATTAATATTATATCCATAATATTAAACAAAATTTAAGATAAAGAATCTCTTAATTTCTGAGATTCATAAGTAGCTACATAATCAGCGAATAAATTTCCCCAAACATCTTCTTTTTCCATAGAACTATCTTTTCCATGACCTCTAACATGTTTAAATTTAACTTCTATATTTCTTTCATTTAATTCTTTTATATAATCAGAAATTTTATCAGCTGTTACATAATTGATACTTTCAGATAGATTAAAACTTAGAGGATCTTTTAAATAACCATTAATAATCTGAATAGATGTTAAACTATCAGTTACTATTTCAACTTCTATTTCGTTATCTAAAATTTTAACTCTTTTATTTGTTAAATATTTTAACTCTTTTATTTGTTAAATATTTTAATAGATCTCTAATGGCAAAAATTTCAGCATTAATATTGGAACCACCAATTTGTGAACTAGAAGCAAGAACTCCTAATTCACAAACAGCACTCCATCCTATAATGAAATCTTCTTTACCATTGATCCTTGATCCATCAGTATAAAATTTCATATAGTTCTCCTTATTTATAAATCTTTTCAATACGACCTTCTTCAACTATAACCCCATTTTTGTCAGCCATACAAATGTATCCAGTATTTCTTTTATATGATATAATCCATTTTACTACAGGAACATAATTATATTCTTTAACTCCATATAATGATCTATCACCCCAAGTGCAACTCCAATCTCTTGATTTTCCCCAACGTTTTGATACATATTTTGGAGCATAAAATTTACATTTCTGACCATCCCATTCAAATTTTTCTTTAAATCTGCCTTTTTCAATTTTTGTTGATTTACCAACAACTGTCATCTGATCTCTTGATGTCCAAGAAGAATATTTTTTACTATTACCATTCTTTACATAACTTCTTACTTGAACAAAATAATTACCACTTTTAAGTTTCTTTGATGTAAATTTATTACTTTTTTGAGTTTTTGTTTTCCATCCTTTTTTAGATGCTGATTTACCCCATTTAAGAGTTGATTTTTTGTATCTAAATTCATATCCATCACATTTAACTTTTTTGCAAGTAACTTTAATTTTCTTATTTTTAACTTTAACTTTTGATAATTTAGGACTTATAGCCTTAATTTTAAATGTAATAGTTTTTGATCCATAATATGGAGTTTTTCCTTTAATTGTTATACTTGCTTTACCAGATTTAATGTTATTTTTATAAGTTACTGTATAATATTTAGGATCAAGTTTAGTTTCTGCTTTTGTTCCATTTAAATTTTCTGAATAAACATGTATTGAAGGCTTAATTTCTTTTCCTATATAATTATAGTTATTTTTTAATCCAGAAATTCTACAATTATAATTAAAATCTTTTAATTCTGATTTGTGTTCTGTAGTTGGTTCTTCAGTTGGATTTTCTTTTTCATACTGATTTTTTGATATTTCTTTTATTTCTAATGTTAATGAAGGACTATATCCATCTGTATTTTTATTTGTTAATGTTATTTTATAATTTGTAAAATCATCTTTTTTAGCATTTTTAATTATTAAATTTTTATTATTTGAATAATATTCCCAACTTTTTTTATTTTTATTATATTTTTCCCATAATATTGTATAATTAGATAAATCAGGATTTTTGATTAATTCCATATTTTCATCTAAAAATATCATTTTAACTTCTAGATTTCCACCTAGATAAATGTTACTATTATCATAAGTCCCTATTTCATAAATATTTTTTAACTCTGTTGCTTTTACTTCTTTATAGTCACCAAAACTAATACCACAAATAGCAATTATCATTGCCAATACAAAACTTAAAATTCTCTTCATAATATTTTTCCTCTCTTTCTTTTAATAAAAATTAGTTAGTTTATTTATTTAAAACCTTTGTTTGTAAACAACACATGTCTTTTATTGTTTTACTGTTGTCAAACAAAAGTAATATTTTATAAGTATTTCTTTTATGAGTTGGAACAAATATAGACTATAATTAGCTTTTCAACTTTTTAATTATTCTATGAATATGTCTCAACAAATTAAAATTATATCACATACATTTTTGTAATAAAATACAGAAACTTCTTTTTATATGCAAAATAAGGCTGTCAAAATAATGTTTTAATTTTTTCTAAAAAAATTTCTATCAAAAACATTTTCTGACAGCCTTATACTATATAGCTATAACTATTATATTTCATAAATGTTCCATTTTAGCAAAACAACATTTAGCACAATATTTTTTGTAAACATTTCTATTCCATCACCAATGCCTGACAGCTTTTTATTACAAGCTGTTTTCCTAGTATCTCATATTCTTTCATATTATTAAGTAATACTTTCCATTTTTCCTTTTCCATATTTAGTGTTATTTCCTCTTTGCCAAAATTAGCAATTACTAATATTACCTTATCTTTAAGAATTCGTTTGTAGGCAAACACATAATCTTTGTCTGTAAAAACAGGTACTGTTTTACCATACACAAACAAATCTGAATATTCAGAATGTTTTCTTAGAGCAATCAATTTTTTATAATAACTCAGAACAGAATTTTCATCTTCTAACTGAGCAGCTACATTGCAATGTTTATACAGCGGATTAACTTTAAGCCATGGTGTACCTGTTGTAAATCCTGCATTTTTTTCATCTGACCACTGCATAGGAGTTCTTCCATTATCCCTACTGTGTTTGTAACAAATATCCATTGCCTCTTCTTTTGTTTTGCCTGCTTCAATTGCCAAATTATATTCATTTATTGTGTTAATATCATCATATTCAGATATGTCTTCAAATCTTGTATTAGTCATGCCTATTTCCTGTCCCTGATATATGAAAGGAATTCCACGTAACAAAACAATAATTGTCCCAAGCATTTTGGTGCCTTGGGCATTTCTTGCATGTTCAGGAAGATATCTGCTTGCCCCTCTTGGCTCGTCATGGTTTTCAATTATGTTTGACAAAAAGCCAACATTTTCACTTTCTTTTTGAGCATTAAAAATAGCATTTCTATATTGTTTAAATGTAAAATCAGGTGCATCATACCAGCCATGTTCACCAAAAGACAAACACTGAGCTGAAAAATCAAACATAGATGAGAAGTGACCGTTTTCTCCGATAAATTCTCCCAGTTCATCTTTTTTCATGTTAAACACTTCACCTACTGTAAACGCATCATGTTTTTCAAAAGTATTTTTCTTTAAATTTTCAAGCATGCTACCAATGCCTGTTGCGTGCTCTGCCACCTTGCCGGCATGTACCAGTCCGTCTTCACCGTCAGGCTCAAGATTTTCAAAATTCAAATCTTTTGCAATGTTAATAATGGCATCAATTCTAAAGCCTGAAACACCCTTATCAAGCCACCAGTTTATCATTTTATAAAGTTCATCTAAAACTTCTTTGTTGTACCAGTTTAAGTCCGGCTGTTCTTTTGCAAACATATGTAAATAATATAAATCCGTACCTTCAACCTTTTCCCAGGCACTTCCACCAAAGTATGAGCGATAGTTGCTTGGCGGATTACCGTCTTTTCCTTTTCTAAAATAAAAATAATCTCCATATTTTCCTGCTGGATTCTCTAATGCCTTCTTAAACCATTCATGTTTATCTGAACAATGATTAATAACCAAGTCCATAACAATGTGCATATCCCTGCTTTTTGCTTCTTCAAGCAATGTGTCAAAATCTTCCATTGTGCCAAACTTTTCATCTATTCTGTAATAATCCGAAATATCATAGCCCTGATCTACAAAAGGAGACTGATATATTGGAGAAATCCATATAATATCAATGCCTAATTCCTTTAAATAATCCAGCTTGTCAATTATGCCTTTAATATCACCAATTCCATCACCATTTGTGTCATTAAAACTCTTAGGATAAATCTGATATGCAACTTTGTTGTGCCACCACTTTCTTTCCATTATATTAACCTCCGTACATTTATAATTTTAATTTGTATAGTAATATTATTTCTTCCTTGGAAACGTTTCCATAATTACTATATATTATAAAATATTTTTAAAACTGGGTCAATTATATTATTTTTATATCCATACATTTTGCATTTTTGTCTATTATCTTTGTTTTTATTTACACTAATGGCAATTTATAGTAAAATATATAGGATTATGGACTAATTTACCCTAGCCCATAAAAGTCTAAAAATATAAACAAATTAAACTATTGAAAACCATTTATAATTTAAAAGGACAACAGACAAATGAAAGAAACTATAATTAGGTTAAGGGAATTTTTGTTGGCACATGTTAGTAACAAAAAATTACAGTCTTTAATTATAGGCTTGTTAAGCTACGAAATGGTATACTATATTTTTTTTGGTGCTGGTACTTTCATTATTGATATAGGTATTTTTTCATTAATAACTTCCTATGGATGTACTGCACTGATTTCAAATATAATCTCTACCATTTGTGCCATTGTTTTTGCTTATACTACTAACAAACTCTGGGTTTTTAAAAGTAAAACTCACGGATTTACTGAAGTATTTGCAGAATTTATGCGATTTGCTTATGTTAGATTTGCTACTTTAATTATGACTGAAATTATTCTGCTGATTAACGAAAAGCTAATTAACGGTAACAAATATTTAGCAAAACTAATCGCAATGATTATTACGATAATATTAAATTATGTGTTTAGTATATTATTTATTTTTAACAACAGAAAGGGGACTCATAATGAAATCCAAAAAACAGCATAATTTTTCATTAAAAACATGGTTTGACAACAACCGATTATACTTACTGGCATTTCTTATTCCGGTAGTATCAATGCTTGTCGTTTACGCAGTGAAGGGAGTTTTCCCATTTGGTGATGAAATGTACTTACGAAGCGACTGCTATCATCAGTACACACCTTATTTGGAAATACTTCAAAAGAAACTTCAAAGTGGTGGCAGCCTATTCTACACATGGGAAATTGGTGCCGGTATGAACTTTGTGGCAATTGCAGCCTACTATTTATCCAGCCCATTTAACTTACTTACAATTCTCTGGCCTACAAACATGGCTGATTTTGTAAACTTTTCAATTATTTTGAAAATGGGACTTGCAGGCTTTGCTACAACTTATTATCTTTCAAAAAGATTTAAGTCAAAAAACATTAACACTGTAATCTTTGGTATGTTTTACGCATTGTCAGCATATTTTGCAGCATTTAGCTGGAATATTATGTGGCTTGACTGTATGTGGATTCTTCCATTTATTATATTAGGTCTTGAAAGATTAGTAACACAAAAAAGATACAAGATGTACTGTTTAGCTCTCGCCTTTGGTATTTTTTCTAACTACTACATTGGTATTATGCTTTGTCTTTACAGTGTAATATATTTTGTATATCTTCTTTGTGTATCTGATTTTGACAGTGAAATCGGTGCTTTAAAAGCAAGACTTTTAGCTTTTAAGGATTTTGCAATATATTCAGTTTTAGGTGGTGGGCTTGCTGCTTGCATTATTCTTCCTGAGTATTTTAACATGCTTATTACTAAGTCAGCAGACACATCATTCCCTGAAGCTTTGGAAGAATATTTTTCAATGATGTATATGCTATTTAGATCACTTATTTGTGTTCCAATAGCTGATTTGAAATACCCACATGATCCTAACATCTATTGTGGTGTTGCAATGTTTATTTTAATACCACTATTTTGGTTATGCAAAAAAATTAGTAAAAAAGAACGTATCGGAAAAACAGTTATTGCTGTTATTATGTTATTAAGTTTTAGTTTCAATATTCCAAACTATATTTGGCATGGTTTACATTTTCCAAATAGTTTACCTTGTAGAGAATCATTCTTATATATTTTCTTAATTGTAACTATGGGATATGAAGCATTTACTCATATTAGGGAATTTAAGCCGGCACACATTATCGGTTCGGCAGGAGTATCTGTTGGTTTAATTTTACTTTTTGAAGAAATTTTCAAAAGTTCAGAATTATTTACAGATTTAGATATTAGTACAAACATGACACAAATTGCTTACTTAAGCATTTTGTTTATTGGTGCATACCTTGTAATCTTCTTCTGTTTCAGAAAATATCGTGACATGAAAGCGTTTTTCACATATTTACTTATTCTACTTGTATTCTGTGAATTGACTCTTAACATGACTGTTACAAGTATTCCAAGTACTTCTTCTAGAAGCGGCTACTATGAAGCAACAGAAGCTTATGATAAACTTAACGAAGTAGCCAAAAGCGATGCAAAGAAAGATAATTACAACTTCTTTAGAACAGAAGGCGAATACCATGCAACAAGAAATGATGGTGCAAGATTTGGGTACAACAGTATTTCAACATTCTCTTCTGTAGCATCAGCAGCTATGCAGGATTATTATGATGAGATTGGATTACAGACATCATTTAACGCATATTCATATTATGGTCATACTCCTCTTACTGCTGCTTTATCTGCAGTGAAATATGAATATACAACAGGAAATCCTACTTTGCCAAATTATATGACTTTACTAAGTCAGCAGTCATATAAAACTGTTAACGGACAGAGTTCACTTAAATTATACAAATATAATCAGACTCTTCCACTTGGATTTATGATGAATCTAAATACAGAAGCTAGTTGGAAAAAGAATACAGGCAATCCATTTGCTACACAGAATAATTTCATTAAGTCTGCTGTAAATGATGGTAAGAATATTTTCCACCAGCTTACATCATCTGAAGTCGGTAAATTTAGTGCTGAATACAGTTTAGAAAAAGGCGACAAATTTACTCCTTCAATAGACGAGAAAACAATGGATGTTTACTTCTTCTGTGTAACTTCATCAGAAACATTAACTGCTACAGTTACAGACGGTAGCATTATGGAAAACCAGAACGGTACACAGACATCTACTACAACAAAGACATTTTCTTCTACAAACCAGAATTATATCTGTCATTTAGGAAATGTAACACCTGGCTCAAAAATCACAATTACAGCCAGCGATAATCAGGCAATTAGTAGTTGTTATGCATACGCATTTGATAACGATGCCTGGTCATATGATTACCAATTATTAAATGCAAATCCATACACTGTATCAGAATACAGTGATACAAAAATTACAGGTACAGTAACTTCAGAAGAACAGGGTATTATGTATACTTCTATTCCTTACGACAAAGGTTGGAGCGTATATGTAGATGGCATTGAAAGTGCCATTACCCCTATTTGTGATGGTGCTCAAATCGGTGTTTTAGTTGATTCAGGTACACATGAGGTAACATTTAAGTATAAACCACAGGGTCTTGGAAGTGGTATTTTAATCAGTATGCTTTCACTTCTTGTATTCCTTGGCTTAACTTTCAAAGATAAGATTTTAGCTAAGTTTTCAAAGGGTACTGTAAAGAAAGTTCAGGTAGCTAAACCTGTTGAAATTAGCGATGAAAGTGATAATAAATAGATGAAAGTGATGATGAATAATTATCGTTATCAATAATATCTATAGAAAACCAAAAAGAAGTTTTGCTTAACAAATTTAATTGTTAAACAAAACTTCTTTTTTATAAATTTTAATAAATCAAACTTGCAATAAATTCCATCTTAAATTTATTAATCAATGGTATATCAACTGCCCTCATTTTACGGTTCCATTTTATTTGCTATTTTTATCATTATAAGACCTACGGTACCAATTGCTAAACAAATACTGCAAACCAAATCTTTCTTGTATTTTGTTCTTTTATAGCTTAATATTATACGACTAAATATCTCCATACAAACTAAAGAAGTTTGATGATTTTAAATCTTTTATATCTTCAGGGACAATATCTTCCCATTCTGACGTATTAAAATCATAACTGCTGTCCTTTAGGAAACTGTTATATTCTTTCTGGAATAGTGCCTTTTTTTGCTTCTTGATGATATTTTCCTTGTTCTTAGCTGTCTCATCTTTCATATAATTATCAACGCAGTAAATCAGGTAATAATCATTTCCGTCATTAATAATTTCACTGGTCTGATTTTTATTAACGTTAAAGGCTTCTTTTTCCAATGTTGTTGTAGCTTCATTTTTCTTTATAACTTTTGTAGCTGAGTCATCTTCGCTTATCTGCTTTGCTTCCTTTTCGAAATTCGTAGTTCCTTTTTTTACCTTTTTAGCAATGGAACGTAACTTCTTTTGGATTGTATCAGGGGCTGTATTATCTGATGACATACGAATGTACTGTATTTTTATTACTCTTGCATCTTCTTCACTTACAGTCTCATCTACCTTCTCGGTAACTCTGTTGTAAACCTTGTCCGCCAAATAATAATTTCTGTACAATACTGTTGCTGTATCCAAATCCGCGTCTGTGTATTCCAGTTCACTTTGACTTAATGAATTATAAAACTTGTCTGCCACATCATTAATTGAACGCATGTCATCTTTATCTATTTTGATACCCTCTGTGTCTGCCATGGCTGCAATTGTATACTTAACAGTCATGTCTTCTTTAACTTTTTCCATAACGAAATCTTTTAACGTTGTGTCCTTGTCCACTTTTGCATTCCAGTCAACTTTTCCGCCAAAGTCCTTTTTATATTTATTCACATAGTTCATAAAAATCAATTTGTATTCACTTTTAGAACATGTTAAGTCATCTATTTTAAAAATTTCATCACTGCTTAATCCAAAGATTTTTCCTAATATGAATGTGTCACTTTTTATGCCGCAACCTGTTAAAAATGATGCGGTTAATGTAACTGCAATTCCTGTAGCTGCAATTCTTTTCAATTTTGAAAAATTCATTTTTTCTTCCTTCCTGCCAGTCTCTATTTATGTTTTACATTCTCATAATATCTTCCAAAATAGTATCAACACTTTCCGTAATATGTTTTGCCGCATGTCTTACCTGAGAATCTGCCCATTGCATTGCATAGCTGTAAAAACAATGTTCAAACATATCTATATCAGTAAAACCTGTTCCAAACACAACTGTGTCTTCTTCTGATATTTCATAAAAATGCTGAATTAAGGCTATTGCCATACCTTTAGTTACATATTGTCCTGTTATAAACATTTCATTAGGAGATGAAATTGATACATTGGCTTTTGCAGACCATCTTTTGTAAATCTTCTCAAAGCTCTTCTCATCAAATCCATCTTTGGAACATAATGTAATCTTTGTAACATCCCCATTTAATTCTTTTAAGTCATCAATATGTTCAGGCTCAATTCCTTTATTATTTAAGTATTTGAGAAACTCGTAATCATGAGTTTTTATAGCTGTATCTTTCTCATTTGAAAAAACCAAACGAATATCATTATTATATTCATCTTTTTCCATTTCAATAAGTACATCTAAACAAACAAGGCGGTCAATTGTTGTCTTGCTTATTACTTTTTCTCCCTGAAAAATCACGCCACCATCATTACAAATGTAAATAATATCATCCTGTATTTTTCCAAATAATGGTTTAACAAGATTGTAATTTAATCCTGTTGCTACAGCAAATTTAAAATCATTTTCTAACAGTGTAGCGATTAAGTCAATTGTTTCTTCTGAAATTGTTTTATTATTTTCATCTATTAATGTGCCTTCTAAACCACACACAATAAAATTAATCATTTTGCCTCCTAGTTATTTTTAATTTATAATTTTCCTTTTTGTTGATTTTTTTCCATAAATATTCTTATTTCCAACTGTTCTATATGCAGCAACCTTATAAAAATATGTCTTTTTGCCCTGAACATTTTTATCAACGCAATTTACATTGTTAGCGGATGTAACTGCTATTCTTGTAAATGGTCCCTTTGCTGCTGTCGACCTGTAAATAACATAACCACTTGCACCAGCTACCTTTTTCCATGTAACTTTCAAAGTTTTGCCCTGCTTAGTAACAGTTGGCTTTTTTACCTTTGAAGGTATTGGTTTTATGGTTACTGCTTTTGATTTTGCACTTTTGTGTTTCTTGCCTGATACAGTTCTATAGGCTTTTACCTTGTAGCTATATACTGTACCTGATACAAGATTTGTGTCCACATAACTGTTAACATTTCCCTTAGGCTTTGCTATTATAACATACTTTCCTGCTGCGTTTTTTCTATATAAATAATATCCATTGATATTATTCTGAGCATTCCATTTAACAGTAACAGAATTGTAATTCTTTGAGCTACCTGAAACTACAGGCTTTGAAGGTTTATAGGATTGTCCAACAGTTATTGTCATAGCACTCATATTGCCTGCTGCCGTATAAGCTCTAACTGTTGTTGTGCCTTTCTTTAATGCTGTAGCATAACCTGACTGGTCAACCTTTACAACTGCCGGATTGTCACTCATATAATAAACACTCTGACCTTTTGTAACTGACACCGGTAACTTGTATTTAGCACCTTTTGAAATTGACTTTTCACTGTGAACATTCAAATAAGATGCTGCAATATAGCCTTTGTAAGTCTTGTTATTTTTCACACATTTTACTTTATACCAGTATGGGTTACTTAACCAAGATGAGCCAAACAGATTACTTGTTCTTACACCTTCTAATATTGTAACATTTGTATTCTTACTTAAAGTTGTTAATGTCTTTGTATTAGTGCCTGCACCCTGTCTTAAATTAACTGTTGAGATAACCGTCCCCTGTTTTGAACTGCTACCTATTGTTACCTTGGCACTTGTAGATGGCATATTTTTGTAAACAGGAATTACAAAAGTTAAAGCAAGTTTTGTGACACCCATCTCATTATAAGCATCACTTCCAATTGCTGCTTCTGAAGCTGCTCCGTAAATATTAGTCATGTACTGGTGCTGGTATAAACCGTATGTAGAGTTTTTATTTACATTAAATCTTTGGAAGTATGTAGTGTACTGACCAGCATTAATGTATTTTTCTCCTATATATTCTGCTCCACCTATAATAGATTTTCCCGGTGCGTTCCACTTTCTATTGTATGTATTACCAGAGCTTGCCCATGCCAGTCCGTTAGCTATTGGATTAGAACTTGTGTAAGCTCCAATGTTATAGAAATTATAAATTCCCTTGTACTTAGAAGAATACTCTCCATTAACACTACCACTTGCTCCCATACCTGCATATTTTGAATTCTTCTTTGAACCAACTTCCTGAAGTATTTTTGAGGCAATATAATAAGCACTTACCTTACTTCCTTTTGCAGCTTCTATAATTTTTGATGAATATTTAACATCTGTTGACTTGTATTTGCCAGCAGTTGTTAAATAACCAATGTTTTTTTTGTACATAAAAGAGCCTTCTAAAACTGCCTCCACTCCACTTGCAGTCTGTGTTGAATCGTATGCTAATTTTTCAAACTGATAAATATGCGTATCATTTAAAAAGTTTCTCGGATCCATAAAATACTGGACGGCTACCTTTGAGGCTGTTACCCAACTACTACCGTCTTTTGCTATATAAGCTCCTGTAGAAGCATTATAATCTCCAGGTTCTGTAGACTTTAAATACTTGCTGTAACTTTTTTCAATTAAGCTTCTGTCATCTTTTAATTCATTTTCCAATGCAGTATTAAAATTGATTCCCGTATTATAAGGAACAAATTTCCACTTAGGATATTTTTTGTGAAGCTTCCTTAAATATGGTTTATAACTGCCAGGAAAACCTTTAATACTTGTCTCAAACGAATCTGCTGCCATTACTTCTCTGCTGTCAAAAGATATTCCAAAAAACAAGTTTACAATCATGGTTACTATAACAATTATTATAATTGTGTTTTTTACTGTTTTTTTGCGTGCTCTCATATATTTCATCCTTTTTGCATAACAACAAGTTACAAGTTCTTCAAGGTCTCATTATCTGCGGACTTTTACGCCTTTAGTACCGCGTTTTCCAATTTTGAGTTTTCTAAGTTCTACCTGTTTTCCTTTATATTCAACAACTTCATTATCCCCAATATCCAAAAGATATACGTGTGTAACAAAGTCTTCTGCATTAAGTTTAATACCCTTAACACCAAGTGTTGCCTTCTTCAATTCAGGCACTTCCTTAATTGGGAATCTTAAGAATATACCGTCGTTTGTCTGTAAAACTAAGATTTCTCTTGTATACTGTAATTCTTTTTCCTGATGATTATCAGTATCCATATTAGTAAATTCCATTTGCTCATAATCAAGCATTTCAAAGTCATCTGAGCCACCTGATAGTGCAATAGGCATTTCAGTGTCTTCCACAACTTCTTTCTCTGAAACTCTTGTAATAACTACTGATACTAACTCATCATCTTTTCCAAGCTTTGTGGCTGCTACTGTTTTTCTGTTAGTCTCAAACTCGCTGCCATCAACAAGCTTTATCATTCCTTTTTTAGTTGTAAATAAAAGTTTCTTATCTTTAATCATATCAAAAGACATTAATGCAATTATGTTTTCTCCCTGACTACTATAATTACCTAAATTGTCAATTGGTACGCCCTTTTCTCTTACTTTCTTTGTAGGAATATTCTGTACCTTAATCTGATGAACATTTCCGTTATCTGTAAAAATGCAAATTGTATCAGTGTTCATACAGTTAAAATAATATTTGTTATTGGCTGTAACACTTTCAATATTTCTGTCAAATGCTGCAGGTTCTAAAAGTTTGGCATAACCGAACTTGTCCTGAACAAATACAACTTCCTGTTCAATAAATGCATTTTCATCAAACACAGCTTCTTTTCCATCTTCAATAAGAGTTCTACGTGGTCTGTTGTATTCCTTTTTAATGGCTCTTAAATCCTTCTTTATGGCATTTGTCATTGCTCTTTTACTATTAAGAATTTCTTCGTAATCAGCAATCTGGTTTACAAGTTCTTCGTATTCTTTTTGAAGAGCCATAATTTCAAGACCAATTAACTTGGCAAGTCTTAAGTCCAAAATTGCCTGCGCCTGACGTTCTGTAAAACATAAATTGCCTGCTAATAAAGCTGACTCAGGATTCTTAAATTTAATGCCTTCAGTATTACCATTTACAAGACAGTCCTTAACCTGTTTCTGACTTTGGCAACCTCTGATTATTTCGATTATTAAATCAATAATGTTAGTTGCCTTAATAAGACCTTCCTTAACTTCTTTCTGTTCTAAAGCCTTATTTAAAAGAGTTGTATATTTTCTTGTGGCAAGTTCATACTGAAAATCAACACTGTATTTAATAACCTGTTTAAGTCCCATTACTTCCGGTCTTCCGTCTGCAATGGCTAACATATTAACTCCAAATGTATCTTCAAGTTTAGTTTTCTTGTAGAGCATATTTGTTAATTTTTCAACATCTGCTCCCTTTTTTAACTCTAAAACAATCCTAATACCATCTTTATTTGATGCGTTGGAAATATCAACAATATCATTTGTTTTCTTTGTTTCAACAAGGTCAATTACGTCTGAAATAAACTTGCTTATTCCTGTACCAATCATTGTGTATGGAATTTCAGTAATAACTAACTTGTCTTTTTCTCTGCCTTTGCCTTTTTCAAATTCTAATTTTCCACGAAGTTTGATTTTTCCTGTTCCTGTTTCATAAATCTTTGGTAAATCAGACTTGTTGGCAACAATTCCTCCTGTTGGAAAATCCGGACCGGGAATTATCTTCATTAATTCTTCTGTTGTAATGCTGTTCTTGTCCATGTAAGCAATAACCGCATCCACAACTTCCCCTAAATTATGAGTAGGAATATTTGTTGTCATACCTACGGCAATACCTTCTGCACCATTTACCAAAAGATTTGGTACACGTACAGGAAGTACCTGTGGTTCTTTTTCTGTTTCATCAAAGTTTGGTACGAAATCTACAACATCTTTATTTAAGTCTGCCAAATAAACATCTTCTGTAAATTTCTGTAGTTTAGCTTCAGTATAACGCATTGCAGCGGCTCCGTCACCTTCAATTGAGCCAAAATTTCCATGACCGTCAACTAACGCCATTCCTTTTTTGAACTGCTGTGCCAAAACTACTAAAGTTTCATAAATTGAACTATCACCATGTGGATGATATTTACCCATTGTATCACCTACGATACGGGCTGATTTTCTATGTGGTTTGTCATGAGATAAGCCTAACTGATCCATTGCATAAAGTACACGTCTTTGTACCGGCTTTAATCCGTCTCTTGCATCCGGAAGTGCTCTGGCGCAAATAACGCTCATCGCATAATCAATATAACTTTTCTGCATTACCTCAGAATATTCTGTTTTTATAATTTGTTCTGCCATTAATATCTCCCTAAATATCCAAATCAGCGTCTTTTGCATGATTATAAATAAATTCTCTTCTTGGACCTACTTCACTTCCCATTAACATACTTGTTACATCAGAAGCAAGTCTTGCGTCCTCTATTTCTACCTGTTTTAAAATTCTTGTTTCAGGATTAAGCGTAGTCTCCCATAACTGGTCAGGATCCATTTCACCTAAACCTTTGTAACGTTGAAGTGTAAAACCTTTGTGAGTCTTTCTGTATTTTTCCAATGCCTTGTCATCATACAAATATTCACCTTCTCCTCTTTTGGGAACAACCTTGTAAAGAGGTGGTGTTGCAATATATACGTGACCGTGATTAATTAATTCAGGCATAAATCTATAGAAAAATGTAAGTAATAATGTATCAATATGAGAACCGTCAACGTCCGCATCAGTCATAATAATAATTTTGTGGAATTTTAATTTTTCAATGTCAAAATCATTTCCATAGCCTTCTGAAAAACCACATCCGAAAGCATTTATCATTGTTTTAATTTCTGCATTTGCCAGTACCTTATCCATTGATGCTTTTTCAACATTTAATATTTTTCCTCGAATTGGCATAATTGCCTGTGTCTTTCTGTCTCTTGCTGTCTTGGCTGAGCCACCCGCAGAATCTCCCTCCACTATGAATATCTCACATTTTTCAGGTTTTCTGCTTTCGCAGTTTGCAAGTTTACCATTACTGTCAATGGAAAATCTACTTTTTGAAAGCATGTTTGTTTTTGCTTTTTCTTCTGACTTTCTGATTTTTGCAGATTTTTCAGCGCAGCTAATTACATTTTTCAAACTCTCAATATTTTTATCAAAAAATAAAACAAGCTGTTCTCCTGCGATGCTCTTTGTTGCTTTTTCAGCGTCAGGATTGTCCAATTTTGTTTTTGTCTGCCCTTCAAATCTTGGATCAGGATGCTTACATGCCACAACAGCCACTAAACCATTTCTAACATCTGCCCCTGTAAAGTTTGAATCCTTCTCTTTTAACACACCAAGTTCTCTTGCGTACTGATTAATTGTCTGTGTTAAAACTGACTTGAAACCTGTTATGTGTGTACCGCCTTCCTGTGTGTAAATGTTATTACAGAAACCTGAAATATTTTCTGTAAATTCATTTATATACTGAAAAGCAATCTCAAGTTCAATGCCCTCAATATCATCTTTAAAATAAATAATGTCTGTTACTTTTTCCTTGTCCTTAGTCATGTCAGCTATAAAAGCCTTAATTCCGTCAGGTTCAGAAAATGTTACTGTCTCCTCTTCCCCTACTCTTTTATTTTCAAAAATAATTGTCAGATTAGGATTAAGGTATGCTGTTTCATGGAGACGGCTTTTAATTGCATCTGCCTTAAAATATGTTTTTTCAAAAATTTCTCCATCAGGGAAAAAGCTAACAGTTGTACCTGTATCATTTTTTCTGCATTTTCCAACTTCCTTTAAGTCGTAGCAAATCTTACCCTGTTCATATCTTTGGTTGTAAACTTTTCCGTCTCTTTTTACATTAACTTCCAGCCAAAGTGATAAAGCATTAACAACTGATGAGCCTACACCATGGAGGCCACCTGAAATCTTGTAGTTGCTATCACCAAATTTACCACCTGCATGAAGGGTTGTAAAAACAACTTCCACTGCCGGCCTACCTGTCTGCTCATTTAAGTCAACCGGTATGCCTCGTCCATTATCTTTAATTGTAGCCGAACCGTCTTTTTCCAAAGTTACTGTAATTTCAGAACAGTACCCAGCCAAATGTTCATCCACCGAATTGTCTACTATTTCATATATAAGATGATTAAGTCCTTTAGTACCTACGCTACCAATATACATTCCCGGTCTTTTTCTTACCGGTTCAAGTCCTTCAAGTACCGCTATACTATTTCCATCATAATTATTAGCCATAAAAAACTCCCTGTCTTAAATTTATTTATCTTTCTGCATTCTGAAAAAACCTGTTCCAAAATGCTTTCTCATTAAATAATCTTTTCCTTCCAAATGTGCAAAATCATTAAATCTTTCAATATGGAAAGTTTTCATTTTTTCATCATACATAATGTGAGCGATACTGCTATTTTCAATTTGTCTTCCGTATGTAAGCCATTTACAATAATCAGCTCCCATAATTCCTGTAAGCAAAGCTCTTAAAACTCCACCATGAGTTACAACGCATACATTTTCGTATGGTTCCTTTGTTAAATCCTTTAGTGCTTCCATTACTCTGTTAAACACCATTTCACAGTTTTCACCACCGTCAGGATATGGCAAATCTTCTTCCATTAAGACTCTCTTAAAAAGAAAATCCTGATATTTTTCTTTAATAACAGAATTCTCAAGTCCTGTCATACCGCCAAAGTTTGCTTCCTGCCATCTTTCATCTATTACTCTCTTTTTATTCAAATGAGAATTAATTATATCTGCTGTCTCTTTTGCTCTAATAAGCTGACTTGAATAAACAGCTTCTATGCCATAATCATTTTCTGCAAGTCTTTTTCCTAATAAATCAGCCTGCTCTCTACCTTCTTTTGAAAGTTCCACATCTACATTACATAATGTACTGTTTTGTCTACCGTGTCTTATTAAGTAAATATTCATAATCTTACTCCTTCCAAAATTCTATTTTATGTACATAATCATTCCCGGACCTAACTTATCATTAGGTCTTGAAATAAAGCCTTCCTTCTTATAAAAGTTTTCTCTGCCTCTTGCACACATTAAATCAAGCATTATCTCTGTGTCACTTAACTTTATTTCCTTTACATAATCAATAAGCTTAGTAATAATTGCATGTCCCATGCCTTTTTTCTGATATTCAGGAACAACTATAAGGTCCTGTATATAGCAGATTACTGCCCCGTCACCTACAATTCTTCCCATGCCTACAGGCTCATTATCTTCATAAGCCACTACTGTATAAAGACTCCCCTTTATTGCTACTTCTGCCTGAGTTTTGGTCAATTTCTTCCAGTTTACTTTTTCTCTTAACTTTAAATATGTATCTATGTCCAATTGATTAGTTTTTAAAATCATAATATCTCTTTTCCATTAAGTAAGTCTAAGCTTTCCAACGTCAGAACGCAAAAAGCCACTTTAACCAATATATTATACAATATTTATTTTCTTTCTTCAAATGATTTTCTGTTATAAAATATTATTTTCTATTATAAAATCATCTTTTATGGTAAACTTGTAGACAGGGTATGTTTATGCCTAAAATATTTTACAAGGAGATATGAAAATGAAAAAGAAACAATATAGTTTAGTCGGGCTTTTCATTGTCACATTACTATTTAATATTGCTTTTATTTTTAATGTTAATGTTTTTGCTGACACATTATCCACAAACTATCAGCCAGTTATTGACAATGTAAATAAGACTGCAGACTCAGTTGAACTACAATGGCATGTTAGTGATGATGATTACTACTACTTTAATATTTACAAAGCCACTTCTAAGGACGGCGACTATCAGTTATTGTCACAAAGCAATTTCCCTTATTATACTGATTATAATTTCAGTGCCGGCGTGCATTATTTTTATAAAATCGAGACAGTATATTTCGATGAAAATGATGATTTGCAAACAAGCGAGGCAATTTTCGTAGAAGATGTTTTTACACCTCTTGCTGTACCAACATTAAAAACAGCAACTGCCGTTAAGTCTCATGGCATAACACTTAGCTGGAACGGGACAAAGGACTCACAAGGCTACGAAGTTTACAGAAGCACCACTTCAAATGGAAGTTATTCATTAATAAAAACCGTAAAGACTACCTCTTTTGATTACTATATGGCACCTTACAGTTACACAAATAAAAAACTTACAGTTGGTAAAACCTATTACTATAAAATACGTGCTTATGTAACTTATGACAATGTAAAATATTACAGTAATTTTTCTACAGTAAAATATGCCCAGGTTCGAACTGACAGTGCAAAAATTACTACTACATATTCAAAAAAACCAAAGACCAACACTCTTTACTGGAAGAAAATTTCAGATGGTAACGGTTATGTAATTTATTATTCAACAAAATACAATGGCAAATACAAAAAGCTTGCTACCTTAAAGGGTAACAACAAATTACACTACACTCATAAAAAAGTAAAAAACGGCAAAGCCTATTATTACAAGGTTTACAGCTATAAAACATTTTCCGGAAAAATGCTTCTAAGCGTTGAACCCGGCTATTATGAAAAATACTGTAACTACTACTCTTTTGAAAATGAGCCTTATGACAGTCGTATACAAAGACTGTTTGGCAACAGTAAAACTGCCTGGTACAAAACTTCAAAAATTGCAAGTAAAAATATGAAAACAGTTAGAATTAAGGTTTGGGACAGAACAACAGGTGGCAAAAAATATACAAGACATTTTTATGTTACGGTGAACAAGGGACTGGCACCTTCTGTAAAAAAAATGTTTAAAGAAATTTACAAAACAAAGGAACGTTTTCCTATTCATGACATTGGTTGCTACAACTGGCGTGGAAACGGCTCAGCCTCTGAACACTGTATCGGCACAGCCTTTGATATTAATTCAAATGAAAACTATATGATTGACAACGGTCAGATTTTAGCAGGTTCTTTTTGGAAACCTAAAAAAAGCAAATATTCAATTCCACTAAAATGCCCACTTGTAAAAATTTTAAATAAGTATGGCTTTGAAAGAGGCTTTTGGGGCAACAGAAAAGACTACATGCATTTCTCTTATTTGGGAACTTAATTTGTTCATACACAAATGTTCATACGCAAACTATAGTTATGTAAAATCTGTAATCGTAAAAACTACAACAATATAATAATTTAAATATATTAGATTAAATATAATAATTTTAATATAATAGTTTAAATACATTAGATTTTTTAACATATTACTCAAACATGTTTTTTAATCTATAAAAGTGTTTGAGATTTTAAAACACGCAATTAACAATGAAATATTTTACAAATGTTTTTTTCATACTCCTGGTAATAATATTATTATCAGGAGTGTTTGTTTTATGAAAAAAAGATTTGAGTTAATTTACAGAATTTTATTTATAATCATATCAATTACAGGAATCGCCATTCATTTTGACATTAATGACAGGGATGTTAATGTTCACGAATTTAGTTTCTTTACATTGTGGAGCAATATTTTCTGTGCTGTATTTATGAGTGTTCTTTTAATTAAACATTTTACAAAAAAGAATACCCGCTCTACTCTTTTAATTTATTTTAAGGGCATGGCACTGTCCTGCATTACATGTACATTTTTAATTTATCATTTTTCAGAACATAAAATAATATTGCAACAAGACACTATGACACCTCTTGGCTTGCCTGTGGAAAGCATTATCGCCCACTATATTGTGCCGTTTATGTTTGTTTTTGACTGGCTTATATTCCAGCCCAAGGGATTATTTAAATGGAGTTATATTTTCAGTTGGCTTGCTTTCCCATTAGTATATATTTTCGCATTTTTTACAAGATGTGCCTGTAACACACCGGAAGAATTTAGAAATGTACCTAAATACCCATACTTCTTCCTAAATTATGACTATTTGGGTATGAGAAAGTGTTTACTCTACATTGTGGTAATTACCGTTATATTTCTGGCGGTTAATACTATTATTGTTTTTGCAGATAAATTTTTAAGCAATTTAAAAGCAAAAAAACATTAAGTATTTCTTCGAATCAACATTTAAACTGTTATGTTTCAAGTTAAACTTATATTACAAGTTTAACTTTTATTACCAATTTAACTTTTGGTCATTCAATAAATACTTAATGTTTTTTATGTAAGTAATATAAAATTTCTCTGAAATTCCTATTACGTATAAAACATTCCACTAGGAAATAGTTCTTTATTTTTCTTTTTTTAGAACATCATACAATTCTTCTAAGTTGCCTATAACATAATTGATTTTCATATTGTCAGGTGTGGTTAGATTATGTGGATTGTACCAGCATGTTTTAATACCTGCATTTATTCCACCCTGTATGTCTGAACTTAAGCTGTCGCCCACGATAATTGTTTCATCTTTATTTAGATTAGGAATCTCAGCAAAACATCTTTCAAAAAATCTAATGTCCGGCTTGTTTATTCCAACTCTTTGCGAAATAAATATTTTTTTAAAATATTTTTCTAAGTGGGCTCCGGCTATTCTTCTATCCTGAACTGAAGCGGTTCCATTGGAAACTATGTATAAATTATATTTGTCTTTTAAATTCTCCAACAGCTCTACTGCTCCAGCCACAAAGAAATACTGATTACTTAACATTTCTTCGTATGTTTCCCAAGCTTTTTTCCCTGAACACTGAAAACCTATCTTCTCAAACAGCATCTCAAATCTGCCTAGAAGTACCTGATTTCTTGTCAGTTCTCCTGTTTCCAACTTTTTCCAATGAAGATCATTTATCTTGCTATAAAGCTTAATCGTACTTTCATCATGTGGCACTCCAAGAACTGTTAAAGCCTTATCCAATGCTACATGCTCGCACTTTTTAAAATCTAAAATTGTATCATCTAAATCTAATAATATATTTTTTATCATTATCTGATTTTTTCTGTAAGTCCGACTTTCTTCTGAACTTTTCTTAATGTTTTGTTTGCAAAATATGCAGCCTTTTCGTCATTTTCTTTTATAACACCATTAAGATATGCTTTGTCTTTCTGAATTTCATAGAATCTGTCCTGTAATGGTTTAAGTCTGTCTGCAACTGATTCACCTACTGCTAACTTAAACTCGCCATAACCTTTTCCGTCAAATTCTTTTTCAACTTCTTCAATAGTCTTTCCTGTAATACATGAATAAATGTTAATTAAGTTCTGAATTCCAGGCTTGTCATCAGAATATCTGATTTCCATATCTGAATCTGTAACAGCTCTCTTGAACTTTCTGATAATTGTGTCAGGATCATCCATAAGCAAAATACTTGCATTTGGATTCTCGTCTGATTTTGACATTTTTCTTGATGGATCCTGAAGACTCATAATTTTTGCTGTTGACTTTCCAATATATGGTTCAGGAATTGTAAATACATCACCGTAAATTCCATTAAATCTTGTAGCAATATCTCTTGTCAACTCTAAATGCTGCTTCTGGTCAACACCTACAGGAACAACATCTGCCTGATACAATAAAATATCTGCTGCCATAAGTGACGGATATGTAAATAATCCTGCATTAATATTGTCAGCATGCTTTGCAGCCTTGTCCTTAAACTGTGTCATACGGTTAAGTTCACCCATGTATGTGAAGCAATCTAAAATCCATGCAAGCTCTGCATGTGCAGATACATGTGATTGGAAGTAAATACAGTTCTTCTCAGGATCTAATCCTGCTGCAATATATAATGTATATAAATCTCTTGCTCTCTTTCTAAGTTCTGCAGGATTCTGTCTTACAGTTAATGAATGTAAATCTGCAATTGCATAAAAGCACTCATATTCTTCCTGCATCTTTAACCAGTTGTCAAGAGCTCCTAAATAATTTCCTAATGTAAGTGTGCCTGTTGACTGCATGGCACTATATGAAACTTTCTTATCTCCTAGCATATTTTTTCTCCTTGAATATATTGTTTGTTCATTATTTAACATACCATTGTATTGTATCACTTTTGTAATAAATTGTATAGAAAAAAGTACAGAACCAGTTCTTTAATTACTACAATTACAAAGCTTTTTACCTGCAAATTATTTTTCGATATTATGATATTAAAATGTTCGCAAATTAAGTTTTAAATATTTGAACGTCAAATATAGAATACATTAATACTTTTATAACCTTTACTTCTTAATTGCCCAGCGCATTTTTGTCGACTTTGCTCTTGGGTTTCTGTTGCATTCAGCCTTTCCCGGTCTTATTACATCTCTTGCCACATCACTGTAAACACCTTGTTTTTTTAGAGCCTTAAATGACTTTTTCACCAATCTGTCTTCTCCTGAATGGAATGTGAGTATTGCTACTCTACCATTTGGTGCCAAAACCTCCGGCAATTTTTCCAGAAAATCATATAAAACTTCAAATTCATTATTAACATCAATTCTAAGTGCCTGAAATGTTCTTGCGCAACTTTTCTTGACAGCTTCCTCCCTTTCTTTTTTAGGTAGGTAAATCAAAGCCTTCTCAATAATATCTTTTAACTGAGTTGTTGTTTCGATTTTCTTTTTTCTTCTTTCTTCAACAACTGTTTTTGCAATTTCGTAAGCATAAGGTTCGTCTGAATTTTCAATAAGCATACCTTCCAATTCATCCATTGAAATTGTATTAATACGTTCTGCTGCAGAAATTCCCTGATTTGGATTCAGCCTTAAATCAAGCGGTCCTTCATATTTGTAAGTAAAGCCTCTTTCCGGATTATCAATTTGCATTGACGATACTCCTAAGTCAGCTAAAACAAAATCAAATTTTCCATACTTTTCTGCTACCTTATCAATATCCTTAAAGTTAATATTTACACCTGTAAAAATATCTTTCCCAAAGCCTTTGTCTTTTAGCCTTTTTTTAGTTTTTTCTATTTCAATAGGATCAATGTCAAGTCCGTACACATGCCCTTTTCCTTCTAGCTTGTCCAACATTTTTGACGTATGACCACCATAGCCTAAAGTTGCATCAAGGCCTTTTTGTCCCGGTTTTATTTCAAGAAAATCAAGAATTTCCTGAACCATAATAGAAATATGCATTCCCGCAGGTGTGCTACCCTTGCTAATTACTTTTTCAATTGTATCCTTGTATTTTTCAGGATTGTGCTCCTTGTACTTTTCCGCAAAAGTTCTAGGATGAGTTCCCTTATACCTTACACGACGCTTGTGGGGCTTGTCCTGATTATTTGCAACCTGGTTATCTATGTTATTAGAATTGATTTCTTTTATATTTTCCATTTTGGTCTCCTTTTTTTTGCAATGTATTCTTGTTTATCAGTAACTATTTAACTTACTACTGATTTTATTTAATTAATTTACTACTTTGGTTGCCATTTGGCTTACTATCTACCTTATTATTTTGTTTAATTATCTTGTCTAATTATTTGATTTAAACAATCGGTTTACTATTCATCTATACTACTTACCGGTTCGTAACTATAAACACCTGCTTCACCCACAGAAACACCAACCTTTGTAATATATATACCATTATTCCTCTTTCTGAAATAGATTTTGTAATACTCACATCCTTCGTTGTTTTGTCCATTCTTCAATGTTCCTTTATAATCTATCTCTATACAAATATAGTTTTTACACCAATTCTTTCTCTCTATATAGAACTCTAGCTTTTTCAGATTTATCCCACCTTCTTCAGTCCAATTGTTTTGTATTGAGTAATAAATTTTCTCTCCATCAATATTACTTATAAACTTGTTATCAATTTTATTTTTTGCGCAGTTTTCAACGATTTTTTCAATTTGATTTACAGTGTTTTTTCTCTGAATCAGTAAGTAAGTAACTCCGGACATTATTGCCAATATAACAACTATCACAATAGTTAAGTATATTCTTTTTTTCTTTTTCATAACTTTCTCCTAAAAATAATTTATAGACTTTTTCTTATGCAATATATCTTATTATACAACCTTTACAATGTAAACAAATTTATTTTAGCCACTGCTTGTTTAATACATCTTTGACTTTAGCTTATACTTTGCTTAACACATTTTTGATTTTGCTTGATACTTAACTTAACCCAGCTTTGATTTTGCTTGATACTTAACTTAACACAGCTTTGATTTTGCTTAATACTTAACTTAACATATAATTGATTTTGGTTGATTTTTCTCATACAATTATTTAATATATTTCTAGAAATTTATTATTTATCAGGAGGCATACTATGGAAAAAATTGCGAGTTTTACAATAGACCATTTGAAACTATTACCCGGAGTATATGTTTCAAGAAAAGACAAAGTTGGTGAGAATACTATTACAACTTTTGATATTAGAATGACACAACCTAACTTTGAGCCGGTTATGAATACTGCGGAAGTTCACACTATAGAGCATTTAGGCGCTACATTTTTAAGAAACCATAAGGAATTTTCTAACAAAACAATTTACTTTGGACCAATGGGATGCAGAACAGGTTTCTATTTAGTTTTAGCCGGAGATTACGAATCAAAAGATATTGTTGATTTAATGAAAGAAATGTTCGACTTTATGAGAAACTTTGAAGGTGAAGTGCCAGGTGCATGTGCTAAGGATTGTGGTAACTACTTAGACATGAATCTTAATATGGCAAAATATCTTTGCAACAAATACTACACAGAAATTCTTGAAAATATTACAGATGAACATTTGATTTATCCACAAAGTTAATCTATTTTCGACAAATTTTGTAAATGAAACTAATCAAATACACTTTTTCCACCCCTTTATGTTCTCACAGAACTAAAGGGGTGGAATTTTCTGCAATCATTTATAAGCATAAGTCCATCAAATGCTGTTTTTACACCCCTATGCTCTATAACATGACTAAAGGGGTGGAAATCGCTGGAATCTTTTGCAAGAATAAGTTCATCAAGCTCACTTTTTACACCCCTATGCTCTAT
>NZ_QUDZ01000003.1:191049-339134 GCF_003477765.1 Eubacterium sp. AF34-35BH
AATAAGTTCATCAAGCTCACTTTTTACACCCCTATGCTCTATAACATAACTAAAGGGGTGGAAACTGCCAGAATCTTTTGCAAGCATAAGTTCATCAAGCTCACTTTTTACACCCCTATGCTCTATAACATGACTAAAGGGGTGGAAATCGCTGGAATCTTTTGCAAGCATAAGAGTCAAATCATCAAATCTATTGAAAAAAACAACTACACTTCTTATTTTTCTCTAATGTTTACAATCAAATCATACACTTCTTATTTTTCTCTAATGCTTACAATCAAATCATACACTTCCGGATGGCGTTTCTGCAAATGCTCATCCAGTATATGTCTGCGTTCTACAAAGCGTTCTGCAAGTTCAGGATGCTCCTTATGTATACGATTGTGAATTTCTCTTCTATGTTCTTCAAGTCGCTTAGCAATATCTTTTTCGTCTTTGCCTGAAATATTAACAATTTCTTTTAAGTGTTCTTCAAGATGCTCCAACCATTCGTCCTCGTCAAAAGCATCCATGTGAGACCAGCGTCCATGGAAAAGATTTTCCACATCTCCTGATTTCTTTAATTGATCTATCTGTAGCATTATTTGATTTTCGATTTCTTTTTCACTTTCCTTACCAAATGCCCAAACAAATTCCTGAACCCTATTGTCTACACGTTTTCTTGAAGGTGTAAGTTGCTCATTTTCTACATTACCTTCTAATGGATAAGGTCTGTTAATTCCCATGTCTTTTAACGCTACATGAATTGTTCTTCTAACATTTCCATTTTCAATCAAATAACCAAGACCTAATTTTCTTAACTGTTCATTAACACCTGAAATATGTTCGGTTATATAAAAGCGAATTTCCTTCTCCTGAAGAGATTTATATAAGATTTCCAATCTGTCTGCTGCTGTTATGTCAATACTGCCCACTGCACTTGCATCAATAATTACCGCCTTTGTATCTTCCTTAATGGCATCCTCAATGTCTCTTTGCAATGTTTGTATATTAGCAAAAAACAAATTACTGCTAAATCTGTAAATAATCACACCCTGTATGGCATATATGTGGCGTCCCTCATTCAAATCTCTAAAATGCTTATGTCCCGGCTGTATGCCAAGAAAACATGTAGCCGGCTTTGCTGTTCTGATAATCATCTCAGTAAATGAAAGAATTATTCCAATTAAAACACCATTAATTGTTCCAAGCATAAGCACACCCATAAATGCACCTATGAAAATAAAGCATTCCTTACGACTTACCTGCCAAAGTCTGACAGCCAAATCAAACTCTGTTGCACCAATTAATGCTGAAATTACTATTGCCGTAAGAATTGGTACCGGTAAAAATCCAATAAAGCCTGTACCACCAAAAAGAAGAAGCATCATGGATAAGCCTGCTATAATTCCTGTTAATTGTGTTTTTCCCTGATACTGCTCTCCCATTGCAGTTCTTGAAACCGATCCATTTATAGGACAGCAACCTGTAAATGCCGCTACCAAATTTCCAAGAGAAAAAGCAAGTATTTCCTGATTATCATTTATTCTATAACCGTTCTTTTGCGCAAAACTATTTTCAGCCAAAAGTGTTTCAGCCATAATAACAACCGCTACAGAAAGACTTATCATAAACAAATCAGTCATAGGATAAGCTCCAAAATTAGGAATTTTCCAACTTGGAAGTCCCGGTGCAACACTATCAAGAGTCTTTACACCCCATTGTTGTAACGGCATAAATTTTGTCATCATAACACCTGCAACCATTAGTACAACCGCCATAGGGAATTTGGGCATAACCTTCTTAGAAATAACTAAAATAACAAGTGCCACAATTCCAATATAAACTGAAGGAATATTAATATCTTTTACCGTGTCAATAATATGTTCCACCAATTCAAGCAACTCTCCTGTACCTGATGTGCCTCCCATAATTTTAGGAACCTGCATTAAAATAATCGTTGTACATATTCCTGTAATAAAGCCACCCATAACAGGTGCAGAAATATAATTTACAAGTTTTCCTGCTTTCATAAAATAAAAAGCCAACAGCCAAACTGCTACTAAAAAAGTAACTATAGGAACTACTTCCATTGCTTCTTTTGTACCGCCCTGAATATTCATACTAAGAAGAGCTGCACCTACCAACGCCGCCGGAGCTGCATCAACTCCGAAAATAAACTGTGGTGATGTTGAAAAAAGTGCAAAAATTATAATTGGGAAAACCGAGCCATATAAACCATATACTGCCGGCAAGCCCGCTATCTGTGCATATCCCATGGATATTGGAATAGACACAGCCATTATAATGATTCCTGTAAATATATCTTTTATTAAATTTTCTTTCTTATATCCTTTTAACGTATACGCTGGTTTTATCTTCATTTTCATTTTCTCCCGAATAAATTTTAGTTTATAATTTTCTCTCAAATTACTTTTAGCTAATAAATTTCTTAATTTTCTCCCTGGTAAACCTTTAATTAATCTATTCTTAATTTTTACTGAATACTTTTAAATTAATATGTTCTTCCCCCAAAAAAATAAATCTTTAGCTAATAATATACCACACTCATTTACATAAAAATACCTCTAAAGTAACAGACTTTCCAATTCTATCTGTCTACTTTAGAGGTATTTTTGTTTTTACTTTTTAAGCCTTTAAGCTTTTTAGATGTATTTAATTAGCTAAAACAAACTTCCACTGCTGATTTGCCTGAGCAGAATAATCCCACTGCTGTACATTACCGCCATTTGATGTTGACCAACCAGCAACTTCTAATGATTTGTTACTGTGTTTGTTAATAAGGAATGAATATTCTCCATCAACCATTGTAATGTACCATCTTTGGTTATTAGTTTTGTTGTTGTCCCAGATTATGGCATTTCCACCGTTATTCTGTGACCAGTCATCCATATCAAGTGCTTTTCCTGTTAATGCACTCTTAAGAATGTATGTTGAATCATCTTTATTAAAATCAATTTCCCATTCCTGGGCTACGTTTCCGTTTGCCTGACACTGTTGTACATTTGTACCACTTGCTTTGTTTGCTCCTGCAACATCAAGACAAAGGCCACTGTGTCTGTTGATAATTTTATATCTTGCTTTTTCAACCTTAATAGAAGACATCTGGTCATTCCAGTCATTTCCAATGTAACTTGCATCGCTTGTAATTACCTTTGACTTTCCACTAAAATTGTCATCCTGATAAATTGTTACCTTATAACCAAATGGGACCTTTAATGATGACATATCATCATTCTTAAAGCCTTTTGCAATAAGTGATGCAAGATTGTAACTTCCAACGCCTAATGATGTGTTTCTACCACCATAATTTGCATCCTGATAAATTGTTACATCACCTGATGCAGTGTTTACTGTTCCTGATGTACTTCCTGATGAAGAACTACCACTTGATGAACCACCTGAAGAACTGTTACCTTTATGTGTATATGAATAACTTGCTGTGTCTTTTACATAGCCTGAAGTATTGCAGTATGTAAACCAGTATTTAACTGTGTCCCCTGACTTCAAGCCATTAACTGTGTAAGTTGCTTTATCTCCTGACTGAGTCATTCTTACGTTCTGCTGTCCACCACCATTTACTGAATAATGAATGTCTGTCCACTTTGAATTATTTACATAAGCTGTTGCCGAACTGTCTCCTGCATAATTCATTCCCATACCACTAGCCGGCGTATTTGAAGATGAACCATTATTGCCGCTGTTTCCTGTATTTCCTGTATTTCCACTGCTTCCTGCATTGCTACCATTGCTCTTATCCACATTGTTTGACGAAGAACTGTTGTATGAAGGATTATCCTGATATACACGAACATAGTCAACCTTCATTTCCTGTGGAAATGCACTGTCATTAATTGAGAAGCCAGGCCAATTTCCTCCAACTGCCACATTTAATAATAAATAAAATGGTCTGTGGAATTCATCTGTATCTCCTACATTGTTTGCAATTGACATTTCGTAGAATTTATTTCCATCAACAAAGAATCTGATATATTCATTATCCCACTGTAGGCCATATGTATGATATTGTGTTATATCAAAATTGCCTGTTGGCTTACCATACTCTGCATGTCCATTTACGTTCCAATGACATGTACCGTATGTTTTATTTTCAGCATTAATTGCTTCCATAATGTCAATTTCACCACATGATGGCCAGCCTACGCTACCAATATTTGCGCCAAGCATCCAAAAAGCAGGCCATATTCCCTGATTAGATGGTAATGCAAGCCTTGCCTCTACATAGCCATATGTAAATGTAAATTTTCCATTTGTATTAAGTCTTGCGGATGTATAATTCCTTCCACCATAAGACTCTTTCTTCGCTCTAATGTGTAAGGCACCGTCAGCAACATAAGCATTGTCCGATCTGTTAGTATAATATTGCTGTTCGTTGTTTCCCCATCCATTTGAACCTGTTCCTATTTCAAATCCCCATTTTGAAGTATCAATGGAATTGCCATTGAATTCATCGCTCCATACTAATTTAGAGCCTGTAGTTGGAGAAGCACTAACTGTTTTTTCAGGCATTGTAAATGTAATTGTCGAAAAAACCATAGCCGCTGAAACTACAAATGTTGTTGTTTTCTTAATTAACTTTGATATCATAATTTACCCTCCTAAAAATTTTCCGCTCAAAGCTAATTTAAGTATACAAAAACTAAAAACTATAGAAAGATAAAAAATTATATAAAAGGTAATCATTTTATTAAAAATATTTTTATGCCTACAAAAATCACTATATGTAATGGATAAAATAAATAAAAGAAATATTTCCATTTATGTTTTCCCGGTGTGTCATTGTATAATTCAATAGGAATAATACTTAATGCCCCAAACCACTGAATCGACAATGGGTACATACCCATATTAAAAACAATATTTACAATCCCCTGACTTATGTGATGTTTTCTAAAAACATAAAAGCAAAGAATTATCATTATCCCTGCATAGGAATATGAGCAATTAATAAAATATGCCATGGCAAATCCTACCAACATAACTACTAATTCAAGCAAAGTATTTAGTCTTGCTGCTCCGATTTTTTGTAACACTTTGTCAGGATATGAAATTCTGAACTTTGAAATTAAATCAAGCATCCATATCATCATATACCCAATAAACAAAGTTATTAACACATTTTGTCTTGTAAGGTCCCATAATGAACCATACATTAAATCATAAGGAACCTCTGATAATAACGCGAATATTCCTAAAATAATTCCATGTTTCATTCTGTCTTTTGTATGGAAAAATCCCTCAACCAAAACAAAACATATTATGGGAAAACAAATTCTTCCAATGGCACGGCCTGTTAAATACAATGTATTGTTATTGTTTTCTAAAAAAATAATTGAAAAATGGTCAATAAACATTGCAAGGATTGCTAAAATCTTTAATTCAAATGTGCTTAATCCCCATTTTTCAAGATTAATATATTTACCAATTCCTTTTTCGTTTAATTCTTTTAACATATTATTCAGGTTTTGCAATCAAAACCGTTATGCTCCTTCCCGGTACATTAAATGTTCTGCCCACCTCTTCACTTTTCTGATTAGGGCTGGTTGAAAAAGCAACCTTCCATTTCCTTTTATTTCTTGCTGAAGGAATGCCAAAACTTTGCTCTTCCCAATACATGTTGTATGCAATATACATGTCAGCTTCATCACTTCCCGTTTCATCCATTGCATATTTTCCGCAATACATGGTTGAAAAATGTCTGTTAAAATGACTAAAATCTCCGTACCACGCCTTTGTTCCATGATAAGACATATCCGGTAAACCGTAGGATTTATAATCCATCTGCCTTGTTTCATTTTTCATGTGCAATACTTTATGTTCTTTTCTAAATTTAATTATATTCTTTGTAAATTCAAATATTTCCTTTGCCATTGCTGTTTTATTCCAATTAGTCCACGAAATTTCATTATCCAGACAATATGGATTATTGTTTCCCTTTTGAGAATTGCACATCTCATCACCTGCATAAAGCATAGGCACACCCTGACTTAAAAATACCAAACTTAAAGCATTCTTAATCTGCTTTTTTCTTAAGTCCATTATTTTACGTTTTCTTGTATCTCCCTCAGCCCCACAGTTCCAACTGTAATTATAGACAGCACCGTCTCTATTGTTTTCACCATTTGGCTGATTATATTTTCTGTCATAAGATACAGAATCATACAATGTAAATGTGTTGTGATTTGCCACATAATTTACTATTGCCACTGCTGGTGGATTTGCCTTCACCTTATAGGCAATGGTTGAAAGCATGTCTTCATCACCTTTTATAAATCTTCGTGTGGCAATCATAAAATCATCATTAAAATTAGCCAGATTTCTTACTTCCGTTGCACTATTGTAAAAATCTGTATCTGTCGCAAAGCTATAAGTAAATATTTTCGTTGTGCATAGCAAATTATCTGTTTGAACCATTCGCATCACTGCACTTTCAAGGTTCACATGAATTCCGTCAATGTGGTATTCCATTACCCAATAATGAAGACAGTCTAAAATTTCCTTAGGGTTAGTCTGCTCAGGAAAGAAAAATTCCATGGAAATCTCAATTCCATTTTTGTGTAATTCCCTAACCATATACTTAAATTCTTCTACTTCTCCACCAATGGCATTAGAATAAGCGTAAGCCGCTTTTGGTGCAAAAGTAAAACCATCAGTATATCCCCAATAGTTTAGCTTTGGCTCCTCAATTGAGAACTGGCCTTTCATTGAAGTTGCAGGTCTTGATTTTATTTCATTAAAGTCATATGCCGGCATAAGCTCAATCATTGTAATTCCAAGTTCTTTGAAATAAGGAATCTTATCTACAATACCTAAATAAGTTCCTTTATGTTTTACCTTTGAACTAACATGCTTTGTAAAGCCTCTAACATGTAGACGATACAAAATTGTCTCATCAAAAGGAATATTCAAAGGGGCATCATTCTGCCAATCATATTCATTTGAAACAATTCCTGCCCTAAGATTTTTGCTCTTTTCTCCCCATTGCTTTTTTCCTGATAAAGCCTTTGCGTATTTGTCTACAATTATCTCATCATTAACACAAAAGTTATAATCATATTTCTTATAATCAAGTCCTGTTACACACATGGCATAAACACTCCCAATAACCTGTGCATTTTCAAATGGGATTCGAAAAGCTTCCCTGTCTTCACCTTTCCTGTACAATATTACTTCGCACTTGCTACCATACTTTGCAGTAATTGCAAAATTAACATTGTCACCCATTACCGTAGCACCCATTATTAACGGATTTCCCCTATATACTTTTATGTTGCCTAACTTGTCCATGTTGTCGTCCTTTCATGTCTGTAACTTGTCTTATTTTATGCTTAAATTAATCTGGTTTCAAAAAACCAATCTCTATTACAGGTCCCTCTCCCTGTTTCTAACTTCCGCCATTGTAACGGAATCATTCTAATCAAATAACTGTATCAAATAAACTTTTCCCCGATCTATTGTTATCATGTAATTATCAGGGGCTGTGTAACCGCTATCTGCAATATGTTCTTTAAATTCTTTAAATGTCATTGAGCCATCACCATCTAATCTCTGATCATAAAAAGAACAGGATTTTGATATTTCAATATCTGCTTCCTCTCTTGTTGACGTCTGACCATCCATAGCATCAATTACACCAAACTTTCCTTTAATGTAAAGTCTTCTTCCATCTATTTTTAATTGTTCAATATATGTTCCATTATCCGATTTCTTTGAACCTTCATTTATACTAAAACTTCTTGGCCAGCTTGAATCTTTTGCAGGATCAAGTCCTACAGTAGTTTCAGCCTTGGTTTTTGATGTATTATCTTTTTGAGTAGTCTTTTCTTTTGTTGAAGAACAGCCCCATACACTTGTAATTGTAAGCGCTGAAACCAACAACAAACTAATCAGTCTCTTCTTATTCATGTCCTCGCCTCCTACTGACATATAATAACATATTTGCCCGTTTATAAAAACATAAAACTGTTTTTAATTATTTTTCCCATATTATAAGGTAATTTTTCCCTTTCCTAGATTGCTTTAATTCCTAAAAACTGATATACTTTGATGAGCAATCAGCAAAAGTTTACGGGATTTTTGCGGTCAAAAATCCGTTATTCTTTTGCATTTACCTAAAACATGTATAAAAATAAGGAGATTTATAAATGATAAGTACAAGTAATATTTCTTTACGTTTTGGCAAAAAAGCATTATTTGAAGATGTAAATATTAAATTTGTTCCAGGTCACTGCTACGGACTTATTGGTGCTAACGGTGCCGGAAAATCAACATTTTTAAAAATATTAACAGGGGAGATTGAACCTACAAGCGGTGAAGTTATTATCACACCTGGTGAACGTCTTTCTTTCTTAAAACAGGACCACTTCCAGTATGATGAATACACTGTTCTTGATACAGTAATTATGGGTAATGCCCGTCTTTACGAAATTATGAAAGAAAAAGATGCAATCTACATGAAGGAAGATTTTTCTGATGAAGACGGCATTAAGGCATCAGAACTTGAAGCTGAATTTGCCGATATGGACGGCTGGAACGCTGAAGCTGATGCTGCTACTCTTTTAAATGGTTTAGGAGTAGATACGGAATATCACTACAGCCAGATGAAAGATTTAAACGGCACATTAAAGGTTAAGGTTCTTTTAGCTCAGGCATTATTTGGTAACCCTGACATTCTTCTTTTAGACGAACCTACTAACCACTTGGATTTAGATGCAATTGCCTGGCTTGAAGAATTCCTAATCAATTTTGAAAACACAGTAATCGTTGTATCTCATGACAGATATTTCTTAAATAAAGTTTGTACACAGATTGCTGATATTGACTATGCAAAGATTCAGCTTTATGCCGGTAACTACGATTTCTGGTACGAATCAAGTCAGTTAATTGTTAAACAGATGAAAGAAGCTAACAGAAAGAAAGAAGAAAAAATCAAGGAATTACAGGACTTTATCCAGAGATTTAGCGCCAATGCTTCTAAATCAAAACAGGCTACTTCAAGAAAGCGTGCTTTAGAAAAAATCGAACTTGATGACATTAAGCCTTCAAGCAGAAAGTACCCTTACATTGATTTCAGACCTGCAAGAGAAATCGGTAACGAAGTTTTAACTGTTGAACATTTATCAAAAACTATAGACGGTGTTAAGGTTTTAGATGATGTTTCATTTACAATCGGTAGAGAAGACAAAGTTGCTTTCGTTGGTTCAAACGGACTTGCAAAAACAACATTATTTCAGATTATTATGGGACAGATGGAACCTGATGAAGGTGATTACAAATGGGGTATCACAACAAGTCAGTCATATTTCCCTAAAGACAACACAAAAGATTTTGACTGTGACGATGTAATCGTTGACTGGCTTACACAGTATTCAGAAATCAAAGATGCCACATACGTTCGTGGTTTCCTTGGTAGAATGCTTTTTGCAGGTGATGATGGTGTTAAAAAAGTTAAGGTTCTTTCAGGTGGTGAAAAAGTTAGGGTTATGCTTTCAAAACTTATGATTAGCGGTGCTAACGTTTTAGTTATTGACGAACCTACTGACCATTTAGACATGGAAAGTATTACAGCCCTTAACACAGGCCTTATTAAGTTCCCTGGTGTACTTTTATTCTCATCAAGAGATCATCAGGTTGTTCAGACAACTGCAAACCGTATTATGGAAATTGTAAACGGCAAGCTTATTGACAAGATTACAACTTATGACGAATATCTTGAAAATGACGAAATGGCTAGAAAGAGAACTGTTTACACAACTGAGGGAATGGATATAAACGACTAATTGCGAGGTGAGTAATATGCGACCAACTACTATTACTTTTCCACCGGAGGGTATTGAACCTCTTGGTATAATTGAATTTGTACATGGTATGTGTGAAACGCGAAAACGTTACGAAAAAACTTTACAGTATTTTAGTAATTGTGGCTTTATTTGTGCCATTTCCGACATAAAAGGGCATGGTGAAAACATTTTAACCACTGATGACTTGGGCTACTTTGGTCACGAGGGCTACAAAGGACTTGTCGAAGACGTTCATCAGTTTACAATGTTTCTAAAAAGAGAATATCCTAATCTTCCACTTATTATTGTAGGACACAGCATGGGTTCTCTTATTGTAAGAGCTTATTTGAAAAAGTTTTCTAACGAAGTGAATGCCGTCGTTTTAAGTGGTTCTCCTTCTGATAATCAGCTTGCCGGCTTTGGCAAACGACTAATTCGATTTATGGCTCTTTTTAGAGGCTGGAATTACAGAAGTCCAATGATTGAGAAAATGGTTAATGGACCTTTTGAAAAACCTTTTATGAAAGAGGGCATCGTAAATGCATGGATTTGTTCAGATAGAGATGTTGTTGAAGAATACAACAAGGATCCGTTATGTGGCGTGACTTTTACTTTAAATGGTTACTATGCACTGTTTAGTTTGATTCAAACAGTATACAGCAAACTTGGTTGGTCCAAGAAAAATCGTGATCTTCCTGTAATGTTTGTTTCAGGTGAGAATGATCCTTGCAGACAAGGGGACAAAGCTTTCAAGAAGGCTGTTTTACACTTTAAGCATTGTGGCTTTCCTAATACTTTTTCTAAAGTATACAAAGGTATGCGACATGAAGTATTTAATGAAAAGAACGCTTCGGAAGTTTATGAAGACATACTTAAATTTTTGGAAATCAAGGCTGGCATTGAAGATATTAGATATTAGGACTAACATTAACTGCTTTATGTTTATCACTGCAGAAAGTAGTTACAATAGAATAAAATCATATATGAAAAAGGGTTGCAAAAATGCAACCCTTTTTCATATAGCCACGCAATAGGATATTAATTTTTCTAGTAATTTCCTAATATTTTCATATTAAGGGCTTCTGCATTAATACCGCTTAAAGCATTAATTGCTCCTGCCTGATTTGCTTTTCCCTCAAATTCAACGTAGAATCTGTATTCCCACTTCTTATCAGGTACAGGTCTTGATTCTATACGTGTCATATTTAAGTCATTGTAAATAATATGAGACAACATCTGATATAAAGTACCGCTTTCATGTGGCATCTCAAAACTGATACATATTAAATCAGCATTAACTCTTGCCATTCTCTCTCTACTTATGATAATGAACTTTGTTGTATTTGTATCATTGAAATTAATTCCTCTATGTAATATTTCAAGTCCATAAATTTCTGCTGCATTAGCACTTGCTATACATGCTCTTGTCTTGTCATTCTGTTCTGAAATATATCTTGCACTAATTGCTGTATTAGCAAGATTTACTTTTCCAAAACCATGTTCCTCAATAAATTTATTACTTTGCATAAAAGCCTGTGGATGAGAATATACCTCATGAATATCCTCTATTCTTGAACCTTTTAAACCACAAAGACAATGCTCTATTTTTACATCGAATGTATCAACAATATAATTAGAGAATTCAACCAGCAAGTCATACACATCTGTTACAATTCCTGCAGATGAATTTTCCATTGGTAAAACTGCGTAATCAGCCTTGCCGTCTCTTACATACTTCATTGCCTCTCTAAAAGTTGTTACATTTAAGTATTCAGCCTTATCTCCAAAGTATTCTGTAGCTGCCTGCTGGCTGTAGGCGCCTGGAATTCCCTGATATACGACTTTTGCACCATCCATTGGGATTTTATCAACAATATCAAATCCAATGTCGTTATTTACCCCTTCTTCTGTTAGAAGCTTATACTGCATCTTTCTGCTCATTGCCATTATCTGTTCAAACAATTCTTCCACACCATGAGCATAAAAATCACTTGAGGCTTTGTTTTTTAATGTTTTAATTTTGTCTAATTCTCTTTGTCTGTCAAGAACAGCCTTACCTGTTCTTAATTTGTATTCAGCAACGTCTTTACAGACTTCCATTCGTCTTTCAAATAAGCTTACAATCTCGCTATCAATTGAATCAATTTCTTTTCTACTTTCCTGCAAATCTTTCATATATACATTAAAGACCTTTCTTTCGTTGTTTAATTATCTGTCTCCTCTGAAATTTTCGGGCAACCACCACAACCACTGCAACCGCCACTATTAGGACTTAGGTCCTCTAACAACTGAGTTACTGTTTTATTTAAAATAGGATGTGTCCAATATGGTGCAATTTGTTTTAATGGTTCTAACACAAAAATTCTCTTGTGCATTTCCACATGTGGTATCTTTAATTCTGGTAAATCCACTATCTGGTTTTCGTAAAAAACAATGTCTATATCCAATGTTCTTGGACCCCAGTGTATTTCCCTGGTCCTACCTTCAAAAGCTTCTATTTGGTTGACTTTTTTCAGTAATTCTTCAGGTGAATACAATGTTTCTATTTCAATACAGCCATTTAGGAAATTGTCCTGTTCAACAGGCCCATAAGGCTCAGTTTCTATATAATTTGATACTACATTAACTCTGCAGTTATCATCGTCATACAAACTGTCCACTGCACAATTTAGGTGTTCTTCCTTGTCGCCCATATTAGAGCCGATTGATAAAATTGCCTTACTCCATTTTCTGTTAGTGGAAATTGCAACATTTCCAAAAGGCAACGGTATAGGTGCCTGTGGTTTGTATATTGTAAAATCCACTTCTCTGATTTTCGGAAATGTTTTTAACAATTCTGTTGTACACTGCCATGCTGCAGCTTCTATTAAATCAAATCTGTTTTTTGTTAAAAATTTATTTATAAAGTCGCAAACCTCAGCATAATTAACAGTTTCATTTAAATCATCAGTATTGCCTGCAACACTTATGTCTGTATATAAGTTAGCATCAATATAAAATTTCTGACCATTTATTTTTTCCTGTTCCTCACAGCCATGGTATGCAAATACTTCTAACTGCTTAATTTTAATACAATTTTTCATTTCTTATCGCCTTTGCCATCATTAATGCCTGATAGTTTTCTTTTACATCATGGACTCTGAAAATACTACAGCCTCTCTCATATCCCATAACAGTTGTTGCAACAGTTCCAGCCATTCTGTCATTCTTATCTACGTCCAGTGTAAGTCCGATAACTGACTTTCTGGATGTTCCAAGAAGCACAGGATAACCAAATTCTTTTAGCCTGTCCACATGTTTAATAATCGATAAATTCTGTGCATAATCTTTTCCAAAACCAACGCCCGGATCTAATACAATCTGTGAATCCTTTACTCCTGCTTTGTGGGCAATGTCAATTGATTCCTTCATTTCCTTTAAAACATCTTCCACGTAACTTTCATAGTTAGTATTATCCTTATTATGCATAACACATGCAGCAACTCCTGATTTTGCTACTAAATCAGCCATATCCTGCTTGTCCCACTTAAATCCCCACACATCATTAACCATGTCGATTCCGGCTTCAACTCCGGCTTTTGCCACATTAGTTTTGTATGTATCAAGGGATACGCATACATCAAATCTTTCTTTTATCGCATTAATAACCGGCACAACCCTTTCTATTTCTTCTTCATCACTAATTAAAGTATAGCCCGGTCTTGTTGACTCACCGCCAACATCAATAATTCTTGCACCGTCCTTGATCATTTCTTCAGTGTGCTTTAAAGCTGCGTCCATGTTGTTCCACTTACCACCGTCAGAAAATGAGTCAGGTGTTACATTTAAAATTCCCATAATAATAGGATCGTTATCTAAGTCAAAATTATATTTTCCAATTTGCATTTATTTTTTCTCTACTCTCTATTAATTATTTTTGTAAAAAAAGAATATCACTTACGATACATTACACAAAAAATACGTGCCTATTAAGCAACTATTTTTACCTTCTGCCATATGCTCCATAATAAGAAGTCTAATTACTTTTCCATTAAACGAAGAATGTCTCTTCTTAAACTGCTGTCTTCTTCAAAAGCGCCTTTTGCTGAAAAAGTAATTGTTTTGCTACCCGGTTTCTTAATTCCTCTTGCTGACATACACATATGCTCAGCCTCAACCATAACCAATACCCCCTTTGCATTTAAGCATTCTTCAATAGCATAGGCTATCTGATTTGTCATTTGTTCCTGAATCTGCAATCGTCTTGCAAAAACTTCCACTGTTCTTGCAAGCTTGCTTATTCCAACAACTTTTCCATTTGGAATATAAGCAATGTTTGCTTTACCATAAAAAGGCATCAAATGATGCTCGCAAGTTGAGTAAAATGTAATATCTTTTTCAATAACTACATTTTCATTATCACATGTAAAAGTCTTTGACAGATGCTCCATTGGATCTTTGTCCATACCTGCACATAACTCTTCATACATACGTGCAACTCTGTTTGGAGTATCCACTAAACCCTCTCTACTTGGATCTTCACCGATACCTTCTAATAATAATTTGATTCCCTGTTCTATTTTGTTTTTATCAAACATCAGTCAATCTCTCCTTCCGGCTTTAACTGCTTGATTAATATCATTTAGATGTGATAAAGAGCCAAAAGCTAATATCATATCTGATTTTTTACTGTTTACTAAATCAATTGCCTTCTCTACAGCCTGATCTATACTTTCTACATACTGAACATTTTGGTTGTATTTAGAAATTGTATTAGCCAACTTCTTTCCATCTAATGCTCTGGCATTATTTGGTGTAACAGTTAAAATATTTTCTCCTTTGTTTGCAATAAGACCTGCTTCCTTCTCAAAGTCTTTATCGGCCAACACTCCCATTATAAAGGTAATTCGTTTATTTGTAAAATACAAATCAATACATTTTACCAATTCCTCTATAGCTCCGGGATTATGTGCGCCATCAATTACAAATAATGGTTGCTTTGAAATTATTTCAAATCTTCCCTTCCAGACTGCATTTTCAATGCCACTTTTTATATATTTTTCTGTATTGTAACCCTTTTTTTCAAGAATTAATGCAACCTCAATTGCTGTTGCCACATTTTTTCCCTGATAAGTTCCAAGCATTTTTAGATTAGCTTTATATTCTTTTCCATTAGAGGCTCTGTAAGTTACAATATTTTCTCCATTACCCAAATCCAGTTGTGCTTCTTTAGCCATAACTATATGGGAATTCTTTTTTTCAGCTTCCTCCCTTATTACATCGCATATTTCTTTTTGCTGTTTTGCTACTACAACGGGACAGTTTGCTTTTATTATGCCCGATTTTACCATTGCTATTTCTTCAATTGTGTCACCTAAAAAAGCTGTGTGGTCCAAGGAAATATTGGCAATAATACTACAAAGAACCTTATGGAAAACATTTGTGGCATCTGTTGCACCACCCATACCACATTCAACTAACACAATATCACAATTCTTTCTTTTGAAATATTCAAAAGCCAAAGCCGTTTCAATTTCAAAAGGTGTTGGATGAAATCCATAAGTTTTAGCAATGTAATCGCATTTCTCCTTAATATGAGTGATTATTTCTCCTAAACTGTTTGGCTCTATGTTTTGGTTATTAATCTGAATAATCTCATCTTCTTCAAAAACTGCCGGAGAACTGTACCTACCTACTTTGTAGCCTGCCTCCATGAGAATACTGTTTAAAAAAGCCATTGTGGAACCTTTTCCATTTGTACCTGCTATGTGAACAACTTTCAGACTTTTTTCAGGATTACCCATTTCTTTTAAAAGTGTTGTGATGCTTTTCAGACCTAAGACACTGCCGTATTTATTTACTTCTTTTAAATATTGTTTTGCTTCGTTATAGTTCATTGTGTTTTCCTCGTTGTGCTTTTATGCTATATTGCCCTTCATGTTTTTTATTACGAAATTGCTACGTGCTTTGCACTCCTGCAATTTCACCACATAATTCGCATATCGCACAACTTCGTTGCGCTTTTATGCTCATTATGCGGGCGTGTCCTCAAAACATAAGCGTACTTTTGTGCAAGCACAAGTACGCTTATGTTTTGGTACACTGTAATAAAAAACGTACTTTATGGGAAGTATTAGTCTACCATAAAATACGTTTTTTGTTTATTTGTAATTATTATTTTATGAATCTTGCTGATACATAACCTTCGATACCATTCCAGATTACATGGCACCAACCTTTGTCAGTGCTTAAGACTTCTAATTCGTCTCCTTTATTAACAATGTCTAAAACCTTTGAGCTTTCTTTTGGTTTTCTTCTTATGTTGACATCGTCCCTTGCATGTTTGATTTCGCCTGAAGGTCGTGTTGTTTCCTCTTCAGTCTGTTCCTCTGTAGGTGCCTGTGTTTCTTCTTCTGTTGTCTCTGGAACAGTTTTCTCAGTTGTTGCAACTACAGTAGTTTCTGATGTTGTCTGCTGAGCAACCTTCTGTGTTGTTGTTACAGCTTCTGTTGTCTCTGCTGTTGTTGCTCCTAATATTGATGTTTCCTTAGGAGCTGTTGTCTTCACTTCACTATCTTTCTTGGCTGAAACTGAAGCTACAACAATAATTAATACTACAATAACAACAATTGCTGCTGCTAAAATTCCTAATGTTATTTTTCTTTTCTTAATCTGCTGTTCTTTCTTTAACTCAGCATTTCTTTTTCTTGCTTCTATTCTCTGTCTAGTTTCATCTTCGTATGACATTTTTCCACCTTCTTAATGTATTTTCTTTTTGTTATGATTTTCAAATAACAATGTATTTCTAACATTATTATCTTAAAAATGCATTATCTTACAAATTCAAAAAACGACAAATCAATGTAAGTTTTCTTCTTCCTCAATAATTTCATCATATTCACCGTCTTCAACTAACTGATCAAAAGCCTGTGATGCTAACATGAATTCAGCTTCTGTTTCAATATTGTCAAGTCCGGGTTCTCCGTCCTCGTCTTCAAAGTATCTGTATAAGAACACTTCTCCTTCTTCGTTTTCAGGTCCTTCAGTTGGAAGTAATGCAATGTAATCTCTTCCTTCTGCTTCAAATATACTTACAACAAGGCAATCAACCTCACTGTCATCTTCTAATGTTAAAGTTACAAATAAATCTTCATCTTCTTCTAATTGATTATTTCCCATATCATTTACCAAGTCTTTCAACAATCCTCATACATTTCCCGTATGAATTTGAAAGACACAAACATAATATTTTTACTATGCCTGCATTTTCCTTTCTTATTTATTTTCACAATCTTACTATGCATTTGTAATAAACGCATTTTTTGTTATTTTAACTTTATCAAAAGTGTATTAAAATTGCAATATTATGCACCTTAATTTAATGTATTATCTACATAATTTTCAAAAAATATACATATTCTATGCCATTACTTCCTTCATAAAAATTGATGGTTCCACATAACAGCCAAGATTTTCGCTTACACAATATATATTTAAATATTTTTTTGCCCTTGTTATTGCCACATAAAAAAGTCTTCTTTCCTCTGCGAAATCTCTTTCTCTTACTGCTTTAGATGTTGGTATTATGCCCTGATTTGCATCTAAAATAAAAACGCTGTCAAACTCAAGTCCCTTTGAGCCATGCATTGTAATAATATGAATCGGCTTTCTTACCTGCTTTTCTTTTGACTTTGTATTAGCACTGTTTTCTTCACTTTCCTGTAAAATCCAACTTTCCAAAGTGTCATATTTTAAACTGTTTGTTTTTATTTCTTCAATTTCTTTTTCAAAAACAGAATAGTTTATCTTTCTCTCTCTTGATAGCTCTTTCAGGTAATTCTCATATCCTATACCTTTTAGAATATACATTAAAGCTGCCATGGGCTTTAATCTTAACAACATCTGCAAATCAAATTCCAGCTTTTCTATTTTTTTCACAATTTCACTGCTATGACTGTAAACATTTTTCAAACTATTAAAATCAATTCCATAATCACTTATCATTCCGTTACTAATAAGTCTGGCTGGTTTATTTAATATATAAATTAGGCTTTCATTATTTCGTATTTCAACTTTATTCAAATTAATGGCTGCCTTTATGTAATTATAAATGTCCACTCCCACCTGAGTTTTGAAAACAGATTTCTTAGCGACTTTGCTTTCAGATATAATTTCCTGTTCTTCTAAAAATCTTTGGATAATATCAATCTGGCTGTTGTTTCTCACAAGTATTGCAATGTCATCTATCCCTCTACTTTGCAACTCTGTAATCTTAACTGCTGTATACTGCAATTGCTCCATTTGATTTCTGAAAATTCTAACATCAGTATCTTTACATTTGTTATTATTCTTGTTCTTGGTATTGTTATTGTTCCTTTTCCTTGGGATTGAACAACCATCTTTTATGTTCTCATTTTCATTACTATTTTCATCATTTTTATTATTGTTACCTTTCGGTGACATGATATTTTTTTCAAAACGTGAACTGTTGTTTTTAATTAGGTTCTTAGACATTTGGATAATTTCATCTGTAGACCTATAGTTTATATTTAATATAATTTTTCTACATGCCTGATAGTCCTTTTCAAATCTAAACATTAACTCAGGACACGCCCCACGAAATCCATAAATGCTCTGGTCATCATCACCTACTATAAACAAATTGTTTTCAGGAGCCACAAGCATTTTTATGATTTCATACTGTATCTTGTTAATATCCTGAAATTCATCTATTAAAACATATTCAAAAACCTGCTGCCATTTTTGTAAAAGCACCGGTTCCTCTTTAAACAACGTATAACAGTCCAACAGCATATCATCAAAATCAATTTTGTTCTGACTCTTCAATTCTTTTGCATATTCATCGAATATAAGCTTAAATTCCCTATTTTTACAGCTTTTTGGTGCATAATCACTCAATGGAATCATATTCCCCTTAACATTGCTTATTTCGCCAATAATGTTTTGAATAAATTCATTAAGGGAAGTTGTATTTATTCTGTTTCTAATAATAATTTCACGTAAAATCTGACTTTTCTGATTTTCCGTTAAAATATTACGCCCACTGTAATTCTTGGATAATTTTAAAATTCTAAAATAGATTCCATGAAAAGTTCCAAAGGACACAGGATAACTGCTTTTTACCCAATGTTCTCCTTCCATTATCTGAAAAAATTTTCTCTGCATGTGAACTGCGGCAGCTTTTGTAAAAGTTACTACTAATATTTTTTCAGGTGAAACGTCTTTTCTAATTAACTCTTTTATTCTGTGTGTTATAACTGTAGTTTTACCTGAGCCAGGTCCTGCAAGAACCATGGCTGCTCCTTTAAAATGATTAACAGCTTCTCTTTGTGCGTTATTAAATTCCATAAACACCTTTCCAATATGTCCCTTTATATATTATCACATATTGGATGTGTTTTAAATAGTGTTTTCAGTCCACGTATAGTAAAATTTAATTAAACCTACTCTTGAATTGGTATCTGTTTTTTTATTTATATTTGAAATATGTCTGTATAAAGCAGCTCTTGAAATATATAACCCGGCTGCAATATTCTGAACACTATCGTCAGAATTAAGTAAAGCTTCTAACACTTCCTTTTCTCTTTTGGTTAAAGAAAAATTCTCCGAAAACATTTGTAATTTGTCAGTTTCGTTTGTGCTGTTAGTTTCTTTTTCACTGTTTGTTAGATTGTCCCAGTTATTTTCTATTATTTCAGCTCTGTTGATTTGTATATTTTTCATTGTGTACAAAAATATTAATACACTAATTGCCACAAACAAAACTAACGATAATACGGTAATCAGTAAAACATTTTCTGTTGAATATAGTTTCAAAGACCAACTCCCCATTAGCACAGCCATCAAATTATTTACTGCTCTTCCCATACCTGCCCAAAGGCGTGTATTTTCCATTTTAAGAGATATTTTCACAAATGCTGTTGTAAAAAACACAGCAAAGAACCCAGCTGACAAATAGAAAACAACCAGGCCTGTTAAAAACGCCCCGCCGGATACAATTGTCAAAATACATATTGTTGACAAAAGAGTTATGCAATACATTATTATGTACATGAATCTGCCTTTTTTTATGTCGAAAAGTATACCAGCTGCAATTCCACTTACGGCTAAAAATAATCGGGGATATTGACCTACATCAAAAGTACCATCTGCATGGAATAAAGTCACAACATTATCAAGGGTTGTAAAAACATTTGCCATTAATACAACAATTGCAATTAAAAGAATTACCATTACATAATTGTTTTTTAAACCACCCTTTTCTTTGACTGCATTATCACATCTGTCATCACTATTACTTTTCCCTGAAATTTTTTGCACTATTATGATTGCTGCAACCCATAATACAACTATCGAAACACTTTCCAGATTATTTGATTTTATTAAATTATTGCTTACAAACTGTATCAAAAGTCCAAAACCGTAAGCAAAGCCTATTGTTTTTCCTAAATATTTGCTGTTACCGTAATTAATTGCCGTAAAATAAAAAACCGTGCTTCCAAAAGCTCCAAGTATAATAAAAAGAAGGCAGCCGCACATTAATATAACATTATAAGAATCACTGTGTGAAAATTTCCAAACACAAAAACAACCTAATACAATCGCTAAACTAACCGCTATATTTTTAGTGTTTTTAATACCTGTTTTATTATCTAATATTTTCTTTATTATTGGATACAAAACAAATCCCACTACGCTTGCACCTAAAACATAACTTTGTGCTATTACAACTTTACTTGGATTTGCCACTTTAGCAATCATGTTATCAAAAAGGTATTCACTTCCTAAAAACAAAAAATTAAAAAGCGATATTAATATTATCATTTCAAGCCAATTTTTATTTATATTTTTCTTAGTAACTGTATTTTCCATATTTTAACCTGAACCTTTCAAAAGGATTTCTTATTACACAAAAAGTCCGACTGACAAACAGCCGGACTTTTTATAATCTTCCTTGAATTATTTTGATAATTATTCTGATAATAATTCAATACCTTTTTTAATTCTTTCTAATGACTCTTCTTTTCCAATTACTTCCATAATTTCGAAAGCTCCTGCCGGTGTCATCTGCTTACCTGATACTGCAGTACGAAGTGGCCATAAAGCCTGACCATTTTTAATTTCTTTTTTCTTAATATATTCAAATACAGTATCGTGTAATCCCTGTACTGAATAATCATCTGTTTCCTCTAATATTGGAAGTAATTCCTTTAAAATTTCTAAAGAATTTTCAGAATTAGTCTTCATTTTCTTGTGTGTATACATTTCAGGACTATATTCAGGAAGTTCCTGGAAGAAGTCAATCATGTCTCCAATTTCAGGGAATGTTTCAATTCTTGTTTTGACCATATCCATTATTGTTTCAAGGTTCAAATCTTTCTTGATAACTTCCTTAACGTATGGTCTTGCCATTTCATAGAACTTCTCATTGTCCATAGCCTTAATGTATTCACCATTCATCCATTTTAACTTTGTAATATCGAAAACTGAAGGGCTCTTATTAACCTTGTGATAATCAAAATTCTTAATTAATTCATCAAGTGAAAATATTTCCTGATTGTCTTCCGGACTCCAACCTAAAAGTGCAATATAGTTTACAATTGCTTCAGGTAAAAATCCCTGTTCAACTAAATCTTCGTATGATGAATGACCTGAACGTTTGCTTAATTTCTTATGATTTTCATCTGTAATAAGTGGCAAATGTACATATTTAGGTGCTTCCCAGCCAAATGCTTCATAAAGTCTCTGGTACTTTGGTGAAGATGAAATATATTCATTACCTCTTACTACATGAGTGATTTCCTGTAAATGATCATCTATAACATTTGCAAAATTGTATGTTGGATAGCCATCTGACTTAATTAAAATCATGTCATCCAACTCTTTGTTTTCTACTGTAATTTCTCCATACAATTCATCAACAAAAGTTGTTGTTCCTTCTGTTGGCATGTTCATTCTGATAACATAAGGTTTTCCAGCATCTAAATTAGCCTGTATTTCTTCTTGTGAAAGATGTAAACAATGCTTGTCGTACATTGTAATTTCTTTTCCGTCTTCCCCTACAGAAGTTTTAAGTGTAGCCAATCTTTCCTTATCACAGAAACAGTAATATGCATCTCCTGACTCAATTAATTTCTTTGCATATTCAAGATATAAACCTGACGCCTGACGTTCACTCTGAATATAAGGTCCATATCCCTTGTCCTTGTCAGGACCTTCATCATGTACAAGTCCTGTTGCTTCAAGTGTTCTGTATATAATATCCACAGCACCTTCCACATAACGTTCTCTATCTGTATCTTCTATTCTTAAAATAAAATCGCCACCTGCATGTTTTGCAATTAAAAATTCGTATAAAGCTGTTCTTAAATTTCCTACATGCATTCTACCTGTTGGACTAGGTGCAAATCTTGTTCTTACTTTTGACATTTTATTTCTCCTCTTTAACAATTATTGACATAAATCTAATTTATTATAATGCTTTTTTTGCCTATAAGCAAGTACATCAACTTATGGATTTTATAATAATCCATAACGCAATATTTTTTATGTAATAGAAAATCCTAAAAGATTTTCCTGTTACGAAAAAAGACTTTCCTTAACCGAATCGCCTATTTATTGTCAGGTTTTAAAACCTAACTTTTTAGGAATAATTCAAGTTCCGTGAAAGTCTTTTTCTAAATATACTTAATATTTTTTTATGCTTTATTTTAAATTTTTGAAATATTCAACAGCTTCATCTAATGACTTCTTGAATGAATCATCTGATGAATTATCGAATAAGAATAAATTCTTAATTCCTTCAGGAACTGTAAAGTTCTGTCTGCTAATATATTCATCCCAATGTTCAATCTTCCATGTATCTCTGTCAGAGTTACGTTTAATCATTCTTTCCTTACAAACTTCCTTGTCGCAATGAACCCAAACAACAACTAATTCAGCTCCAATCTTTAAAAGTTCGTTTCTAAGATTTTCCATATAACCGGGTGTTCTAACTTCTCTTGTGAATGGAGAATTAATGAATACCGTATCATTGTATTCTAAAGCTTCTCTTGCGATTTCCATGATTGCATCATATTCATAATTTCTGATGTTTGCTTCAAAGAAATCTGAACTTCTATTGTATTCTTCATTTGCCACAACAAAAATCTGCTTTGATAAAACAATAAGTGAATCTTTATCAAGGTAAACACAGTTAGGCATAGCCTTTGCTAACTTCTTTGTTACAAATGTTTTTCCACATGCTGGTGGTGATGTTACTAAAATCATTTTCTTCATAATATATCTACCTCTTCTATATAAAAATATTAAATCGTTTCAAATAAACCCGAATTTCTCGTAATTATATCACTTTTTAATTCCTTTAGTCAATAAGATTGACCGTATTTTTTTGTTTTTTCGACTACTTTTTTAATTACAGTGTTCCAAGGTCCAGCTCACCTGTGCTTGCACAAAGGTGAGCTGGACTTTGGAACACGCCCAAATATGAGCATAAAAGGGAAGCGTCAGCTTTCCCATATGCGAATATTTGTATGGATTGCGGGAGTGCTCTGCACGGAGCAATCCATGTAATTAAAAATACATTTCTCAAGGTCCACACCTGTGCTTGCACAAAGGTGAGCTGGACTTTGGAACACGCCCAAATATGAGCATAAAAGGGAAGCGTCAGCTTTCCCATATGCGAATATTTGTATGGATTGCGGGAGTGCTCTGCACGGAGCAATCCATGTAATTAAAAATACATTTCTCAAGGTCCACACCTGTGCTTGCACAAAGGTGAGCTGAACTTTGGAACACGCCCAAATATGAGCATAAAAGGAAAGCGTCAGCTTTCCCATATGCGAATGTTTGTATGGATTGTGGGAGTGCTCTGCACGGAGCAATCCATGTAATTAAAAATACATTTCTCAAGGTCCACACCTGTGCTTGCACAAAGGTGAGCTGAACTTTGGAACACGCCCAAATATGAGCATAAAAGGAAAGCGTCAGCTTTCCCATATGCGAATATTTGTATGGATTGTGGGAGTGCTCTGCACGGAGCAATCCATGTAATTATTTGTTGAGTTTTATCTCTACGGGGTTATTTATTTTAAGTTCTTTTTCTGTTACCACACAGTTATACGCCATTATTTTAACTCCTTTACTTTCTGCCTTTACCAGTACTTCTGCAAAAGCCTTATGAGTCTCTTTGTTAGGTGTAAAATATTTTACGTTTTCCATTTGCACAACAAACATAATATAAGCGTCAAAGCCCTCTTCCTTGGCTTTGATTAAATGTTCTATATGCTTTACCGCTCTTTTGCTTGGTGCATCAGGAAATAAAACTACACCATCTTTTTCAAGGGTAACACCTTTTACTTCCATCCACGCTTTTTTATTATCTCCCTCAATATAAAAATCAAACCTTGATTCTCCATATTTTTTCTCAGGAGCAACAAGTTTTGTATTTTTATATAAGCCATTTTTATTTAGCCATTCCTGTACTACTTTGTTTGGTGCTTGGGAATCCATATTTATTATTCTTTCATTTTTCCTAACTACAACCAAATCATATTTTGTTTTTCGATTGGGATTATCTGATTCCTCCAAATATACAGTTACACCATTAACTAAAAGTTCTTTGCAACGTCCTGTATTTTTCACATGAACAACCTGGGGATTATTATCCATTCCTTCTACATCAACATACGCTATAAACCTGTTGGGTCTTTCCCTAAAAATTCCTTTTACAATCTTTTTATATTCCATAATACTTTCTTCTCTATAATTCAATCCTTTATCTTTCTTTTCTGTTCTTTGTAATTCAATCTCTTATCTTTCTTTTCTGTTCTTTGTAATTCAATCTCTTATCTTAATTCGTTTCTGCTGTCTATAATTTATTATCTGCCGAAACTAATATTAACACTTTTCATTATTAATTAACAGCTGTTTTCCTGCACATACTTTTTAATGCATAATTAATGATTGTAGAATTTTGATTATTAACCAAAGGATTAGTTCTTTTTATATTATGGAATTATTATTTATAATTGTTCAGATATGATTTTATTTTGTATGTTTTGTCTATTAGATAAGCATTTAGAAAAATTGCTTCTCAAATCAGGAATGGCGTTTCAGAATTCTCCGAAACGCCACAAAATTGAAAGGGTTTAGATTATTATGTTACCTAAAAATCTAATACACTTATAGTTTAAAAATTAAAAACATTTTTTGCAACAACCTATAAATCTAATGTATTTTTTTGTTAATTATGTACATTTATCCTTTTATTTTTTGAAATAAAAGGGCTTTTTTATAAGCATTTGTTACAATTTTTATGTTTTTTGTATTTTTTACGTTTTTTAAATTTTCCAAAAAACTAAAAAAAACATTTTTAACTATAAATTTTATCGTCCTCTGAATTATCTTCTCCTGATACTTTAATGTTTGCATCGTCCATTTTTACCTTAGGAATTGCAATTGGTGGCAAACCTGAATTTACAAAAAATGTAATTACCATTGATCTTACATGTGGGAATATTTCATCGTATGCTTTCTTATGAATTTCCTTTTTGTCTGATAACTGGTCACAGTCAAAAAATGCCACTGCACTTATTTTGAAATTGAAATCCATTGGTTGATTCTTATCCATCATATCAATAGTTAATGTAGCTGCGCACTTCTTATCATCCCTTGTATATTTAACATTAAAAGATGCTCTCTGGCTAATATCCAAAGAGACAGCTCCTTCTATCTTATTTGTTAAATCAAGTTCTTCTACTTTAATTCCATTAAAAACTAAATCTCCCATTTAATGCCTCCTTATTCTTTTCCTGTAATTATATCATTACTTAATCATTAATAAAAGTGAAATGTAGACCGTTTTAATCTACATTCCACTTTTATTAACTATATCCTACAATAGGACATTATTTTTTCACTTTAACACTTTTAACTTTGCTCCATGCTCCATAGTATTTTTTCTTTCCAACTACTTTGTAAGCTCTAACCTGAACGAAGTATTTTTTGTTTTTAAGTTTCTTAATTACATAAGAATTCTTCTTACAAGCTTTAATCTTTGCCTTTTTAAGTTTGCCTTTGCTTAAAGCGTAACGAACCTGGTAACCCTTTACACCTTTAATCTTCTTCCATGACAACTTAATCTTCTTACCCTTAACATTCTTAGCCTTAGGTGAAACCTTTGCCACCTTAACCTTTGTTGTTGTTGGCTTCTGAGTTGGTCTGTTAGGATTATCCTTAGCTGCAATTGTTTTAACAACTGTACCTTCACAATTTTCACCAATTCCTGTAATTGTAATTGTGATATTACCTGTTGCATCTGTAGCTACTGTATATTTATAATCCTTATCTTTTGTTAATGCACGTCCATTATCAGGTACCTGAACTAATACATTTAACTGCTTGTTAGCATCAAATGATGTCTTAATAGTTGTGTTAGCAAGTTTTCTCTTAGTAATAACGAATGTCTTTTCAATTGTTCCTGTGTAGTTTCCAATACCCTTTATTGTCATTGTCACAGTACCAGGATTCATATTATCTGAATAAACAATTTCGTAATCCTTCATTGCTGATAAGTAAACATCACCCTGACTCATCTTAATCTGAGGCTGGATGTCTGCCACCTTATATTCGTAACTTTCTGCTAAATTTGAAAAATCTTTCTTTATAATATCATCTTCAATATTTGCCTGTGCAATAGTAAACTCTCCTTCAAGCTTACCTTCATATAATCCTATACCATTAACGATAACTTTTGCAGTTCCCGCATTTACATTATCTTCGTATTTTACTTCATATGCTGTTCCTTCTTCAAGCTGTTCATCACCGTTTTTTACTGTAACTGGAACTGTCTGTTCTTTTCCATTGTATATATGTCCAATCTCTCCAATAAATAATTCAAATTTTGAAATATCTATCCCTGAAATTTTAGTTTCCTGTGATACACCTTCAGATGAAACTTCACCACGTTTTGCTACAACCTTAACTGTAACATTACCAGCATTAATTTTATCAAATGTGTATTCACCCGGTTCTTTATTTTCTGCTACTAACTTGTCTCCCACATAAATGTCATATACCTGAGCAAATTCTTTTGGTAAATTGCTTCCTTCAAATGAAACCTTTAAAGTATTTGCTTCTATTGCTTCTACTGTTAAGTTCTTAGCTTCACTAACAGCAATATCCTCTGCTTTAATAGTTTTTGTAACAGAACCACCAAAGTCTCCTATACCATTCAACTTAACTTCTATACCTTCAGCTGTTGTTGTCTGTTCAACTGTATAATCTGTTCCTTCAACTAATTCTGTTCCACTATATTTTGCACTAACTGTTGCCTTCAATTCATCATCTAATGTTACATTAACTGTTGCATCTGTAATATCCGTCTTCTGAATTACGGCAATTTCCTTAATCTGGAAGCCATAATCAGCATGTCCATTCATATAAACTTTTACATATCTAATTGGTTCTGTTGGTAAATCATATAAGTTTGTTACAACATATCCGTTCGGATCTGCAAAATGCTGTAAAACTTCCCAAACTATAGACTTTGTTTCTCCTATTTTAACGAATCCTTCATCCGGATTTTCTTCATCAAATTCTTTTGATACTGATACTGTATAATCCTTACAGTATGTAACTTTATTTTGGAAATTAACAAGTACTTTGCTAAGTAATGATGGTTCAACTTCTTTTCCCAAATCAATTACAACATATTCGAATGTTCTTGTTGCATCCCATAGTGATGACCAAAATGCATCTGCATTGCCATTTGTAAGAACTGTAGGATCTGTTCCTTCATTTTCACCTGTTGATGATACATATACTGTCTTATTTAATGCAAGATTTTTATCACTTGATGAAACTAATGATGTCTGATCCTTTACTTCCGGATAATATGCTTTATCTTTGCCCATTACAGCAAATTCTCTAATCTGGTATCCAAATCCTGTATTACCATTTATTAAATGTAATTTAACATATCTGAAATCTTCAAGTGTAACCTCTGATAAATCCACGTTATAATGTGTCTGTTCCCATTCTACACCTGAATATTTTCCTATTGTCTGGTAATTTTCTCCGTCTAATGATATTGATACTTCAAAATCTGTTACATTTGTAGCATCATTAACGTTATATAGCTGCAAGTAATCAATGTTGCTTACTTTCTGACTCATTCCTCTTCCAATATCAATTACAAAAGTCTGATCCTTCGCATCATCGTTTCTTTCAGTATTAACAAATTCTGTACCTGATACATTACCATCTGTTAAAACCTTAAAGTTCTGACTTCCAACTGATGTCTGTGTGTACTCAGCCCCATATGTCAGATTATAGTCTGTTGCTAAAAATTTAGATTCATCTACAGGTAATCCCTCTTCAAGCTCACTAGAACTATTTGCTGTATTTGGAGTTTTATTTTCTTCTTCACCAATTGCAGCAAATTCCTTTATCTGATAACCATAATCTTTCTTTCCGTCTAAAAGATTAATTCTTACATACTTAAACTGTGTTATTGTTAAATTAGATTTGTCAACTGTTAATTCATTTACCTTTTCAGTAAAATCATCTGTTGATTCATATACCGTTTCAAAATTTTCACCATCTAATGATAACTGAATGTTGAATTTCTTACAGTATGTATTCGCATTATTGAAGAAAATTAAAAACGACTTCAAATTACTTACTTCCTGAATTCCATCTGTTGTTATTGTAACTCTCTGATTTGCATCTTTTCCCCATTTTGAATTATAAAAGCCTCCATCAAGACTTCCATTAGTAAGTGCAGTGTCTGTATTTTCCTGACCCTTGCTGCTGTAAGTATATCCTGCTCCTTTCAACAAATTATAATCCGACTTAATCAAATCAGAATAATCAATCTCCGGTTCTACTTCACCACTACCGCTTCCTTCATCTGCAGCAATAATTTCATCAGCTCTTACGATATTTTTGTAAGAGTTTCCATCAATCGCCATTAAACTGCATACCATTGACAAGCTAAGTGCTAAGCTCAAAGCTTTTTGTACGTTTTTTCTCATAAAATCCTCCTTTTTACATTTTCTTTGTTAAGTTTAACCATGGTATTATTTTATCATATTTAATGTTTGACAACCATATATCCGATTCAAGAAACCATTTTTATTTTCAGCCAAAAAAATAAGAAAAAGCCTATAAATAAAGGCTTTTTCTTATTGAATTGTTTTTATTTCATTTCAACATAGTCAATAATTAGCTTTGCTGCATTCTCTAATGAGATATTTGCTGTGCTTATGCACAAATCATAAGCTCTTGAATCACCCCATTTATTCTCACAATAGAAGTTATGATATGTTTTTCTTACTTTGTCTCTTTTCTTCATCTTGGATAAAGCAGCTTTCTTATCAATGCCGTCTCTTTCCATAACTCTCTTAGCCTTACTTTCTGTATCTCCTAAAATAAATACTTTTGTAAGATTTGGATTATCTGCGAGAATTTCATCTGCACATCTGCCTACAACAACAAATGATTCATTTTCCTCATTTGCTCTCTTTCTAAGCATATTGAATTCCTTAATGGCAACATCCTGTTCTATTGACGTTGTTACACCACCTAATGGAATTGGCATAAAAGTAAGGTTAATAGGTTTTTCGTCGTACTTCTCAACTACTTCTCTACTGTACTTTCCTTCCTTTGCCACTTCATCTAATAATTGCTTGTGATATAAAGGTATATTGTAATGTTCTGCTACCATTTCTGCTACCTTTAAACCTCCGCTACCAAACTCTCTTCCTATAGCAATTACTATCTGCTTCATAGTACATCCCTCCAGTCTTTAAGATTAAAAATAATCCGTACTTAATTTTATGCTAATTATACCACATTTTTCATTTTTTTTAAACTAAAAAGAGGTTCTAATTCCATTAAACTTTATAATGTTTAACTTATATTTGAACCTCTAAAACTTCATTTTTTGCTTTTTCAAACTAGTATTAATTTACTATTTAAAACTAACATTGATTTACTTTTTAAAACAAACATTAATTTGCTGTTTTAATTATTTGTCTAAGAATTTGTAACTTCCCTTTACAATAGCCTTGTCAAAAACAACAAACATTGCCGGTAAAATACAAATTACACAAAGCATACTAATTACGGCACCTCTTGCCATAAGTAAGCAAAGTGAACTAATCATGTCAATACTTGAGTAAGCACCTACACCAAATGTTGCCCCAAAGAATGTACAAGCACTAACAATAATTGACTTCATTGTTGCTGTTAATGCGTCTTTTGCAGCAAGATATTTTTCCTTGCCACTGCTACGCTCTAACTTATATCTGTTAGTCATTAAGATTGCGTAGTCAACTGTCGCACCTAACTGGATTGTTCCAATTACAACTGAAGCAATAAATGGTAACGTTGCTCCTGTATAGAATGGAATACCCATGTTGATAAAGATTGCAAGTTCAATTACTGCTACCAAAATTATAGGAAGTGTAATTGACTTAAATACAATTGCGATAATTGCAAAAATTACAAATATTGAAACAAAACTTACTGTTGCAAAGTCTTTGTTTGTTATCTTAATTAAGTCTCTTGTACATGCAGCTTCGCCTACAAGCATTCCTGACTTGTCGTATTTCTTAATAATCTTTTCGATTTGATTACACTGTGCATTGGCTTCATCTGAACCTGTCTTATACTCAGACATAAAGATTAACATTTCATGTTTTTCACTCTTTAATGCACTTGTTAAATCTTCCGGTATAAATGAATCAGGAACTGAGCCGTCTAAGAAACTTTCAAGTCCCATTGCAACTTTTACACCTTTTACATCATTAACATCTGACAATAAATCTTTAACATCTTTCGTCTTTGTATCTGAACTTATTAAAATCATGTTAGCCGAGCCTAAATCATAAGTATCTGCCACTTTATTCTGAGCTGTAACACTCTTTAAGCTTTCCGGCAAACTTAATGTTAAATCATAATATACATTTGTATTTGCCTGACCGTAAGCTGCAGGACCAATTAATAATAAGAACAATACAATAAATATTCTATAATGCTTTGTAATCCACGCAGGAATCTTTTTAAAATCAGGTAATAACTGTTTGTGCTTTGTTTTCTGAATGGCTTTGTTAAATACCAAAATGAAAGCCGGTAAAACAGTTACACATGAGATAACACCTAAAATTACACCTTTTGCCATTACAATACCAAGGTCAAGTCCCAATGTAAAACTCATAAAGCATAAAGCAATGAAACCTGCCACTGTTGTTATTGAACTACTTACAACAGAAGATATTGTAGCTGCAATAGCATCCGCCATAGCCGATTTACTGTCACCGTCATGTTTCTCCAGTTCTTCCTCAAAACTGTGCCACAGGAATATTGAGTAGTCCATTGTAACACCAAGCTGAAGCACCGCCGCTAACGCCTTTGTCAGATAGGATATTTCTCCCACCACAAAGTTGCTGCCTAAGTTATATATAATAGCCATTCCAATACTTAACATAAAGAAAATTGAAATTAAGTATGAATCCATTAACAACGACAAAACAACAATTGAAACTAATGCTGCTATACAAACGTATATGAACATTTCCTGTTCAACTAACACTTTTGTATCTGTAACAATGGCTGAAATACCGCTAATATAACACTGTTTTTGTGTAAGATTTCTAAGTTGTGTTATTGCATCCATTGTTCCCTCACCGGAACTTGTGTCATCAAAAATAACCATCATAATTGTTGATGTACCTTTGTTAAAGGCTTTGTACACATCATCTGGTAGCATTGATTTTGGTACACCTGCTTTTTCAAAAGAGTCATACCATAAAACTTTACTTACATGGTCAACTTTTTTCATTTTGTCAATAAGCTTTGTGACATCTTTATCGTCCATCTTATCAACCATAACAATACTAAATGCACCTGAATTGAATTCGTCCATCATTATGTCCTGACCTGTCATTGTGTCAATTCCGTCCGGCAAATAGTATAATAAGTCGTAATTTACTTTTGTATTCATATAGCCAATGCCTGCTGGAATTAGTAGTAAAATACTAATTAGTAATATGACATATCTGGCTTTTACAACAAACTGTCCAAACTTCTTCATAACTTATTAGCTCCTTTACTTATCCGACTTGATTTCGGCTGTCTTAAATATGAATTTAACGTTACCTGACATATCACTCTTAATTCCTGAGAATGACTTGTATTCTTTTCCGTTATTTAATATATCTTCAATACTATTAACTGCATCCTTTGTATCATCGCCAAAGATTTCAGTAATCTTGCTTATACCTTCGTCATTTAATTTAACAACACCATCTTTTAATGTTTTTGTTCCATTAAATAATGTTACAACACCACTGCTTAATGAACCTGTACCATTTGCTAATGTTTTAGCACCATCACTAATCTGTCCTGCACCTGAATTAACAGTTGCAATACCATCTTTAACCTGTGAGCTTGCATCGCCTAACTTACTGTTCATCTTATCTGTTCCCTGGTTAAGTGACTTCATACCTGAGTTAAGAGTTTTTGCACCACTCTTTAACTGGTTTGTTCCTGATGCTAATGTACTTGTTCCATCATATAAACTTTTTGTGCCTGCTGCTAAAGTACCGGCACCCGTATTTAACTTGCTAATACCTGTGTATAATGTATTAATTCCTGTATTTAACGCTGATGCACCATCTGTTAAATCTCCCATGCCATCAACAAGAGCCTTAATGCTTGATGCCTGTGAAGTAATCTGAGTTTCAAATGTTGATTTAACCTGCTCTAATGTTTTAATTCCATAATATGCTTCTAATAACTGATAATAAGCTGTTGCATTTAAACCTGCACCTGTTAAAACAGTAGTCATGTCTGCGCCCTGAGCAATGGCACCGTTAATCTTTTCAATAGTTGCGTTTAATGCTTTTTCAGAAGCAATTGCACCGCCTGTAGCTGCGCTTACTTTTTTAACAACACCATCAATTTGAGTCTGGATAGAACTTGGTGTTGACTGTAATGTACCAACTAACTGTTTTACGCCTGCTTCTGCTGTTTTTGTTCCTGTTGCTAAAGCCTTTGAGCCATTCTTTAAGCCCTGGCTCTTAACATTACCCTTGCTGTCCTTAACATCTTCAAAACCTGCTTTTGCACTGCTTAAACCTTTTGCAAGTTCCTGTGCACCTGAGTTAACCTTCTTAGCGCCGCTGTTTAATGTCTGGGCACCTGAATTCAACTTGTTAGATGCTGACTTAACACTCTTTGTTCCTTTGTATAATTTCTTAGCACCTTTGTTTGCACTCTTAACACCTGAAACAAGAGCACAGTCAAACTTCTTATAGCTTGTTAATAATGTAGTTGTTCCTAAATATAAATCAGATGTATATTTAGCAATATCCTTTGCACCCTTATCAATCTTATCTGCACCTGAATTTAATTTGCTGGCACCTGATACTAAATCTCCAGCACCTTTTACTAACTGATTTGTACCGTCCTTTAACTCATCCATCTTATCTTCAATATCTGAGAAATCTAAGCTCTTGTCTAAATCTAAATCAGCAATTTCAGATGTTGCCATTGTAAGTGACATGTTTAAGCTAAAGTCTTTTACATCAGCTTCAACTGTAAATGATTCAGGAATATCAATATCCTTTAAATAATCTTCAGCCTTGCTAACTGTTGATATAATATTGTCCTTAAAGCCCGGTGCTCCATAACCGATTACAATGTTTGAGCCATCATATTCAACTACTTTACCGTTATCAACTTTTACATTTGTGAAATTATCATCTAAAACCATACCTGTTAAAGTAATAAATGGAATGAATTTTCCCTCAGATGATGTTTCATTAACATAGTCATAAACAATTTTTACTTTTCCGCTTTTTCCTGCCAAATCATCTGGTGATATTTCTTCATCATCTAAATAATATTTAACATTTACTTTAATAGGTGTAGACTCTGTTGTTGTACCCTGATATGTAATGTCTTTTCCTTTATTCTCCCAAACAATATTGCCATTCTCATCTGTAGTATATTTTTCATCACCACTTAAATTTGTAATATTATCGAGATTTGATACATCACTAATGCTATCCTTATCAGAAACTTTCAAAGTATCACTTACTGTTGTCTTAGTAACTTCACCAGATGGATCCATTTCCACGAAAACTGTTTCTTTCTTTTCAGTATTGGCTGTGTCACCAATCTTACTGCTTAATAATGTTTGCAAATCTGACTGTTTAATTGTGTCAGAAGCTTCTGTTTGTTTTTTTTCTGTTTTCTTTGACTGTGTGTTTGTAGTTCCACATCCTGACAAACACCAGGTTGACATTGTCATAACCAACGCCAAACTTATTCCTTTTTGAACATACTTTCTCATTTCAACATACACTCCTTTTCTTTTCTATTGTACAGTATACTTTTATATGTAAAAAAATCATTATACATTCTTATACACCAATGTATTTTTATGACACCTGTATGAAATTGTATAAGTCATTTACTTTCTGTATAATAAACAGATATTAGATTTCATTTGTACCTCTTTATTGTAAAAATATAACTCTGTATATTTTCAAATAGACTAAAATCAATTTCCTGTTAAATCATTTTTTTAATTCTTTGTATTTCTTTTATACATGTAAATCTCATGACCTAACTCTTCAGTTTGTAATGTCATTTTCTGTAGCAAAACAGCTAAATCATCTTCATTTTCCTTCATACCTTTTAATGCCCAGTCAACAATTACTCCTGTTAAGCCATAAGCGAAAAATCTCGCATATATATCCTGTTCTTTATCATCTAAATGCTGATATAAGTCAAGTTCTGCTATTGCCTTCACAAACAACTCTGCGAAAATTTTATTACTATATTCAGCGAAGAAATTGTTGGATGATTTAATAGTGTTCATAAAAAACGCTTTCTGCTGCTTCATATATTTGAACAATCCAATTAACTTTTCAACCCAGTTTTCAAAAGTCAAATCCTGTGTTAATGGAATAAATAAATCCTGATTATATATCCAACTAAGCAATTCATACTTGTCATTAAAATGATAATAAAATGTCTGTCTGTTAACACCGCAATGGTCTGTAATGTCTGCAACAGTTATTTTATCCAAAATCTTTGTGGCCCCCAACTCTTTTAAGCTTTGTGCCAAAGCTTTTTTTGTAATGTTTGAATTTGCCATAACATCCTCCTTATACTAATGTATCTAAATTTTACATTAGCATCTTTTTTATACTTGTGTATGATTTTCTTATATTTGTAATATAACTCTACTTTTTGCTAAATGCAACCATTCTTTCTGTTTTTTATACGTTTGTCTCAAATTGTATAATTGCGTATTGTTTTTTTGCGTAATAAGAAGTTCTGAAGTAAGTTCTTATTACACAAAAAAAGAAGCTGTAGCAATGCTACAACTTCTTTTTTCTTAACTTAACAATATTCTATCATTATCAAATGCTTTCTGTTTCTTTGCTGAATACATCTTAATCAAATCATCCATTGTCATATTGTCTCTTTCTTCTCCTGAAAGATCCAATATAATCTCACCGCTGTCTAACATAATTGTTCTGTTACCTGTGGTTAATGACTGATTCAAATTATGTGTAATCATCATTGTGGTAATGTTATTCTCTACTACAATTTCTTTTGTTATTTCCATTACTCTTTCTGCTGTTGCAGGATCAAGAGCTGCTGTATGCTCATCAAGCAATAACAACTTTGGAATTGATAAAGTACACATTAACAATGTAACTACCTGTCGCTGGCCTCCTGAAAGTAAGCCGATTTTGGTTTTCATTCGGTCTTCAATTCCCATATTGTATCTTGCAAGATTCTCCCTAAAGAAAGCTGTCTGCTTCTTAGTTATGGCTCTCTTAAAAGGTGAATTTTTCTTTCCTGCTCTTGTATATGCCAACGCAAGATTTTCTTCGATTGTCATATTAGGAGCTGTTCCTTTCATTGGATCCTGAAAAACTCTGCCGATTAATTTAGCTCTTGCATGTTCACTCTTAAAAGTAATATCTTCTCCATCTAATAAAATATTACCTTTATCCACCATAAAGGTACCACATATTGCATTAAATAAGGTTGATTTACCTGCACCATTGGAGCCAACTACTGTTACAAAATCACCATCTTTTAGGTTTAATGACATATGGTTAATTGCTGTATGTTCATTAACTGTACTTTTGGCAAAGGTTTTTGATATGTTATTTATTTCTAACATTACATTGCCCCCTTTCTGATTTTTCTTGCAGCCATTCTTTCCTTAATTGCAGGTACTGCCAATGTAATAGCTACTATTAATGCACATGTGAATTTCATAAGGTTTGAACTCATATCGCCAAACAACTGCTGTCTGATAACGAATGCAACTATTATTTTATATAGAACAGAACCGATTACTGCTGAAACAATTCCTGTTGCCACACTTCTTTTTCCAAAAATAACTTCACCAATAATTACTGCAGCAAGACCATAAATCAAAGTTCCGTTTTGTAAACTAATATCAGCATAGCTAATGCTTTGTGACTGCAGTGCACCTGATAAACCAATAAGACCGTTTGCCATCATCAAACCAACAATCTTTGTTCTGTCTACGTTAATTGATGATGCTCTTACCATATCAGGATTGTCGCCTGTTGCTCTAATGCAAAGTCCTAAATGAGTTTTAAAAAACCAAATCACTAATAGAATTACAACTAAAGCAATAATAAAACTAACACCAGCCTTTACCATAGAAGTTTCAAACATACCTCTAATACCTAAGGTTTCTTTTACTTTTTCAAAAATTGTTACTTTACCATAACTTAAGTTTGTAGTCTGACCTTTATCCGTCAAAGAATAGCAAACCAAATTAATGGAATACAAACCACTCATTGTAATAATACCTGCCAAAACAGGATGCACATTAAGTTTAGTCTGCAAAGCTCCTGTAATTAATCCTGCTATCATTCCCGCCGCCATTCCAGCAAAAACTGCAAGAATGGGATGACCGTTAAGAGAAACTAAAACAGAAATTACAGCTCCAAATCCAAAACTTCCTTCTGTTGTTAAATCAGGTATATCTAATATTCTTAAAGAAATATATATACCCATTGCCAATAAACCGTAAATTAATGCTTCTGGCACATTTGATAAATAATATTGTAATTCTACCATTTCTTTTTCACTTTCAATTATTATTGTAATATTTTAATTCTCAGTTTTTCATTACTCTATTATTTTCATTTTTGTAGCAAACTTTTTGCTTTATACTTTTCAAATGTTTTTTCATGTTATCTAATTTATACTTTTAAACTTACTTAGCTGTATCAAGTTCTTTTACTTCATACTTTGTTTTTATATCTTTCTTTGTAAGTCCTAAAGCTTTCATTGTGTCTTTATTTACTGAACAGTAGTCAATACCTACAACCTGTGCCGGTATATCTTCTACCTTCTTACCATTCTTTAAATATTCAACTGCCATATCTGCTGTTTTCTTACCGATTCCCTTGTCGTCAATTGCAAGTGTTGCAAAACAACCTGACTGAACTGTTGTTGCTGATGCACAATATGTTGGAACTTTTTTGTCCTTGCAGATTTCTGTAAGTTTTGAAACACCGTCCTGAATAATTGAATCATTTGGAACAAATACTGCATCTACTTTTTCAGCTATTAAAGCGTTTGTTGCGTTTTCTACATCTGCTGCTGTAGGAGCTGTTTTTTCAACATATTCAACACCGATTTTCTTTAAGTATTCTTCAACCTGTTTAATTGTGTTTGTAGCGTTGTCTTCGTTTCCACTATAAATAAGACCGTATTTCTTTGCAGGTGTTGTTGCCTGTGCAAAATCAATTATTTCTGAAACAGGAATTGCATTTGATGTTCCTGTAGCATTCATGTCAGGCTTATCCATGTCTGTTAAAACCTTTGCTGCAAGTGGTGCTGATACTGCACAGAAAAATGCAGGTGTGTCTGATTCTGTACTTACAAATGTCTGTGTTGGAGGTGTTGCAATTGTAAACACTGCCGTGTATGAACCGTCAGCCATGTTACTTGCTATAGTTGATAAAGTTGTTGCATCACCTGATGCACACTGGTAATCAAAAGTTGTGTTGTCTTCTGTGTAGCCTTTTGCTTTTAGTTCTTCAAGAATTCCTTCTTTCATATCCATAAAAGCGCCATTTTCTACCATTGTGATAATTCCAATTTTTTTCTTGTCATTGTCATTATCTCCACCCTTTTTGCTGTTTCCACATGCTGTGAATACTGATGTAGCTAATGCTACTGTTAAAACTAAACCTAAAACTTTCTTAAATCCTCTCATAATCTTTCTCCTTTTAAAAGTTATTTCAGTTTAGATAACCCTTCAGAGTATATAGAAATTAAATTACTTTTATAACTTCTATAATCTATTTTTCTTTATACGAAAAAAAGTCCTTGATAGTATTAATCTACTATCAAGGACGGATAATCTAAAAATCTTCCGCGGTGCCACCTTGATTCATATCAAACGATATGCTCTCAACGAGTACAAACATACTCTGTGCAACTAACGTATGCCTTCACGTCATGAAATACTGGCTTCTAAAAAAGTTTTGTTCCATGCCCTCTGCGGTCCATTTATGTGAGCTGCGTTCTGTGGGTTCTCAGCTACTCCCTACTCTCTGTAAGTGCACGATTCACTTTTACCTCCGCATCAACGGTTTCAATGGTCATCTTCAACTGTTAGTAAGGATTATACGTCAACCATTTCTGTCAGTCAACCCTAAATTTCTATTTTGCAGTCTTTTGTTTCCATACCCAATCCTCTATATGCTGTCAATTTCTTCCCATAACTCTTCCTCTGTAAGTACACGACCATTTTCTAAATCATCAATTGCTTCATCAAGTTTAGAAAGTAATACATTCATCCCATCATTAATCCGTTATAAACTTTTCTACTACCTTTGCTATACCATCATCGTTGTTTGATGCTGTAATATAATCAGCATTTTCTTTCACTGCATCTACAGCATTTTCCATTGCAACACCAACTGCTGCATATTTAATCATTGACAAATCATTAAATCCATCACCACAGGCAATTGTATTTTCATGAGGTATGTTTAATTTGTCAATTAAAACTTTAATTGATGCAGCTTTGTCAATTCCCTTTGGTACAATTTCAATAAAGTAATCTGTAGAACGATACACTGAAAGAACATCTCCGAATTTTTCGGCAAGCCTTTTTTCGTGATATTCTGAAATTTCAGGATCTACAGTGTAAAGGCATTTGTTTGGATTGTAGTCCACATACTTTACTACATCTGTTAAAAATGCCGGTATTCTGTTGATTTTTACAGTTTCAAGCATTACATACGGATCTACTCGTGTAGCCACAAGTCCCTGCTTGTTGTCATAAGTAATCAGCCCCAGATTGTTTTGTCTTGCATATCTTATTAAATCAGGAAGATATTTTCTATCCAGAGTATTCTCAAAAACTGTCTCCTTTGTTTTCCAGTCGATAATTTTTCCACCATTAAATGACATAACATATCCACCATATTTTTCAAGTTCCAGCTCTTTTGCAATAAATCCCATGCCAGGCGTTGGTCTGCCAGACGCAAGAGCCACAATATGACCTCTTTTTTGAATGTCCATAAGGGCTTCTTTTGTTTTAGGTGTAATTTTCTTTTCATCATTTGTTAATGTTCCATCTAAATCCAAAAATATTATTTTCTTGTCCATTAATCTTATCCTTTGCAATTTTATTTATTTAATTCTTCTAATTTTTCCATTGATGTTATTAACATTTCCTTTGTAATAACGTATGGGTTATGCTCGATATCTTTCATTATTACCGCATTTTCTGCTAATTGTTCTATGTTGTCTTTTGTAAATTCCAAATCTTTAAGACATGTTGGAAGTCCTACTGACTTGTTAAATTTATATACTGTTTCAAAATCTTCCATATTGTTGTCTACAAGTAAAAGATTTAAAACACCATAACTTACAACTTCCCCATGAAGATGATTTTTTTCAATATGAGGATGCGCTGTCAAAGAATAAAATATAGCATGTGCCAATCCTGAATTGTAATGAACTGTGTGCTCTGCCGTAAGATAAATTGAAGCAACAGCAGTTGATACTATAATTGCCAATACAACCTGCTCGTATTCATAAGAATTTTGTTTTCTGTCATTTGAATCCATGGCAGCTTTTCCATATTTCATTATAGGCTCGTAACACATTCGGCTTGCATTTACACCCATTTGGAAATAATGCTGTAATTCCTCTCCTTTTGAAGACATTTCAGCTTCAAAATATTTTGCATAAGTGTCGCCCATACCAGCCCATAAATATCTTGATGGTGAATTTACTGTAATTTCTGTATCAATAAAAGCATGAACCGGTGGTGCCGGATAAAAGAAAGGCTCCTTAAATCTTCCATCAGGATAATACATTATGGACACACTTGTACAAGCTGAACAGTTTGATGCTATTGTTGGAAAAGAAAATACCGGTTTGTCTATTTTTACCCCCAAGCATTTTCCTGTATCTGTTGATTTTCCACCACCAATTGCAAAAATTATGTCGGCTTCTTTTACAAGCTGATTTTCCATTAAGGCTTCGACATTTTCATAAGTTGCCTCTCCACCGTACCATAAAAAATCCAGTATTTCTAAATCTGAACCTTCAATTGCTTTTTCTATTTTTTCTCTTGCTGCATTAATTGCCTTATGACCACCAATTGCAATAATCTTTTTTCCATAAGTTCCACATATTTCGGGAATCTTGTTATATACCTTGTCTCCAATAGAATAACTTGGAAGATGTATGCTGTAATTTTCCATTTTTCCTTCTTTCTGTTTTTAACTTTAAATAGTCTCTGCCATTTTTATGTGCTCTCTTATAATATCACAGGATTTTGCAAACTGCTTATTTTCCTCTTCTGTCAAATGAAGTTCCACTACACTTTCAATGCCATTTCTACCAATGATACATGGCACTCCTGCGTGAACATTTTTCTGACCGTATTCCCCTTCAAGTAAAGTTGATGCAGGAAGTATTCTGTGTTCATTTGTTAAAACAGCCTTTGCCATATCAGCAAGTGCCGCACCTATGCCAAATTCAGTTGAACCTTTTCCGTTAATAATATCCATTCCACGCATATGTGTGCCTTCAACTACTTTTTCTTCAGAAAATTCTTTTACTCTTCCCTTATTTTCTGATACAAATTCTTTATAAGGCTTTCCAAATATTGTCATGTGAGAAAAAGGAACCATTGATGAATCGCCATGTTCTCCCATTGCAAAAGCTAGAACGCTTCTTGGATCTACATTACATAAATCTGCAACGGTTCTTCTTGTTCTGGCTGTGTCTAATGATGTACCTGTGCTAAACACCTGATTTTTAGGCATATCAAGCCCTTTCCTTACATAATCAGCTATTATGTCGGCAGGATTAGTAATTGTAATTACAATACCATTTATTTTCACTTGCTTTAAGTTTTCCACAACATCCTTAATACATTCAACTGATGCCCCTAATGTATCAAGTCTTGTCTGGCCCGGTAGCCTTGGTACCCCTGCTGCAATTACAATAATATCTGCATCTTCACAATCTTTGTAATCTCCAACTCTTATAACCGGTGCCGACTGTAAAAATGCCACACTGTCAGCTAAATCCATTGCCTGACTTTTTTCTTTTTCCTTATCTCTGTCAATAAAAACTATCTCGTCGCATATATTTTGAAAACTCAGTGCTGCTGCACAATGAGTTCCCACGTGACCTGCTCCTATAATAACTATTCTTCTATTTGATAACATGATATCGTCTCCTTTGTGTCTGTTGCTTTTCCAAAAACTATACCCTCAATAACTACTGCTGATATTGAAAACAGCATAAATTTTATCATTCTAATTACTTCTTTTTTGTTATTCACTAATTTTCTCCCAGCCATCTTGTTGCCAAGTGAGCCATAACCGAGGATCCTATAGGGCAAACTTCTTCATTAAACTTTACTTTTGGATGATGAACAGGATAATCACCTCTCTCATCCATAAAACCTGCCGAAATATATAAATACGTGCTTGGTATCTGTTCAGCTATTACTGCAAAATCGTCTGAAGCACTAGCTGTAACATCAGGATACGGTATCATTTCAGGGCCGTTAATTTCTTTAATATACTTAACAAACTCTTCCGTAAGTTTGCTATCGCATGTTATTGTAGGCACTTCATATATCATTTCAATACTTGCACTGCCACCATAAACTTCTGCAGTTTTTTCTGCTACTTCTTTTATTCTGTTAACAATTTTTTCTCTCATTTTGCTATCGTTTGTTCGAAGAGTGCCTTCTAAAACTGCTGTTTCAGGTATAATGTTTGCTGCTGTACCTGCCTGAAATTTTCCAACTGTCAAAGCAACTGCTTTTGAAGGATCACTTTCTCTTGCAACTAACTCCTGTAATGCCAAATGAATGTGTGCCCCAATGTTGATTGGATCTATTCCCACATGAGGATATGCCCCATGAGAACCTTTTCCCTTAGCAGTGATTTTAAAGCCGTCAACTGAATACATCATTGTATCTTTGCTGTTATACATATAAGTTCCAATTGGGATTCTACCAACTACCACATGAGTTGCAAGTGCTACATCCGGTTTTGGATTTTTAAGCAAGCCATTTTCTACCATGTCCTTGCTACCTTCAAAAATTTCTTCTGCCGGCTGGAACATAAACTTAACAGTTCCCTTTAGTTCTTTTTCGTTTTCTTTTAACATTCTTGCTGCTGTTAATAACATGGCTGCATGAAAATCATGGCCGCAACAATGTGCCGCATTTTTATTTTTGCTGGCAAAACTTTCGCCACTTTCCTCAGTCATTGGAAGGGCGTCCATATCTGCTCTTAGTAAAATAACTTTTCCACCTCTACCTACTGTTGCGGTTACACCATGGCCACACTTTTCAGGTTTTAAGCCATACTCTTCTAACTTCTTCATTATATATTCAACTGTGTTTGGAAGTTCCAAACCTACTTCTGCATTTTCGTGTATATAACGTCTGTTAGCTACTGTGTCATCGTTTAATTCTACTGCTCTTTTATAATAATCCATATACAACCTCGCAATATATTTATTTAATTTTTACTACTTAATTTGTTCAATTTTCATTAATTTATTTATAAAATCATCGTGTCTAAAGTTCTTATTCTAACTGTCCTCTAATATGAATGAACTTAACCTTAGCACACACGAAATAATTTTCGCGAAACAAATATTAATACCTATAACGATTTTATATTATTTATTTTAAAAATCAAGTACACATTCATTTATGTGGTACTTATAATATTTTTAAAAAAATCAAGGCAGACATAAACAGTTTCCCGTCTATGCCTGCCTATATATTTTTCAATCAATTGTTATGTTAATTACTGAAGTGCCTTAAATGCTTCATCTAAGTCTTCAATAATATCATCAATGTTTTCTGTACCAATTGATAATCTGATTGTGTTTGGATTAATGTTCTGTTCTGCTAATTCTTCAGCTGTGCACTGGCTATGTGTTGTTGTTGCAGGATGAATTACTAATGACTTAACATCTGCAACGTTAGCAAGTAATGAGAATAACTGAAGATTATCAATAAACTTATGAGCTTCTTCCTGACCACCCTTGATATCGAAAGTAAAGATACTTGCCCCACCATTTGGGAAATATTTTTCATATAACCCATGATCTGGGTGATCTGGTAATGATGGATGATTTACTTTTTCAACTAATGGATGATTTGATAAATATTCAACAACCTTTTTAGTATTTTCGTTATGTCTTTCAATTCTAAGAGATAATGTTTCTGTACCCTGAAGTAATAAGAAAGCATTAAATGGTGAAATTGTTGCACCTGTATCTCTAAGTAAAATTGCTCTAATGTATGTTGCAAAAGCTGCAGGACCTGCTGCTTCTGTAAATCTTACGCCATGGTAACTTGGGTTTGGTTCTGAAATTCCAGGATATCTTCCGCTTGCAGCCCAATCAAATGTACCACCGTCAACGATTACACCACCAAGTGATGTTCCATGGCCACCGATGAACTTAGTTGCTGAATGAACAACAATGTCTGCTCCATGTTCGATTGGTCGAATAAGGTATGGTGTACCAAATGTGTTATCAACTACTACAGGAAGTCCATGCTTATGTGCAATTTCAGCGATTGCATCAAGATCAGGAATATCACTGTTAGGGTTTCCTAATGTTTCAAGGTAGATAGCCTTTGTATTTCCCTGAATTGCTCCTTCAACTTCTTCTAAGTTATGAGCATCTACAAATGTAGCTGTGATACCGTAGTTTGGTAATGTATGTGCTAAAAGGTTTGATGTACCACCATAAATTGTCTTCTGGGCAACAATATGTTCGCCTGCTCCTGCTAAAGCCTGAATTGTGTATGAAATTGCTGCTGCACCTGATGCAACTGCAAGACCCGCTACACCACCTTCAAGTTTTGCGATTCTGTCTTCGAATACACCCTGTGTTGAATTTGTTAATCTACCATAAATGTTACCTGCATCAGCTAATCCAAATCTTGCTGCTGCATGTGCTGAGTTCTTAAATACATAAGATGTTGTCTGGTAAATTGGTACTGCTCTTGAATCTGTTGCCGGATCCGGCTGTTCCTGTCCTACGTGTAACTGTAATGTTTCAAATCTATAATTTCTTTCGCTCATTTAAAATCTCCTATCTGTTTTTCTTGTTTACTATACTTAATATAATTTCTTATTCAATTGTATTTTGTTCTTTATTTTGCAATATATTTTTGCTAAAATCAGTGCTTTTATCTAGCTTTACATTAACTGTCATTATAAAGCCATGTTTTCTTTTGTTATTCTATCTTTGGTTTATTTTTTTATATTTCTATTTAATTTCTACTGGAATAAAGCTGTGCTGTAGTATCTGTCTCCTGAGTCAGGAAATAATGCTACAATAGTTTTTCCTTTGTTTTCAGGTCTCTTTGCAAGTTCCTTTGCTGCAAATAATGCTGCACCTGATGAAATACCAACTAAAACACCTTCTGTTTTCGCAATTGCCTTACCTGTTTCAAAAGAATCTTCATTTGATACAGGAATAATTTCATCATAGATTTCTGTATTAAGTACATCAGGAACAAATCCTGCACCAATACCCTGAATCTTGTGTGCTCCAGCTTTGCCTTCTGAAAGAACAGGACTGTCTTTTGGTTCTACTGCAACAATTTTTACGTTAGGGTTCTTTGATTTCAAATATTCACCTACACCTGTAACAGTACCACCTGTACCAACGCCTGCAACAAAAATGTCAACCTTCCCATCTGTGTCTTCCCAAATTTCAGGTCCTGTTGTTAATCTATGAACCTTAGAATTTGAAGGATTTACAAACTGTCCAAGAATTACTGAACCAGGAGTTGCTTCCTTTAACTCTTCAGCCTTAGCAATTGCGCCCTTCATTCCCTTTGTTCCGTCTGTTAAAACAATTTCAGCACCGTATGCTTTAATAATGTTTCTTCTTTCAATACTCATTGTTTCAGGAATTGTAATTACTACTTTGTATCCCTTTGATGCGGCAACTGCTGCAATACCAATACCTGTGTTTCCTGATGTTGGCTCAATTAAAGTTGCTCCTGGTTTAATCTGTCCGCTCTCTTCTAAATCTTCAATCATCTGAAGAGCAACTCTGTCCTTAACACTTCCTGCAGGATTTAAATATTCAAGCTTTGCTAAAATGCTTGCGTCCTTAACTCCTACGCTTTCCTGATATTTATTTAATTTAAGTAGTGGTGTCTTACCAACTAACTCTGATGCACTTTCGTAAACTTTTGCCATTTTTGTTTCCTCCAATTTTTTTTATAAAACTTTAATTCAATAATTTGATATTTCCTTTAGCTTTCTTTTGACTTACATTTAATTGGCTCATCGGTAATCTCAAATCATTACTTCTTATTATATATTAACTGCACATTCGTGCCTTTGCATTTCCTATGTAACTTCTGACACAACAGTATGTTTTTCTCATTTTGTAATTATACGCTGTCTTTGTCTTGTTCATTACCTTACTCCTTTTTAATTCCTTGTTATAAGAAATGTTTTATTTCCTATATGTTTAGTAGGTTTTGTTTACAATAGGAATGATACAACTTATTTCCTACAATGTCAATAGGAGATATTGACTTTTTTTAAAAAATATTTATTGTATATATATTTAGTATGTTTTAAGATGTTTTTTATATTTTCTATTTTACTATATTGAATCATATGTTAAAACACCAATTATTTTGTAAAAAAGCAACTTCTACTTAAAACTGTTCTTCTTACTAAACTTTATGTTTTGTAAAAAATAGTTTAAATAGAAATTGCTTTTTGTTCATATATTATATTTTGGGTGTTAGCTCTAATCTTAATTGATAAATTTATACCTGGCTGTTCATTGATTTCACTATAGCACCGCCACCTAAAACAACATCGCCGTTATATAAAACAACTGACTGGCCTTTTGTAATGGCTCTGATTGGTTCATCAAATGTAACTTTTACGTCACCATTTTCTAAAACTTCTGCTGTTCCTTCTGTTAATGGCTGATGGTATCTTGTTCGACCACTGATTCTTATAGGCTCTGTTGGAGTTTCACCTGAAATCCAGTTAAAATCAGATGCGATTAACTGATTAGCAAACAAGTCTTTATTTCTACCAACTACAACTTCATTTGTTTCCGGTCTGATTTCTAATACATAATGTTTTCCATCACGATTAACATTAATTCCTTTTCTCTGACCTACTGTATATCTGTAATAACCATTGTGATGGCCAATTACTTTTCCATTAATATCAAGGAAATTACCTCTGCCAACTTTTTCATGAGTATATTCTTCTATAAACTTCATGTGATTACCGTCAGGAATAAAACAAATATCCTGACTATCGTGTTTGTTGGCGTTAATTAGTTTATGCTCTTCTGCAATCTTTCTGATTTCGTCTTTTGTATATTCCCCTAAAGGAAACATTGTTCTGCTTAATTCTTCCTGAGTCATATAATAAAGAACATAACTTTGGTCTTTTGAGTCATCTATACCTTTAAGAAGTTCGTACTTGCCTGTCTCTTCGTTAAATCTGATCCTTGCATAATGACCTGTTACGATAACATCACAGCCTAACTCTTTGGCTCTTCTGTCTAACTCGTCAAATTTCAAATATCTGTTACAGTCAATACATGGATTAGGTGTCATACCGCATTTATAGCAATTAACAAACTTATCCATTACCTTTTCTCTAAACTGTGCTTTGAAATTGAAAACATAATATGGAAATCCTTCTTGAAAAGCAATACTTCTTGCATCTTCAATATCACTTAATGAACAACATGTTTTTTCATTAGAAATATTAATATCCTCGTTGTCGTAAAGCTTCATTGTAACGCCTATTGGATCATATCCTTTTTCTTTCATAAAAACTGCTGCAACGCTGCTGTCAACACCGCCACTCATAGCTATTAATGCTTTCATATTTTCCTCCTAAATTTTCTATAGGATTTTGATAATAACATAAGGCTGAAAATACATTTCAGCCTTATACTCATTATTTTAATTTATCCCATTTCAATCATTTTGTCGATACATTTCTTCGCTTTAATTCTTGTATCTTCATCCATTTCAATTACATCACCACTAATACCCTTACAACAGTTTAAAACATCTGTTAAAGTTGTTGCCTTCATATTGTGGCATACACAATCTTTTGACAATGGATGGAAAATCTTATCTGTACATTCCATCTGTAAATGAGTTACGATAGAATTCTCTGTACCAATAATAAATTCCTTATGATCACTTTTTCTTGCATAATTCATAATTCCTGTTGTTGAGCCAACATAATCAGCAAGTTCAACAATTTCAGGTTTACACTCAGGATGAACTAACAACTGTGCGTTAGGCCATTTTTCTTTTGCCTTCTTCACATCTTCCTTACTCATTCTTGCATGAGTTGGACAACCACCTGAAAGTAACTTGAATTCTTTATGAGAAATCTGCTGTGAAACCCAATCACCTAAATTACAATCCGGTATAAATAAAATCTTGTCATTTTCAATCTTATTACAAATTGTAACTGCTGAAGATGATGTTACGCAAACATCGCATATTGTCTTCAACTCACTTGTTGTATTAATGTAAGCTACAACTGTGTAATCCGGATAACTTTTCTTAACCTGTTCGATTAAGTCCTTGTCCATCATTTCTGCCATTGGGCAACCTGCATCAGCATTTGACAAAATAACTTTCTTATCAGGTGATAAAATCTTAACTGTTTCAGCCATGAATCTAACGCCACACATAATAACTGTTTTTGCATCAGTTTTTGCCGCTTCAACAGAAAGTCCAAAACTGTCACCTGTAAAATCTGCCACTTCCAAAATTTCAGGATTCTGATAACAATGGGCTAATATACAAATATCTTTTTCTTTTTTTAACTTAATAATTTCATCTTGAATTTCTTTAATACTCACTTTTCTCTTCCAATCCTTTTTTGTTTTTAATCTTATGAATTATAAGCTTGTAAAATCAGTCAATCTTCATACGCCAAAACATAGCCAGTGGCATCCTGCACATCACGCCCAATAGGTGTCAGGCATAAATGCGTATCAACCGTATATATTATGCCAGCCTCTGTCTTGACAATCGACTCTTTATTTAATCACACAACAACCTAGAATGCAAGAGAATTAATGAAATTATTTTACTTCTCCAGCTTCTTTTTTCTTCTGATAATCTTCAATAGCTGCCTTAATAGCTTCTTCAGCTAATACTGAACAGTGAAGTTTGTGTGCTGGCAAACCATCTAATGCTTCAGCTACAGCCTTGTTTGTAAGTTCAAGTGCCTGACTTAATGGTTTTCCCTTAATTAATTCTGTTGCCATTGAGCTACTTGCAATAGCTGAACCACATCCAAATGTCTGAAATTTTACATCTGAAATAATATCATTATCTACTTTTATAAATATTTTCATTATATCGCCACATTTAGCGTTTCCTACTTCTCCAACACCGTCTGCGTCGTCGATTGTTCCTACATTTCTAGGATTCATGAAATGATCCATTACTTTCTCACTATATAACATATTAAATCTCCTTTCAATACAAAATTGCTTTTGCATCTAATCACAATATATATTAATGTACTTTATTTGTTGTTCTTTTCTTCCATCATTCTTGACCATACCGGTGAAATACTTCTTAAGTAAGCAACTACTTCTTTTGTTTTTTCAACAATGTAGTCGATTTCTTCTTCTGTATTTTCAGCAGTAATTGTAAGTCTAAGTGAACCATGAGCAATCTCATGAGGTCTTCCAATTGCAAGTAATACATGGCTTGGATCAAGTGAGCCTGATGTACATGCAGAACCTGATGAAGCTGCAATACCTCTTGCATCTAATAATAATAGAAGAGATTCACCTTCAATACCTTCAAAAATGTAATTTACATTACCTGGAAGTCTCTTCTCATGATCACCATTTAACATTGAATATTCAATTTCTGATAAACCTTTGATCAATCTGTCTCTTAAAGCTGTTTCCTTCTTTGCATTTTCTTCCATATTAGCACAAGCTTCCTGTAAAGCTACTGCCATTCCTACTATTCCCGGAAGATTTTCTGTACCGGCTCTCTTACCTCTTTCCTGAGCGCCACCTTCTATTACATTAGTAAGTGGAACAGTTTTTCTGGCAAATAAAACACCTACACCCTTTGGTCCATGGAATTTGTGACCTGAAATTGAGAGCATGTCTATGTTTAATTCATTTACATCAATCTTAACATGACCTGCTGCCTGAACTGCATCTGTATGGAAAACAACACCATGTTTCTTACAAACTGCACCGATTTCCTTAATTGGCTGTAATGTTCCGATTTCATTGTTGGCAAACATAATTGTAACCAATGCTGTATCTTCTCTAATTGCATTTTCAACATCTTCTACATTAACAACACCGTTTTCAGGCACATCTAATAACGTAATTTCAAATCCTTCTTTTTCTAATTTATTTAAAGTATGAAGAACTGCATGATGTTCAATTTTTGTAGAAATAATATGTTTCTTATTTCTTAATGCACCAAGTTTAGCAGCTGAAATAATTGCCTGATTGTCAGCTTCGCTTCCGCCTGATGTGAAATATATTTCTTTAAAGTCCGCACCAATGCACTTAGCTATATCAACTCTCGCCTGTTCCAAAACTTCCTTAGCCTTCTGTCCAACGCTATGTAAGCTGGATGGATTTCCGTAAGCTTCTTCATTTGTTTTAATCATCGCATCAAGTGCTGATTTACTAATTTTAGTTGTTGCTGCATTATCTGCGTATATATACATAATACTTTCCTCCTTATTAATTCCTATTAATTCACTAGGAATTATATAGCCTTATTCAAAATTTGTAAATACCTTTTCAAAACTTTTTCCTTTGTTTCTTATAGGAATAACCTTTTCTCTATATATTCTACACATTTTTTAATTTTTTACAATTCTTTTCCCAATGTTATATATAAGGTTAATAGGATTTTTTTTAATCTTTATTTTTGACATTTTTCTGTAAAATATTCTTAGTGACAAATTATAGTGAAAAATGCCCTAATCTACCCTTGTTTATATATTTATTATAGGTTTGTATAAGGTAAGTTTACTTTGAGCATACCGAAATATCCTACTAAAATAAGTAAATAATTATTAGGAAATTACTGGAATATGGCATTATTATTACATTAATAACCTTGACAAATTACAAATTTTACGGCATAATTGACATTCGTGAGACAAATGTAATAAATTTGTAACAAATTTGGAGGTTATTTTGAAAAAGAGATTTTTAAGTTTAGCACTTTTACTTTTTACATCATGTGCAGTAAGCACTATGACTGTTAAAGCGGCTGAACCTACACAGCAGACAACAGTTCAGCAGACAGCATCCACTACTCAAGTAACAGCCACACAAACAGTAAAAGTAAACAAAAATGTAAAAGCATACAAATTACTTAAGATAAAGAAAAAAAAGATGAAGAATTACACAATAACATCAAGCAACCCAAGAGTTGCCACTGTTTCAGCAGCAGGTGTTATAAGAGGTGTTAAAAAAGGTTCTTCTGTAGTTACATTGGTTTCGAATGCAAATCAGAAAACATACGCTACTATTAATATTAAAGTAAAAAATAATTACACAAAGAAACAGTTAAGATTAATGTCTGCTATTATTTATAGCGAAGCCGGTGCTGAATGTTTCGCCGGAAAAAAGGCTGTTGGTATTGTTATTATGAACCGTGTAAAATCTAAAAGTTATCCAAACTCATTAAATGGTGTTATTTATCAGCCTTATCAGTTCGGTCCTGTTAGAAATGGTTCATTAAAAAGATCATTAGCATTGTACGATAACAAATCTTTAAATAAAAGTTGTATCACAGCAGCAAAGAGAACTCTTAACGGTGATAAGAATGTAAGATATAAGAAACAGACTATTAATATGTCAAGCTACTTATTCTTTAGTGGATATGTAAGTGGTGCGAGATTATCAATTCAAAGTCATCAATTTAAATAAGCAACAAAAAAAACATCCAATGGATGTTTTTTTGTTGCTTATTTTTAATTTTTTATTCTTAATTTTTTATTCTTAATGTATCTGATTCTTCTTTTAAGAAATTTTCTTTTCAATTACATCTTCTAAAGTTACACTATCAAGATAATCATTTATAACTGAATCTAATTTCTGCCAAAGGGGAAGTGTTACACACTGCTCTGCTCTTTCGCATATTTCACCTTCTTCTAAACAGGTAACCGGTGCCAGTGAACCTTCAGCTAATTTGATAATATCACCAACTTTATATTCAGCCGGTGTTTTTGCTAATTTGTATCCACCTGACTTTCCTCTTAAACTATTAACCATACCTCCTTTATGAAGTAGCGAAACTATCATTTCCAAATATTTCATGGAAATCTGCTGTCTTTCTGCCACATCCTTTAAGGAAATATATTTTCCATCTGCATTTTGTGCTAAATCAATCATAACTCTCAATGCATATCTTCCTTTTGTTGAAATCTTCATTTTTCTGCCCTCTTTATATGTTATATATTTTAATGTTTTCTTTTTATATTTATTTTATTAAATATAATGCCTATTTTTCTGCATAATACTTATACCAGCGTCCTTAGTTTTCGAATCTACACTTCTCTTTACAGTTTCAGAATTATCTCATTTTTTGAATCATTTAATTACTTCTTACTATATATTCTTGCTTCAATAATCTTATTTCCTACATAGTATGTAAACAAGCCTATTATTAAACCAAGCAATGCTCCACCTAACACATCGGTTGGAAAATGCACATATAAATATAGTCTTGAAAATGCTATGATAACTGTAAGTGGTATAACAACTATACCCCATTTTTTCTTATATAAAGTAAGAATTGTTGCCGCAATCACTGAAGCCTGTGTGTGACCTGATGGGAACGAATAATCCTTTGGTATGCTAATAAGCATCTGCCAATCCTTATTAATCCAACATGGTCTTGATCTGGCTATTACATTCTTTAGGATGCCATTTCCTATTATAAGCCCCAGTAACATTCCTATTAAAACTAAAAAGCCTGCTTTACGATGTTTTTTAGTCAATATTAGGCATACTGCAATTATAATCCAGACAATGCCACCATTTCCAAGTACCGTTATCTTTGGCATCAGCCAGTCCATAAAACTTCCACCAAATATCTTTTGTATACCGTCTAATATGGTCCAATCAATTGCCATAAGCCGACCTCACTTCTCTTTTTTTACAACACTACTATTAAAACACAATCCCCTGCTTTTGTCTATTTTCATTTATATTTTTTCTATTATTTTTATAGGATTTTAGTTTTTGTTTAAATTCAAATCAGAATGTTTAATATTTGCAATTATATTTAATGTATATCATTATGTTAATTTCTGTGTATGTTTTGTATTTGTTTTTTGGTATGATTTATTAGTAAAAATAGTGATTGTAAATTTTTTTTAATTTTTTTGTTTTTTTTGTTGACAAAAGTTAATTCATACTGTATTATATATCTTGCGTGTGACACACAAGACATCACACAGTAAGCAATGCGCGAGTGGCTCAGTGGTGGAGCACCTCCTTGCCAAGGAGGGGGCCGCGGGTTCGATCCCCGTCTCGCGCTTCTTTTTTTGCAATAAAAAGGGTACCTTAACAGGTGCCCTTTTTTATTGCAAAATCTAGCCTGAGTTCAGGCTCGAAGGTTCGATTTCTCGGCTGACGCCTAGGTCGTTGCTTCTGACTCCGTCAGAGGTGTCCACAGGACACCCGCTTCTCGGCTGTCGCCTCGGTCGTTGCTTCTGACTTCGTCAGAGGTGTCCACAGGACACCCGCAACACGTCTCGTACTTTTTTTGCCATTTTTAGGATTTTTTTGTGTTTGTACATATATATGGAAAATCTTAAAATTAAAACACTTTTCTAAAAAATTAATCCCTTATATAAAAATAAGATACTAACACATAACTTTTTATAAGTGTATAATTACAATGTATATTTAATCAAATGAAAGAGAGGTTTATGAAATGAAAAGATTAAAGAAATTTGGTGCGATTATTTGTGCCATTGCAATGATAGTATCTTCGATTACATACTATCCAACAAGCAATGTAAGTGCAGCAACATCATTACCTAAGGAAGTAATAGGACTTGTTGCTGTTAGCAAAAGTGGTTCGGATACAATTGAAAATGCAATTATGTTTGCATGGGCAGGAGCCGATGACCCAGCAAATGTAGCTGGATATGATCCAACAGTTACAGCAACAGTCATTTATATTTACAAGGATGGAGAGTTAGTTACAAAGATTGGCAATGCTACAAAAGGCGGTGTAGTAGGTGGACTTCCAGCAGGTTCATATACAGCGCAGGCTGCAAATGTAAACAGCATGGGTGAGGGAACATTATCAGAAAAAGTTAGCTTTACAGTAACAGGAGCAACTCTTAATTACACATATCCTGTTGATTGCATAGGTCCAAAAACACCGGCAGGATTAAGTTATATTACAGGAAATCCGGAAGTTCCTGCTGACAATCCGGCGCAGGCAGACAATAAATTAGGTGTTGCATGGGCACCATCATCAGAAGCAAGTATTCCATCAGCAGATTCATCAGTTGTAGGTTACAATTTATATTTATTTGATGCAAAGACAGGTACACCTTACAGACGTGTATATGTAGATGGAATTACCAAATCAAATGTTATATTGGAAAGTGTATCATCAGGTGAATATCTGGCATATTTATCAGCAGTGGATGCAGAAGGCAGAGAGTCAGCTTTGGCGGCACCATCATTTGGTCAGTCATCAAAGGTTACTGTTAAAGGTGAGGTTATAGATAATGCACAGTCATTTGACAAACCAAATCAGCCAACATTACCACTTGGACTTTCAATTTTAACAGAAGGTATAGACTATGGATTTACTATTGCATGGTCTGATGTGGCAGATTTAACAGGTCAGAGATTGAATCTTTTTGTAGATGGTGTTTGTATTAAGGTAGGAATCAATGGGAATGTGGCAAGTTACTATGAAAACAGACTTGCGACAGGTACATATGAAGTAGAAGTAAGATCACAGTATACAAGTAACAATGTAGAATCATTTGGATTAAAGAAAACTGTGTCAATTAAAGCAGACCCTGGACTCTCAGGAAAAACACCTGCAGAGCTTGCAGATCCTGCATATTCAGAATACGAGGAACCAACTACAAATCCAACAACTACTACAAATCCAACAACTACTGCAGAACCAACAACTACTGCAGAACCAACAACTACTGAAGAACTAACAACTACTGCAGAACCAACAACTACTGAAGAACTAACAACTACTGCAGAACCAACAACTACTGCAGGACCAACAACTACAAAGCCACAGGATTCAAATACAAATGCACAAACAACAACTAAAAAACAACCAAGTCAGACTACAAAAAAATCATCTGTAAAGGTTGGAAAGGCAGTTGTTAAAAAAGCAATTAAAAAGAAAAATGCTAAGAAAATAAGTCTTACATTGAAGAGAGTTAATGGTGCAACCAAGTACAAAGTACAGATTGCAAAAGATAAGAAGTTTAAAAAGACAATAGTGACAAAAACAACTAAGAAATTGACATATAGTGTATCAAATAGCAAGTTTAAAAAGGCTAAAAAATTGTATGCAAGAGCAAAAGCCATTGTTGTCAAAGGAAAGAAAACTTATCAGGGCAAATGGTCAAAGCCAAAGCAGGTTAAGATAAAAAAATAAAATTATAAACAGTTAAAAAGGAGGGAAAGCCAAAATCCGGTTTTCTCTTCTTTTTTAATGCTTTGAAATAGACAAACAGCCATATGACAAAACGTTACCTCAAGGATTGCAGTTCTACTACACACAAAATGATATTTCAATGGATTCATTTATGTTCTTAGTTAATGATACATTTGTTCGACCTCGAATTTTTGAAAAACGTTTGAGAACTTTATGTGATAATACAAACATTAAATATCGGTCTGTTCATAAGATAAGAAAAACTGTATGCTCTACTCTGATTGATTCACTTTAGGGTTCGATACCCGTCTCACGCTTCTTTTTTTGCAATAAAATGGGTACCTTAACAGGTGCCTTTTTTATTGTAATATCGAGGCTGACCTTAGAATCGACGGTTCAATTTCTCGGCTTCCGCCTCGGTCGTTGCTTCTGACTTCGTCAGAGGTGTCCACTGGACACCCGCAACCCGCCTCGCGTTTTTTTGCCCTTATTTAAAGGGCTTTTCTTGTATTTGAAACCGTTTGCGTTGCATAAATTTAAATAAAAAATTTATGAGCACCTAATCTTTTTTCGATAACTAGATTATATCAATCCTCTGGCCATTCTTTTAAATTCTTACTTTCCTCATCTGCTTTTTTCACACTCTCCTCCAACGCTTCTGGCGAGAGCCCATGTGAATCCCAAAAACATCTTTTTTTAAAGTATCTACTTCCATATTATACCTTTCTTTTTAGCATTTAATAATATTATGTTTATACATCAACAATAATCTTTTCTAATTCGTCATCTGTCATATGTGCTATTTTACCTGCAAGCTCTACAATTTCCATAAAATCCTGTGATGAATCATAATTAACCTTTTTCCCTTGATACCAAAGTGGTTTATAATTAATTTTAGCCTTTATTCCCCTACTATATATATTTACAAGATATGCACGCTCTAATTCGAATTCTTCCGGGGTCATATCATTTCGCCAAAAAGGTTCTTCCATCATTACATATGAAGCCCAATCACTTTGTTTTTTCATCATATACATTCACTCTCCATCTATTTTTGTTTCCACAACGGCTTATATGTTCAATTGCGAACTTCTTTACAATGATTTAAATAGTATTGTTTTTCTTCCAGATAATCTCTAACAGTCATCCCCGCATGAACAAAAGGATACTGATTTAAAAGAATTGGATTAAAAAATTCAGAAGTTATTTGATTACATTGTTCTTTTGTATACTGTACTCCATCATATTCAAACATTTCACTCATATTCTTTCATTCCTCCTTTTGTCATGCCCTTTATCAGCTACTACTAATGCTGAAAAGTAATGCCCATACCTGGTAAATGTAGCACTACTTTGTAAATTTTGCATACTGCCAGAGGCTAGATTACATCTAGCTTTCGTTTTCTCTTCAACTATATTGTAACAAATTGTTCAACCAAGTTTTTATGTAAAACTTATCGCAAATCATTTATCCTATTCATCAAAATTTTTTTATTTATGTTATTATGTACATAAAGAATACACATGAATTAATTATTGTTTCAACTGTAAGGAGAATATATATGGTTTACAAAGTATTGTTAGCAGATGACGAGCAAGGTTTACGGGACATTACAAAAAAATATTTAGAACGAAACGGATTTGATGTAATCACTGCCAAAAATGGTGCCGAGGCAATAGCCGCAGTTGATAAAAATGTATTTGATATTATTGTATTAGACATTATGATGCCTGAAATTGATGGCAGGCAGGTTTGTCAATACATTAGAACAAAATATGATGTGCCTGTTATCTTTCTTACCGCACTAGGTAAAGAACAGGATGTTATTCAAGGCTATGAAATTGGAGCAGATGAATATGTTACCAAGCCATTTTCCATGCCAATACTTATGGCGAAAATTAATTCATTGGTAAAAAGATACCATGGTCTTACAATCAAAAAAGGTTTAATAACAATTGGCAATATTCAAATCGAGCCTGCCAGACGTATTGTGACAGTAAATAAAAAAGTCATTTCCATTGCTCCAAAAGAATATGAGCTTCTAATGTACTTTATTGACAATAAAAATCAGGTACTTAGTCGAACCCAGATTCTTGATGCTGTATGGGGTTATGATTATGAAGGTTATGACAGAGCCGTTGACACTCATGTAAAAAAACTTAGAGCAATACTTGGAGAGGAAAACCATTATATTCATACAATTATAAAAGGTGGATATATTTGGAGGCAATAATAATGAAAAATCACTACAAACGTTTAAAAGTAAAATTAACAGTTATGATATTTGTTGCAGCAATATTAGGCAGTCTTAGTTTGACACTATATAAGGCAATAGAAATTCAAGATGATTATCTTACCGATATGTATAATGAATATTGCACCAGAGCAGACAAAGCCTATAGAGCTACTCTTGTACTAGACCAAAAGAAAGATGATAGAACAGCAAGTTCTTATTTTTACAGAGAATTATCTAATGCAGGACTTAATTATCATATTGGCTTTTATGCAGTCCTTACGAATTTAAATGGGAACGTTTTAGCTAACACACAGAATATGCTTATTGTTGATAACGAAACTAACGATACTCAAAAATATATTCTTTTAGGTGGACAAGTTGATGAACATTCTATCAAATACGATTTATTACACTACATCAACTCTACCGAAAAAGTTCACATCAAAGGATATGAAGATGAATCTTTTATTTATCCGGAAAAAATCACATTTGAATGTTTGAGTCATGAAAAAAAACATACTCTAACTTTATCAAATAACAATGTGCCATCTGATGCAAAAAAGATTGATTATAAAATAAATGGGTACTATCTCCTAGCCAATGACAGATTTTCTAATAAAAATGTAGTTAATAACGAAGCCAAAACTCTTGTTTACAACGTTATAAAAAATCCTGCCAGTGATGATAATGTAGAATATGAAAACAAAAACATCTTTAAAACAACAATAATTTTAAAAGACAATCACAACAATGGCATGGGGTACTACAATGTGTACAGTGCTACGGTTATCCACCCATTTGAAATGGCTGTAAAAGAATTAATGTTAGGAATTGTTCTGATTGTTTTCGCAGCTATTGTACTAATTATTATAATCAACATACTAATTAACAAGACTATTAAACAACAGGAAAAATATGACCAAATGCGTAATAATTTTACCAGCGGTGTTGCACACGAATTTAAGACACCACTTGCATTAATTAAATCATACACAGAAAACTGGGACTATATAGAAGATGAAGACAAACCACTATACAGCACAAAAATCAATAATGAAGTAGATAAACTAAGTGATTTGGTAACCGATTTTCTTGAATTATCAAGACTGGAAGCCAACAAACGCCCACTTAATTTTGAGACTATCGATTTAGTCAGTCTTACTAATGCTGTTATCAATTCGTTACGTCCAATTATAGCTGAGTCAAATTTAGATATTAATTTTAAACATAATGAATCAGAAATATTAATTGATGCTGATCTTGAAATGATAAAAACAGTGATTCAAAACTTTGTTACGAATGCTATTAAACACGCAACAAATCAAATCATTATTAACGTTGAAAAATCAAGCAAAGGTGTTAGCCTTTCCGTCTCTAATAATGGTGAAATGATTAATAAAACTCAAATCGAAAAAATATGGGATGTTTTCTACAAAACAGAACTCAAAAAACATAACCGCCTTGGTAGCTCCGGTATTGGTCTGTCAATTGCCAAAAACATATTAATGCTACACCATTTTGAATATGGATGTAACAGCAATAAAGAGCTTACTACATTTTGGTTTAAAACTAAATAAACGAAAACACACAATTCCAATGTCTATAGTTTTTTCACCTATAGGCATTGGTTTTAATTGACATCGATAATTGATTGGCTGATAATTTTCCATCCTGTCTTAACCAAGCAAGCACTTCATCTTCAATTCCTGCTATATCTTCAGCACAAAGAAAATCGTCATCTAAAATCATTAACAACTTATAATATCTTTCCAATACAGGTGTTTCATTATCGTAGAATTCTTCTATGATAACATTCACTATAGCCCCCGACTCAATATCTTCACCTTTCCCATTTTTTGAAAACATAAAATTTTCTATTTTTCTAATAGCTGCATCCGAAAATCCTAAAAGTTTCATTCTGTTTGGCAAATACATTTCTTCTATTATAGATTTGTCAGGATTAGCATCTCCATTTTCACACAATACTGCAAAGTAGTTTTCATCATACTTATCATCAATCATAACCCACGCATTTGATATTTGATTGCAAAATTCCATAGCAACCATTTGAGTTGCCTCATACTCTGTCGATATTCCACCAACCGGAAAGTTTGCAAATTGATTAATTTTCAATATTATCTGTATAATGTCCTCCGGGATTTTCTCTTTCTAATGATAAGGAAATAATATAGCAAAAGTTTTAACCGCTAACTTTTAAAAAAATTCGTAATCAAACTCTTCACATTCATATAAATCTTCCAATAAAGTATCCCAATGACATTCTAATTCAAAAATATTTTCTTTTTCATCTTTCATCATTTAAATAATCTCCTTTGTTCTTTGTTTTTGTTTGTGCTTTTATGATTTGTGATTATATATTATCAACACCTTCTTTATATTTTTCCCATTTTATTCTTGCGGCAGGATGATAATATTTGTTTACTTTCGGCTTACACTCCAACTCCTGAATTATTTCCTCAAGAGTATTTACATAAGCTTTATTTTTTCCACAACAAATACATATTTTTTCGGGTGAAATTATTTCTATTTCCCTTTTTATATACTCCTTATACTCATTAATGTACTCATTTAAAACACTCTTTAACTCTGATTTTGCACCTCCTCTTTTATTTATATTCATGTATGCAACCGCTTTCAATTCACTCTCACCAAATTTTTCAAATGATAATTTGGTTAACTTTCTTTTAATATTATGATTTATATTATCTATAACAATTTTTCTAAACCAAAACTCACCATTATCTATTTCTACAGTATTATCTTCTAAGTTTTCGTCAAGCATCCATTGACCATTTGCCTCTTTCAATATGAACAGTATTTTCTTTCCATTATTCCAAGCCTCTTTATCTATTATTCCATCTGGAGTAAATGATTTAGCCGGATTGATTTTTTTCAGATTCTCATGTTCCATATACCTTTTTAAATAGCTACTCTTGTCCTTCTTCCCTTCATTCCATTGTTGCCATTCATCTGCCTGCTTCCTTCTCCATTCATCAAATAAATTATCTAATTGTTCTGTTTTGCTCATAATCATTCTCCTTTGTCTCTAATTTTTCCTGCCTGCTTAACCATGCCTAATAGTCCCACGTAAGCTTTATTTTTTTGTCCATAAAAACTATCTATTATTTCAGTCAGTCTTTTTTATTTCTTCTAATTTTCCTCGTACTTATCCATTGCTGCTTTTAAATCTTCCTTAATGTTATCGACCAGATTTTGTGGACTTAATACCTTTACATGCAATGCATACTGTAACGCCCATTTTCTCATTGACATTTCATTCACGTACACCGAGCATGTTACTTCATCGTCTGTTTCGTCCATGAACTGAACCTCTTTTCCAAACCAGTCAAAAATTTCACTCAATATGTATTTTTTAGCTTTAAACTTCACACGTATGCTTTCGCCGCTAAACATATATATGTGTTCCATAACATGTTTTGGAAGATCAATTCCGTTTTCCAAACCTTTAACCTGTTTTTGTGGTTTAACTTTTTCTTTTAAAATTTTTATATCTGTTATTCGGTCAACTCTAAAATGAGCCACGTTATCATATTTATCCACATTACAAATTAAATAGTATTTGTCATTGACAGCCACCATTTGATACGGATTAATTATATAAGGTTCACTTTTTCTTGGATGAAGTTTCTTGTCCATTCCGTATTCATTGTATGTAAAAGCAACTTTCCTGTGTTTTGTTATTGCTTCATCCAATATGTCCAATGTAAAAAATAGCTGATTACTGCGTGGCATATTGTCCGGCAAATTCTGAATATGTTTAACACGTGATTTAAAAAATTCATTAGACAATCCCTCAATCTTTGCAATCATGTCTTTGCATTGTCTAGCCGGTAAATATCTGTTAAACAATAAACTGTCAATTAGAAGTCGTAGCTCACTGTCCGTAAATTCTCTTTTTAAATAAAAGTCAGATAGTATCGAGCTCTCTTCCTTAACTCCCTCTCTGTTTTTTACATAACGAACTGTCTTTGTGTATTCAATTTCATATCCAAAATCAATAAGATTCATAATGTTTCTTTTGATAGTTTTTCGTTCAACAGTAGTGTTATATTCGTTCTTTAATATTTCTGTTGTCTTTATAAAGCATTAAAAATAGATGCGACATTTTTGCCTCATCTATTTTAAATTTCTCTATTAGATTACAATATTTTTTACATTATTTTTTCAATGATAAATTACAACATTTTTTACAGTATTATTTCTCCATTCTCACAACATTTACATTATCATCACAATGTAAAGTTTCTAACAGAACATTATTGGATAAGTCCAGCTTTGTAATTTTATTATTAGCACAATTAAGTTCTTCTAAAGCTAAATTTTTTGATGTATCCAAATTGGATATTTCATTATATCCACAATCTAATTTTTTCAAGCGTGGATTATGTATAGTATCTAAATCTTTTAATTTATTATTTCCACAATATAAAATTACCAAATGTTCATTGTTTGAAACATTTATTTGAACTAATTCATTATTATTGCAATAAAGTGAAACTAACTGTTCATTGCCAGCTACATCAATGTTTTCAATATTACAATAACAACAATTCAATGAAGATAATTCTTTATTGTTTGTTACATTCAATGATTTCAGTTTATTATTCGCACAACTAAGAGCTTTTAACTTCTGATTATTTGTTATATCAAGACTTGTTAATTGATTTTCGAAACATTCTAGTACTTCAAGTTCACTACTGTTCTCCACATTTAGGCCAGTCAAACTGTTGCCACTTACATTTAATGTTCTAAGTTCACTTAATCCTGTAATATCCAATGTGCCTGCTAGTTTTTTGTATGTCCAATTAATACTAATAAGTCTACCATCTGACCATGTATATTCTTCTTTGTTTGAAACATCTGTGTTTACTGTTGCACCACTATTCCTTTGATTTTTAATTATTTCTTGTAATGCGTTTACATCATTTTCATTTAATTTTGTATTTTCCGTTTCAGGAGCCTTCGTTGTTGTCTCTTCTGTTGCCCTTGTTGTTGTCTCTGGTACAATTGTAGATTCCTGTTGGTTATTCTTTGAGGTTTGTTCCTCCTGCTTTGTAGTTGTAGGAATATTTTCTTTTATAGGTTTCTTTGTTAGTTTGCTAACTTTTTTTGCTTTTTTTACTGTAATTTTACACTTATATTTCTTTTTTCCTACAGTGGCAGTAATTGTAGCCTTTCCACTTTTTTTACCCTTTACTTTTCCTTTTTTTGTGACTGTTGCAATCTTCTTATTTGATGTTGTCCATTTTACTTTCTTTTTATTATTTTGCACCTTTAAAGTAACTGTTTTTCCAACATAAATAGTTATTTTGGTTTTGTTAAGTTTAATTTTTGCCGCACTTACATTTATTGTAGGTATACTAGCAAATACTAGCAAAACCGCAAGAGCTATTGATGTTATTTTTTTTAATTTGTTCATAATTAGTATTCCTCCTTTATTAAATATTAGTATGTACTACATATTAAGTTCTTTTATTAAATTACTTTCCATATCAAGTAACTCGCTAACGTAAACTATTACAATTTTCCTATCAATATTTAATCCCTTAACCCATAAGCAATTATTTTATTATTTGAAGCATCAACATATACAACTAAATCTCCTAATATTGCATCATCTGTTTGATATATAATTTTAAAACTTTCCTCTGGCAATTTTTTATTTTTATCAACTAACGCAATGTTCTTTTCAGACTTAATGTTAATTTTTTTAACTTTCGCCTCATTAATGTTCACTACACTTTTTTTATCATTATTACCTAACTGTGCATACACAGTATTTATAAGCTTTTTGTAGTCTTTAGTTTCAGTAGTTGTTTCTGTTTTTTCTACAGATTTCTTTTCAGTTATATACCTTACAGCTTTTTCTTTATTATCACTTGTATTGCAACCTGAAACAGATAACATCAAACCACAGATTACACCCATTAAAATAATTTTTTTCATCACTAAACCTCCGATTATCTTACCAATATTTTTTTACTCATCTTTTATTCTAAATAATACTATCAGACCATCAGTCTATATAGGTTGATGGTCTGATAGCATTAAATTACTTATTCTCTTCAATAAATTCTGTCATCATTCTTGTAAGCTGACTTGCTTTACTTACTCCTAACTTATCACATGTTTCTGCAAACGCATCTGCCACATCTTTTTTCAATTTGTATGTTTTTGCAACGTATCCTGCTTTTGCATTCCACTTCTGCGATGCAAGTGTCTGACTATTTGGTTTTCCCTTCGGCATTTTTCTGTTCTCCTTTATACTTCTATATAACAATAATTTATATTGTAACTCCCAATCTTGCCATTAATGCTTCTTGTAACACCTTTGAAACATCTATATCATATATTTCTGATGGACTAATTATTTTTCCATTTTCTTAATATAGCCTTTTTACATCTCCACTTCCAACTCTATAGGACAATGATCCGAACCCATTACATCTTTGTGAATATCTGCGCCCTTTATATTCTTCTCCAGTGCTTTTGAAACAAGAAAATAGTCTATGCGCCAGCCTGCGTTCTTTTCTCTTGCCTTGAACCTGTATGACCACCAACTGTAGCGGCCTTCATCTTTCGGGTAAAAATATCTGAATGTGTCAATGAAACCGGCTTCCAAAAGCGTTGTCATTTTTTCTCGCTCTTCATCTGTAAAACCGGCATTTTTTCTGTTAGTTTTTGGATTTTTTAAATCGATTTCTTTATGAGCAACATTCAAGTCTCCACATATAATAACCGGCTTTGTTTCTTCCAATTTCTTGAGATAGGCTCTGAAATCATCTTCCCATTCCATTCTGTAATCCAAACGTTTTAGTTCATTTTGTGAGTTTGGTGTGTAACAGGTAACCATATAAAACTTTTCAAACTCTAAAGTTATTACTCGCCCTTCCTTGTCATGTTTCTCTATCCCAATACCATAACTTACTGACATAGGTTCTTTTTTTGTAAAAATAGCAGTTCCTGAATAGCCTTTCTTTTCTGCATAATTCCAATACTGATAATATCCGGGCATATCAATTTCTAACTGCCCAGCCTGCATTTTTGATTCCTGTATACAAAAAATATCTGCATCAATTTCGTTAAAAAAATCCATAAACCCTTTTGTTACACAAGCTCTTATTCCATTTACATTCCATGATATTAATTTCATTTTTCTTCTCCTCATTTTTCTACTAGCATTAATCAATTTACTTAATTTCCAGTTTAACAAATTTTCTCATAAATATGTAGTTAAATAATGCAATAACTCTTCCCACACCAAGCACCGCAATAACCGTACCAACTCCAATTCTAACAGGTATTGTACTCCAAACAGTTCCCGGCTACTTTCCAAAATTTGCAAATTTTCTCTCTTCCATTTATACTGATAACTGCGATTATTACAAAGGAGACACGCAATGAATTCATTAAAAATCAGAAATTCACTTATTTTAATTTTAACGGCATTAATATGGGGTGTGGCATTTGTAGCTCAAAGTGTTGGTGGCGACAGCCTGGGGCCTTATACTTTTAACTGCATCCGTTCTTTTATAGGTGCATTAGTTTTAATACCTGTTATTTTTATTTTTTCAAAAAACAGTCAATCACCTTTCACTTCAAAAAAAAACAACGAAAGTTTTTAATTTTAGGTGGCTTATGTTGTGGTGCATGCCTTTTCTTAGGAAGTACACTTCAACAGCTTGGCTTATATATGGGGGCTTCTGCCGGAAAAGCCGGATTTTTAACAGCCTGCTATATTCTGTTAGTGCCAATTATCGGTTTGTTTTTCAAAAATAAATGCAGCATAAATATTTGGATAGGTGTTGTACTTACTTTAATTGGATTATATATGTTGTGTTTTGACGGTTCTTTTTCTTTTAAAGTAGCGGATTTACTTTTATTACTTTGTGCTTTATTTTTTGCCATACATATTTTAGTTATTAATTATTTTTCGCCGTTGGTAGATGGAATAAAATTATCATGCATACAATTCTTTGTTTGCGGAATTTTAGGTTTGGTACCAATGTTTTTTTCTGAAATGGGACGCTCTTTTGCAAACATCGGCACATGGGCAAAAGTTTTTACATCCCCTAATGCATGGATTCCTATTCTATATGCCGGAATTATGTCTTGTGGTGTAGGCTATACAGGTCAGATTATCGGACAAAAAGGCATGAATCCTACTGTCGCCTCATTACTTTTAAGTTTAGAATCAGTTTTTTCAGTTCTGGCAGGTTGGATTATTCTCGGTGAGACCATGGGACTTAAACAACTCTGCGGCTGCGGACTTATTTTTATAGCAATTGTTTTAGCCCAATTACCTACAAAAACCGGCAAAAGTATTTAGATACAAATGAATACCTTTTATCCATCCATTCTCCAATTAAGCCTACTGCTTTTCCCCTTGTAACAATGGTAGAAGCAACTTTAATTACAATAATTGTTTAAACGTTGTTATATATTTATCAGCAATTTCCATAATTGCCCTTTTATTAATTAATGACTTTTCATCTTCTACAGCTACAACTCCAAAACCGCCTCTTTTTGCCGATTCTATTGCTGTTATGATATCTTCAAATACCACGCAGCTATTTTTTTCTATTTCCATTCTTTTAGCTGCTTCTATGTATATGTCAGGATGATTCTTTCCTCTTGGCACCTGATTAACAGTAATAATTTCATCAAAGGAGTCAATTATTCCTTCTCGTTCAAGTGTTGGAATAAATAGTTCCTTGTCGGAAGATGTGGCAATTGAGAGCTTCTTACCCTGCTCTTTCATTTTCTTAATAAAAGTTTTTGCATAGGGCTTACATTGAACCTTGTCCTTGTATTCTTTTTTTGCCATATCAAACCATTCGCGAACTAAATCTTCCGGTCTTTCCTTATAAAGTCCAAATCTTTCAATTGTATAAACTGCTGCATTTTCTGCTCCCATTGGAGAGATTGTCTCAACATAATCTTCAGGAACCTGAAAACCTCTGTCTCCCAAAAACTTTATATCAACCATATCCCATACCCAGGAACTGTCAATTATAGTCCCATCTAAATCAAAAATCAATCCCTGTGCTTTCTCAATCATCACTTTTCCTTTCGTAATATTTCTTATAAACCATATACAGTAATGTCAAACCTACTAATGGAACAAATGAATATTTAAGAAAGTGCTGCGGAGCCGTCGGTTCACAAAGGCAGCGTAGTCGGCTTTGTAGAACCGCTACGAGCGAAGAGCAGCGGGAGCGTGCTTTCGTAATATTCATTTGTTTCTGTAGTGAGATTGGAAATAATCTGTAAATTCTAAATCAATGCTTCCATTTCATCAAGAAGTTCCCTGAACAATTGCAATGCCTCTCTTACAGGTTCTTCTTTTGTCATGTCCACACCTGCTAATTTAAGCAAATCAATTGGAGCTTTTGAACCACCACCTGTTAAGAATTTCATATAATCTTTTACTCCTGCTTCTCCTTCTTTCATTATTTTTCTTGAAAGAGTTATTGCAGCTGAAATTCCCGTTGCATACTGATATACATAAAAAGGATTGTAAAAGTGTGGTATTCTTGCCCACTCTAAAGCGATTTCCTTATCAAGTACAATATCCTCACCAAAATACAATTTGTTCAAATCATAATATGTTTCACACAAAACATCTGCTGTTAGTGTTTCTCCTTTTTGAACCATTTCGTGTGTTATTTTTTCAAATTCAGCAAACATTGTCTGACGATACAATGTTCCTTTAAACTGTTCCAAAAAGTGATTAATTAAATACGCTCTTGTTTCTTTGTCTTTTGTTTTCTTTAATAAATCGTGAATTAAAAGTGATTCATTGCATGTAGATGCCACTTCTGCCACAAAGATTTTGTAACCTGCATTAATGTAGGTCTGGTTTGCATCTGAATAATATGAGTGCAGAGCATGTCCCATCTCGTGTGCCAAAGTAAATACATGGTCCAAAGTTCCCTGAAAATTTAGAAGTACATAAGGATGTGTTCCGTATGCGCCCCATGAATATGCACCGCTTCTTTTTCCTTCATTCTCGTACACATCAATCCAACGGTTATCAAAACCTTCCTGAAGTTTACTTAAATATTCTTCTCCCATAGGTGCAAGACCTTCTTTTACTATTGCCTTAGCTTCCTCAAAGGAATATTTTTTGCTTGGAGCCTTTGCAATTGGTGCGTAAATATCATACATATGAAGCTCTTCTACACCTAAAGATTTCTTGCGAAGCCTTACATATCTATACATTAAATCCATGTTTTCGTGAACAACTTTTATAAGATTATCGTACACGCTTTCAGGAATATTACTGCCATCCAGATACATTGCTCTTGAAGATGGATACTTTCTTACGTCAGCATAAAAATTTGCCTGTTCCACGTTTGCATTATAAGTAGCCGCAATTGTATTTTTCATTGCACCATAAGTATTGTAAAGTCCTGTAAAAGCATTCTTTCTTAATTCTCTATCTTCTCCTGATAAAATCGGGACAAAATTTCCATGAGTAATTTTTATTTCTTTTCCTTCACTATCCTTAACTGTAGGAAAATCAATGTCCGCTCCATTATACATGGCATAAATATTATCAGCGGCATTTGCCATCTTTTTACTTTTTGCCAATATTTCTTCTGTTTTCTTATCTAAAGTGTGCTTTTTACTTCTTAATATTTCTTCAATATATCTTTTATAGTTGTTTAATTTTTCATCTTCTAACCACTGGTTAATTGTGGCTTCATCTATTTCAAGAACCTCTGGTTCAAAAAATGCACTTGCACTGCCAATATCTACAACAAGTTTCTGTGCTTTTCCTGAATATGCCTGATACTTTCCATTACCCATGTCTTCATGATATTTTTGATTTGCATAAACATAAAGTCTTTCAGCAAGCAAACTTATTTCATCATTAAATTTCAAAAACTCTATTAGTTTATCTTTGCTGTCTTTTATTTTTCCTGAAAACTCTTTGTACTTAGCTACTTCTTTTGTAGCCTTTTCAAAATCTTCTTCCCAAACTTTATCACTTCGGAACATATCTTCCATGTTCCATGTGTCGTTAATTTTTTGTTCTGATCTTTTCATATTACACTCTTTCCTTTATAAATATCCCAATTTTTCATTAATGTCATAAACTTCTACAAATATCCCAAACTTCCGTTAATGTACAAACTTCTACAAACATTCTAATCTTTCATTAATATCACTAACTTCTACAAATATCCCAAACTTCTTAAAACAAAAATTATGCCTGTTATTGAAAATGCTGAGAATAAAGTTGTAAGAACAATTACGCTACTTGTTAATGTTCCTTCTGACTTCATGCTCTTAGCCATTACATAGCAACTTGGTGTTGTTGGTGAGCCAAGCATAATTACAAGTGCCATTAATTCATCGTTTCTAAAGCCCATTTTTATGGCAATTGGAAGGAATATTAATGGCCAGCCAACTAATTTTAAAGCTGTGGCAATTACTGCCGGTTTCATTCTCTCTATTGCTTTTCCAAATTCGAAACTACCACCGATGGCTAAAAGTGCCAAAGGTGTTGTGATTTTTGCAAAGTTGTTTACTGTGTTGTCAAGCATTGGTGGGAATTTTATTTTTAACGCTGAAAAAATAACACCTATTACAATACCTAAAATAATTGGATTTGTAGCTATTCCCTTTAATGTTTTTGCTAATGTTTTCTCCTGCTTTGCTCCCTTTTCAGGACACTCAACAGTAAGAATTATAACCGCATACACATTATAAAGAGGCACTGCTCCGATTATCATTAACGGTAACATTCCTGTGTCTCCATAAATATTTAAAATAAAAGCTGCTCCTAAAACTGCTGCACTACTTCTATAAGATGCCTGTACAAATTCTGCAATTATGCTTTTGTCCTTCATTACTATCTTGGTAACAATAGTTGTTCCTATACAACATAGCAACGTAACAAAAAAGCAAAACAAAACGTATGTTAAATCAAACTTTTTTAGGAAATCATTATTCATCATGTCCTGAATCAACAAAAGTGGTAATGTTACCGTAAATGTTAATTTGTTTGATGCTTTAATGAAGCCATCATTTATCCAACCTATTTTCTTAAATATGTAACCTGCAACAATAACTACAAAAACAGGAACTGTTGCGTTTAAACTATAAATTAAATTATCCATTTATGTCATCTCTTTTCTACCTGTTGTTTTCCAAAATAATATTTTGTAAGTTGGGATTGAATTTTCCTTCTTTAATCATGGCAATCTCATAACCGTAAGGGGCGTATGATTTCTTTGAGTTTTCAGGATCTTTGACGTAAGGTGTTTCTAATATTTTAGGCACATTTTCAAAATCCTTCATATATATAATTTCTCTTAAAATATCATAGCCAATGTTTCCAAAACCAATATTTTCGTGTCTGTCTTTTCCGGCACCACATGGATTTTTACTGTCATTAATGTGGAAAACAGCAATTTGGTCAGCACCTATTATTTTGTCAAACTTTGTAAAAGTACCGCTTAAATCATTAACTAAGTCATACCCGCTGTCATTTACATGGCATGTGTCAAAACAAACTCTCAACTTGTCATTGTATTTTACTCCATCGTAAATTCTTGCAAGTTCCTCAAAATTTCTTCCAATCTCATTGCCTTTTCCAGCCATTGTTTCAAGTGCCACATATACATCTGTGTCCTTTGTTAACACATTATTTAATCCTTTTATAATCTGGTTGATGCCTACATCCACGCCTGCACCAACATGAGAGCCCGGATGTAAAACCATAACTTTACTTCCCATTGCACTGCTTCTTTCTAATTCTGTGCCAAGAAAAGTTTCTGCTATCTCAAAAGTTTCAGGTTTTACCGTATTTCCTAAATTAATAATATATGGTGCATGAATTATGATTTCTTCTATATCATTTTCCTTCATGTACTCCCATGCCTTATCTATATTTAATTCGCTTATGTCTTTTCTTCTTGTGTTCTGTGGTGCTCCTGTGTATGCCATAAATACATTCGCACCGTAAGACTTAGCTTCTTTTGCTGAACCTAAAAGCATGTCTTTTCCACTCATTTTTACATGAGAACCTATTTTTAACATATTTCTATCCTTTCCCGCCGTACATTTTTTACATACAGACGCTTTTTTAATATAGCACAGATAGTGTATTTTTTCTATTAGGTTTGTTATAATAAAAAACGAACAGTTTCTTTATGGCAACAGTGATTAAATTATTTTAAATAACTTTTTTCTGTTAGAAATGAGGTGAAACAATGAACCCTGATTATGTTATAAACAGAACCAGTGCTTTTACATTAGGATTAATAAAAAACTGCAAAAACATTCACAAAATCTGTTCCACTGAGGATAATCTTCAATATGAATTCTTTTTGGAAGACGACTTTTCAATATGTAAAAATCTTCCACGATTATACTATGGAACTTTTAACGAAAAAATTGTTGGCTTTCTTTCTGTTTTTGTAATAGATGATTCCCATTGTGAAATCTGTATGTTTGTTATGCCTAAATATCGTGGTGGGCATCTTGGTAGAAATCTTTTTATGGAATTTCAGGAAGATTACATAAACTTCTATGTGGAAACAAGCATTCATCCAAACAATATTTTTGGAAAAAATTACATTAATACTTTAGATTTTCAATATAATAATTCTAATGTATTAATGGAATTGGATTTAGAAGATTTTGTAAATCACAACACTATTGAAAATATAGATTACGAATATGAGGATGGATATTTTTATTTATATAATGATAATATTCCTATTGGAAGCTGTCTTGTTACTTCAATTCTTCCTGATTGTGCCTGCATATCGGAAGTTGCCATTGATGACAATTTTCAAAACAAAGGCTATGGCTACAAGTTTCTCGCATTTGTTTTCAGGAAAATTTCAAAAGACTATCACTTTGTAGTTTTACATGTGGAAAAAGGAAACATACCCGCTTACAGACTTTATACAAAAATGGGATTTGTAGAAAAGGAAACATCTGTAACCTATAGTAAAAGCCTATAAAGTAACCGGCTTGTGACCCTCCTATAAGTTAGATTTTATAATCCAACCTTTCGGATATCAGTTCATGCCACATACTTTATAGGCTTTTTATTTTATAATTTCTGTTCTGAATTTTTACTATAATCTTTATTTCACTGTTATTTGTTTTTACTGTCAGTTATTAACTTTTTAATTCTTATTTGCTGCTTTTATTATCAATTGAGTATGTTTCATGCTCAAACTTTTCAACATCAACTTTTCCCTGTGACCAATATTTAAACTCTGCTTTTGCAATTATGCCATCTCGCTTTACAAAAGTATTAGTCCAATATCTTGCATCACTTGATCTGTTTCGGTTATCACCTAACATAAAATAACTGTCTTCAGGAACATTATATGTTAATGGCTCGTCTGATCCATTAACTTCTGTCCACTCTTCAGGTAAGTAAGGTTCCTCTAAAGGTGTTTTACTGTCGTTTATATAAATCTTTGCATTCTTTATAACCACTTTATCACCAGGTAAACCAATAACTCGTTTAACATAGTATTTTTCATCGCTTGGGCTGTTTTCGTTAAAATCAGGATTTTCAAAAATAACAATGTCACCACGCTGTGGATCTGAGAACCAATATGCAGTTCTAAGTCCTATCATTCTATCTCCAATCTGGATAGTGTTAAGCATGGAACCTGATGGAACATTTGCATTCATAATAATTACGTTGTTTACAACAAAAGCAATTACCACTGCAATTACAAAAATTTTAACCCAGCTTAAAATTTCTCTTACAAGACTAAACTCCTGCTGATCCTTTTTATTTTTTTTACCCTTCTTTTTGGTCTCTTTATTTTGATTACTTGAATCTTCGGACTTGGCTGTTTCTTCACCAGATGTTTCTGTATTGTCTAAAGCTTCACCTTCTTCAAAATTATTTTCTGAACTGTTTTCAGTTGTATTGTTTTCTGAATCGTATACAGAATTGTTTTCTTCTGTAATTTCATTGTTGTTAATATTGTCTTTATTCATATTCATACCTTTCTTTTGGTTGTCACCACTCGTTCTAGTATAATAGAAGCAACTCCGTTATGCAATAAATGATTTGTAAGAATAATGTGAATATTCTGTGTTTTATCTGATAAAGTTAGTTTTTACCGGTGCTTCAGGTTCAGGATGAACAATTCCGTTTTCTTTTCCAAGTTCAATACATTTAAGTATCCAAGCCATGTTTCTGCCTATATTTCTAACTATCTGAAGACCTTCTAAATCCTGTTTTACTTCATCAGGATTACTTCCATGAACCATTGGCCAGTAATTTCCATTGATTAAAGGCATATGGAAAAATTCAGGTATCTTTACCATCTCATCAAGTGCTGTTGTTGTACCTGCTCTTCTTGCACTTACAACCATTGCAGCTGGTTTATATTTCAAATCCTTTCCTGCACTCCATGAAAGTCTATGCATAAATCCCATCATGTTTCCACTAATTGAAGCATAATGCACAGGGCTTCCAAACACTACTGCGTTAGCATCCTTTAATTTCTTTGCTGCCTCTACAACTTCGCCGCCGTACACGCACTCACCGGTCTTACTACATCCACCACAGCCCATGCAGCTTCCCTGTGGATGAGCACCCACATGCATTATTTCTGTTTCTACGCCTTCTTCATTTAAAACCTTTGCCATTTCTTCCAAAGCTGTATATGTACATCCTTTTGCTTTCGGACTACCGTTAAACATTAATACCTTCATATATTTCCTCCAAAAAATAAATATACCAATTTTAAATCTTAATCTTTTAACCTTTGGTATTATAACACAATTTTCTTTATATTTATATGTTTTCTTCTATTGTAATATATTCATAAATTTGATACCCTATTCTTTATGAAAACTTTTTAAGGATTAAAAATATACAATTGGAGGATTTCACAATGAACTTTTTAGAAGAAAGAATTGTAAAAGACGGCATTGTTAAAGAAGGCAATGTATTAAAAGTTGACAGCTTCCTAAATCATCAGATGGACATTGATTTATTTGAAGAAATGGGTGCTGAATTTAAACGTCGTTTTGCTGATGCAAACATTACAAAAATCGTAACTATTGAATCATCTGGTATTGGTATTGCATGTATTGTTGCAAGATATTTTAATGTGCCTGTTGTTTTTGCAAAAAAATCAAAGAGCATTAATATTGACGGTGATATGTATGTAGCCGAAGTCGAATCATTTACACATAAGTGCAAGAATCAGGTTATTGTTTCAAAGAAATTTTTAAATGAAGATGACCATGTTCTTATTATTGATGACTTTCTTGCTAATGGTTGTGCTCTTCAGGGATTAATTTCTATTGTCAGTGAAGCCGGTGGAACTGTTGAAGGTATTGGCATTGCCATCGAAAAAGGTTTCCAGGCTGGTGGCCGTATGATTAGAAATCTTGGTTATCGTTTAGAATCTCTTGCCATTGTAGACAGCATGGATGCAGAAAATGGAACTATTGAATTTCGCGAACAATAATTTATTTGCAAATAATAACGCAAATAATCATATGAAAAACTCCATTGATTTTTAGTATAAATTAGTGTTACAAACTATGAAATTTCTATAAAATACAGGAGAGATATTTATTATGAACAAAACAAAACAATCTGGAAACACAGAAAATCTTTACCAGCTTGATGGAAAGATTCCTGTAAAAACAGCGATTCCTTTTGGACTTCAGCACATTCTTGCAATGTTTGTAGCTAATATTGCACCTATCTCAATTGTAGCAGGTGCCTGTGGACTTAAAGCTTCACAAACAGCTATGCTTATTCAATGTGCTATGATTATTGCAGGTATTGGAACTTTAATACAGCTTTTCCCTGTTTGGAAAATCGGTTCAGGACTTCCTATTGTAATGGGAATTAGTTTTACATTCGTATCTGTTTTTTGCTTTATTGGTCCTAAGTACGGCTACGGTGCCATAATGGGTGCTGTTTTAGTTGGTGGTATCATTGAAGGGACTCTTGGACTTTTTGCAAAATACTGGATTAAACTTATTACTCCGGTTGTGGCTGCCAGTGTAGTTACTGCCATTGGTTTTTCACTTTTATCTGTTGGTGCTTCATCATTTGGTGGAGGAAGTGGAAGTGAAACTTTTGGTTCTGCACAACATTGGATTCTAGGATGCATTACTTTACTTGCTTGTATCTTATTTAACATATTTGCAAAAGGCTTTTGGAAACAGTTATCTGTTTTATTTGGATTAATTGTTGGTTACATTGTTGCAACATGTATGGGGATGGTTGATTTTACAGCTATTACTGAAAGCTCATTTATTGCCCTACCACATTTTATGCCTTTTAAAATGGAATTTAACTGGAATGCCATTATTTCAGTAACACTTATTTTCTTGGTTTCGGCAACTGAAACTATTGGTGATACAAGTGCTCTTGCATCATCAGCATTAGATAGAAATGCAACTACAAAAGAAACTTCAGGTTCTATTGGCTGTGACGGCTTTGTCAGTGCCATTTCATCTTTATTCGGATGTCTTCCAATTACATCATTTAGTCAGAACGTTGGTCTTGTAGCAATGACAAAAGTTGTAAACCGTTTTGCTATTGCCGCAGGTGCAATTATTATGATTTTAGCAGGATTCTTCCCTGTTATCGGTGCAATACTTGCCACACTTCCTGATGCAGTTCTTGGTGGCTGTACTATTATGATGTTTGGTAATATTGTAATCAGTGGTATGCAGATGCTTGGTAAATGTGGATACTCTCAAAGAAATATCACTATTGTAGCTTTGTCTCTCAGTGTTGGACTTGGATTTACACAGGTTCCTGAGATTTTCAATATTTTCCCACAAATTGTTAAAACAGTATTTGCAGAAAACTGTGTAGCCGTTGTATTTATAATGGCAATTGTACTTAACTTAATTCTTCCAAAAAATATGGAAGTAGATAGATAAACAAAAAAACATGGGTTGTCAATGACAACCCATATTTTTTTGTTTTAATATAAAAACCCCAAAGTACCAAAATACCTTGGAGTTTTAATATTACCAATATTATGTCATTTACTGTAAGTTTCCAATCCTTTTAATTATAAATTACTATAACCCATCAGTGCCTGGTCAACTTCTTTTGCACAATCTCTTCCTTCTCTAATTGCCCAAACTACTAATGACTGTCCTCTATGAACATCTCCTGCTGTAAATACATTTTCTGCACTTGTAGCATATTTACCAGGTTCTGTTTTTACATTTGTTCTTCCATCAGTTTCAACCTTAAATGCTTTAGTAACATAGTCTTCGCTGCCAAGAAATCCTGCCGCAATAAGAACTAACTGGCAATCAACCTCATATTCTGAGCCTTTTATTTCAACCATGTTCAAACGACCTGTTTTTGCGTCCTTCTTAGCTTCTAACTTGACTAATACAAGCTTCTTAAGATTGCCTGCTTTATCCTTAACAAACTCTTTTACAGTTGTCTGATAAACTCTAGGATCATGTCCAAACATTGCAATAGCTTCTTCCTGACCGTAATCTGTTTTGCAGATACGTGGCCATTCAGGCCATGGATTACTTTCTAATCTTTCATCTGGTGCTTTTGGCATCATTTCTAACTGAAGTACACTCTTTGCTCCATGACGAATACTTGTACCTACACAGTCATTACCTGTATCACCACCGCCGATAACAACAACGTCTTTTCCTTTTGCTGATACATAAGTTCCATCAACCAACTTGCCGTTGTTATTTAAAAGACTCTTTGTTGTAGATGTTAAGAAATCTACTGCGAAATAAATTCCGTTAGCATCTCTTCCCGGTGCCTTAATGTCTCTTGCATGTCTTGAACCACAAGCTAATACAACCTTGTCGTATTTCTTTAATAACTCATTTGCTTTAACATCTTTTCCTACGTTTACACCTGTTTTAAACTCAACGCCTTCTTCTTTCATAATGGCAATTTTTCTATCAATAACATGCTTTTCTAATTTCATGTTTGGAATACCATACATTAAAAGACCGCCGATTCTGTCATCTCTTTCAAAAACAGTAACACTATGACCTCTTTTATTTAACTGATCTGCAACTGCAAGTCCTGATGGTCCGGAACCAACAACAGCTACTGTTTTTCCTGTTCTGACTGCCGGTGCCTTTGCTTTTGCATATCCTTTTTCATAAGCATTTTCAATAATTAAATGTTCATTTGCCCTTACTGAAACCGGATCACCGTTTAGTCCACATGTACATGCTTTTTCGCAAAGTGCAGGACAAACACGTGATGTAAATTCTGGAAAATTATTTGTTTTATGAAGTCTGTTATATGCCTGCTCCATATTTCCCATATATAATAAATCATTCCATTCAGGAACCAGGTTGTTTAGAGGACAACCTGATACCATACCTGCAATAACCTGTCCGTTCTGACAAAATGGCACGCCACAATCCATACATCTTGCAGCCTGACATTTCTGTTTTTCAGCAGATAGAGGTTCATGGAATTCATTAAAGTTTTTTATTCTTTCTTTCGGAGAAATTGCTTTAGCTTCTTCTCTTTCATAATCTAAAAATCCTGTTGGCTTTCCCATTATTTTATCCTCCTATCTTGTTGCTGCGTAAAACGCTTCTATCTGTGCCTGTTCAGGGTTTAATCCCTTCTGTTCCATTTTTGCAATTGTTTCTAGCATCTTCTTATAGTCATATGGAATTATCTTCTTAAACTTAGGTAAGTATTCTTCAAAGTTATCAAGAATTTCTTTACCTTTTACTGAATTAGTATACTTAACATGATCTTCAATCATTCCCTTAAGTTCTAATACATCATACTTGTTTGATAATTCTTCTGTTGAAACAAGTGACTTATTTGTCTTTCTGTAAAGATCATTATTTTCATCAAGTACATAAGCAACACCGCCACTCATACCTGCTGCAAAGTTCTTTCCAACTTTACCGATTACGACTACACGACCACCTGTCATGTATTCGCATCCATGATCTCCTACACCTTCAACAACTGTTGTTGCACCTGAGTTTCTTACACAGAATCTTTCACCTGCAACACCATTAATATAAGCCTTACCACTTGTTGCCCCATAGAATGCAACGTTACCGATAATGATATTTTCATCCTGCTTAAATGTAGATTCCTTTGGTGGTTTAACAATAATCTTACCACCTGATAAACCTTTACCTAAGTAGTCATTGCTATCACCTGTAAGTTCCATTGTCATACCGTTTGGAATAAATGCACCAAAACTCTGACCTCCGGCACCATAACACTTAACTGTGTACATGTCATCAGGTAATGTGTCATTGTATCTCTTTGTAATTTCAGAACCAAAAATTGTTCCTAATGCTCTGTCAATATTTGTTACATTAACTTCAACTGAAGCTGCTTTCTTTTCATCAAGAGCTTTCTTCATTTTTGGAAGAAGCACTGTCATATCCTTTGTGCTTTCAAGCTTAAAGTCATATACATTCTTCTTACTGTAGTTAACCCTTTCCTGTGCAAAGTCAGTGCTTAAAATCTTGCTTAAATCAACTTCTGCTGCTTTCTTCTGTTCTACTCCGTCTTTAACCTTCAGTAAGTCTGATCTGCCAATTAACTCATCTAATGTTCTAACACCAAGTTTTGCCATATATTCACGAAGTTCTTCTGCAATAAACTTCATAAAGTTTACAACATATTCTGGTTTTCCTTTAAATCTCTTACGAAGTTCAGGGTTCTGTGTGGCAACACCCACAGGACATGTATCTAAGTTACAAACTCTCATCATTACACAACCCATAGTTACAAGTGGAGCTGTTGCAAAACCATATTCTTCTGCACCAAGCATAGCTGCAATTGCCACGTCTCTACCACTCATTAATTTACCATCAGTTTCCACAACTACCTTATTTCTAAGACCATTTGCAATTAATGTCTGATGCGCTTCTGCCAAACCTAATTCCCAAGGAAGTCCTGCATTGTAAATTGAGTTTTCAGGAGCGGCACCTGTACCACCATCAAAACCTGAAATTAAAATTACCTGAGCACCTGCTTTTGCAACACCTGCTGCAACTGTACCAACACCTGCCTCTGATACTAACTTAACTGAAATTCTTGCATCTCTGTTTGAGTTCTTTAAATCATAAATAAGCTGTGCTAAATCTTCAATTGAGTAAATATCATGATGTGGTGGTGGTGAAATTAAACTTACACCCGGTGTTGAATATCTTGTTTTAGCAACCCATGGATAAACTTTCTTACCAGGTAAATGTCCACCTTCACCAGGCTTTGCACCCTGAGCCATCTTAATCTGTATTTCTTCGGCACTTACAAGATATCTTGATGTTACACCAAAACGTCCTGAAGCAACCTGCTTAATTTTTGAACATTTGTTAAGACCGTCTTCTCCAATTGTTAAACGTTCAATTGATTCTCCACCTTCACCTGAGTTTGAACGGCCGCCAATCATATTCATTGCAATTGCCATTGTTTCATGTGCTTCCTGTGAAATAGAACCGTATGACATTGCACCTGTTTTGAATCTCTTCATAATTGATTCAACACTTTCTACTTCATCAAGTGGAATGCCACCATTTTCAGGATAATTGAAATCCATTAATCCACGTAAATGGAATGGTGCCATTTCTTCATCAATCATGTGTGTATACTGTTTAAATAACTGATAATTGTCTGTCCATGTAGCCTGCTGTAAAGTATGGATTGTAGCCGGATTATACTTATGTTCTTCCTTACCACTTCTAAGCTTATGCTCGCCATTACTTTCCAATGTTAAATCTACATCTAATCCTAATGGATCAAATGCCTTTGAATGAAGTTCCTCAACTCCATCTTCAATATCTTTCATTGTAATTCCTTCAACTCTACTAACTGTACCTGTAAAGTATTTATCAATTACTTCTTTGCTAATACCAATAGCTTCAAAAATCTGTGAACCCTGATATGACTGAATTGTTGAAATACCCATCTTAGATGCAATTTTTACAATACCACCTAAAATAGCTTTGTTGTAATCATCAATTGCTGCATATGGATCTTTTTGAATCATATCTTCATCAACCATCTGCTTGATTGTTTCGTGTGCAAGATATGGATTAATTGCACTGGCACCATAGCCTAACAATGTTGCAAAATGATGTACCTCTCTTGGTTCACCACTTTCAAGAACTAATGATAATGTTGTTCTCTTCTTTGTTTTTACTAAATGCTGATGAACAGCTGAAACTGCTAGAAGTGATGGAATCTGTACATGATATTCATCTACTCCTCTATCTGAAAGAATAATAATATTTGCTCCATCTTTATGAGCCTTATCAACTTCCACAAATACCTGTTCAATAGCTTTTTCAATATCTATACCTTTGTAATAAACAATTGGTACAACTGCTGCCTTAAATCCCGGCTTGTTAATGTTCTTTAATTTTAAAATATCCGTATTTGTAAGGATTGGATGTTTAATCTTGAGAACCTTACAGTTTTCAGGCTGCTCTTCTAATATATTTCCGTCTTTTCCAATGTAAACAGATGTTGATGTTACAATCTCTTCTCTAATTGCATCAATTGGCGGATTTGTAACCTGTGCAAATAACTGTTTAAAGTAGTTGAATAATGGATGAGTTCTCTCACTTAAAACTGCAAGTGGTGTATCCTTACCCATTGCCTTTGTAGCTTCAATTCCATTATTTGCCATTGGAATAATTCTCTTTAAATCTTCAAATGTATAACCAAAGTTTTTCTGTAATCTCTGGCGTTCTTCTTTGTCATAAGTTTCTACTTTTACATTTGGTATATTAATGTCTTTTAAATAAACTAAGTTGTTGTTTAACCATTCACCATATGGTTTTCTTGCTGCATAGCTTTCTTTTAATTCGTCATCGTCAATTAATTTTCCTTTAACTGTATCTACCAGTAACATACGGCCCGGACGGAGACGTTCTTTTACAACTATTTTTTCAGCAGGTATATCAAGTACCCCTACTTCTGATGAAAGAATCAACTGGTCATCACTTGTAATGTAATATCTTGAAGGGCGAAGTCCGTTTCTATCAAGGATTGCTCCCATGTAATCACCATCAGAGAAAAGTATTGATGCAGGTCCATCCCATGGTTCCATCATTGTTGCATAATACTGATAAAAATCTCTCTTTGACTGGCTGATTGTATCATTCTTTTCCCATGGTTCAGGTATACACATCATTACTGCTAAAGGAAGCTCAACACCATTCATTACTAAAAATTCTAATGTATTATCAAGCATTGCTGAGTCTGAACCGTTTACATCAACTACAGGCATGACCTTCTGTAATGAACTTTCCATGTATTCGCTAGTCATTGATTCTTCTCTGGCTAACATATTATCAGCATTTCCTCTAATTGTATTGATTTCACCGTTGTGAACAATAAATCTGTTAGGATGAGCTCTTCTCCAGCTTGGCTGTGTATTTGTTGAGAATCTTGAATGTACCAAAGCAATTGCTGACTCATAATTTTTGTCCATTAAGTCTGCAAAGAAAGGTCCTAACTGGTCAACTAAAAACATCCCCTTATATACAATTGTTCTGCTTGACATTGACACTGTATAAGTTCCGGCATTACTATGTGAGAAAACTCTTCTTACAATGTAAAGTTTTCTGTCAAATGCTAATCCTTTTTCAACATCTTCAGGTTTCTTAATAAAACACTGCATAATATAAGGCATACATTCTAAAGCTTTTGAACCTAATACTTCAGGATGAACAGGAACTTCTCTCCAACCTAAAAATTCAAGGCCTTCTTTTTCAGTAATGATTTCAAGCATCTTCATTTCTCTATGACGCTTTAAGTCATCCTGTGGCATGAAAAACATTCCCACACCATATTCTCTTTCTTCTCCAATATCAAAACCTAATGGCTTTGTTACCTTCTTAAAAAACTTGTGGGAAATCTGAAGCATAATACCAACACCATCACCTGTTTTACCTTCAGCATCTTTACCAGCACGATGCTCTAGGTTTTCAACAATTTTAAGTGCATTTTCAACTGTCTCATGACTCTTTTTTCCCTTAATGTTTACTACAGCTCCAATACCGCAGTTATCGTGTTCAAAACGAGAATCATATAGTCCATTTTCTTCAGCTTCTTTGAATAGTACATTCTGATCCATGATTTTTCCTCCTTAATTTATCTATCAATGAGTTTATTATAAAGACATTACCAATAGCTCTTATGGTTTGTTTTCTTTGTTTATCATCTTCAACAAATATTCTTTATAATAAACGAAAAAGGGCACAAAGAACCATAAGCTATTTTACCTATGTACTTCCTTGTACCCTCATTAATCTCTACTTAATTTTATAAACTATTTCGACACGTTTGTCAAACAAAATTAAGTTTAATATGCATTTTTTCTTTTTTAGTTAAGTTTACTCGCCTAAAAAGTCTTTAATTTTCTTACTTCTAACGGGATTTCTTAACTTTCTTAAGGCTTTTGCTTCAATCTGTCTGATACGTTCTCTTGTAACACTAAAAATCTTACCAACTTCTTCAAGTGTTCTAGGATGACCGTCTCTTAAACCAAATCGAAGAATAATAACCTCACGCTCTCTATCTTTTAAATCCTGTAATAAAACATCTATATGATCACGAAGCATTACTGATTCAATGTTTGCCTCAGGAGTAACAGTATTATTATCTGCTACGAAATCGCCAAGGTTTGAATCATCTTCCTCTCCTATAGGAGTTTCAAGTGATGCAGGTTCTCTTGCAATCTGCATAATTTCTAATACTTTTTCTTCTGTCATTTCAAGTGCATCTGCTAATTCCTTAGTTGATGGTTCATAACCTAACTCTAAAGTAAGCTTTCTTTGCATCTTTGACATTCTGTTAATAGTTTCTACCATATGAACAGGTACACGGATTGTTCTGGCATGATCCGCCAATGCTCTTGTAACCGACTGTCTAATCCACCATGTAGCATATGTACTTAACTTATAACCTTTAGTGTAATCAAATTTTTCAACGCCCTTTATAAGACCTAAATTACCTTCCTGAACTAAGTCAAGAAAACTCATTCCACGTCCTGTGTATCTCTTTGCGATACTTACAACCAGACGTAGGTTTGCCTCTATTAATTTTTCTTTTGCAATAGGATCTCCCTCAGTCTTGCGTTTTGCAAGTTCTAACTCTTCCTCTGCTGTTAACAAAGCAACAGTACCAATTTCCTTTAAATACATTCTAACAGGATCTTCTGTTCCTACACCCTCGAGCAAATCAATAGCATCTAACTCTGCTGAACTTTCCTTATCGTCTTCAAAATTCTCGTCTGTAGAATCCAATAAATCCTCTTCGTCCTCAGCTACCGAAGCAATATCTTCGTCAGTTGGTTCTGTAACATCAGTAATTAAATCAACATTAATTTCTACCATTTCATCACTGTCTGACATATCCTTTACTTCCGTTTCTTCTTTCTGAGGAGCTGTATTATCAGAACTTGTATCCTTCTTGGCTATAACAACAGCAACATTATGTTCTTTAATTTTTGTAAGAACTGTACTTTCCTGCTTAGCAGTAAGCTTGTCCTTACTAAAAAATTCTCTGATTTCTTCTGTTGTTAATTTGCCAGCTTTGTTCTGACCAATTGCAACTAATTCCTCAATTTTCTGATTAAAATCTTGTTGTTTCAATGCAATGTCCTTTCTAAAATCGAAACTTTGTTTCTTTTTTAAGTATCTGTCGGTCCAACATATATTATACACAAAAAATAGCCGGTGTAAACCGACTATTTCAAAAAAACTGCTTTTTTGTTGAATAAAGTACCTTATTGATAACTATTGCTTCTTTTTATGCTTATAACCATACGGATTCACATGTACAACACAATGTTTTACATATTCAAAATTCTTTTCAATGTTGTCATGAACCTGCTCTGCAATAGCATGTGCATCCTTTAAAATTAAATTTCCGTCAACACTTATTTCGATTTCAACGTAAATTTTTGTTCCAAACATTCTTGTCTTTATTAAGTCAAGCCCTTTTACTCCGTCAACATTATGCACTTCTTTTTTCATTTTTTCTATTGTTTCATCATCACAGGCTTTATCAACCATTTTATCAATGGCTTCTTTTGCAATATCAAAGGCAACTTTTATGATTACCAAGCCAATAACGCAACCCATAATAGGATCTAAAATCTTTAGTCCTAACATTGCACCTGCTACACCAATCAAACTTCCTACAGATGAAAGTGCATCGGATCTGTGGTGCCATGCTTCTGCCCTTAATGCATCGGAATTAATTCTGTTAGCATTAATCTTTGTATACCAAAACATTCCTTCCTTTGCAATAATTGATACAATGGCTGCAAATAATGCTATTTTTCCAGGTGTGCTTATTGGTGCCTTAGTGTATATTTTATTAATTCCTTCGTAGGCTAGCATTGCACCGGTAAAAAACAATATTGCACCAAGGGCAAGGCTTGCAAGACATTCTAATCTGTCATGACCGAAAGGATGGTCTGCATCTTCCTTCTTTTTTGAAACTTTCACCCCAATTATTACAATTATGGAGCCAAACACATCTGAAAGGGAATGTATGGCATCAGAAAGCATTGCCATTGATTTTCCAAATATTCCTGCCAATAATTTTAACATACTTAAAACAATGTTAAGTACAATACTCACTGTTGATACTTTTACAGCGGTTTTTACAACTAATTTGTCATCCATTTTATACCTCTATTCCTGTTTTTAATCTAAATCATCAGGAGATACAATTGGTGACCAACCATCATTTTCACCAGGATATGCTTCTGACTCTTTTTTATCTGTGTTCTTCTTTTTTGATTTTTTACTTTTCTTTGTTGTTTCCTCATACACACTTACATTCTGAAAATAATCAGTTGTTTCATTATTCTCTGTTTCAGTTACTTCAGGTAAAGTTGCATACTCTTTTGTGTCTGTTTCTTCTTCTTCTTCTTCTCTCTCTGTGGTAAAATTTGTTTTTATTTTTTCTTTAGCTGATGTTGTTTCAACAGTTGTTTCATTTATATTATTCGTATCTTCTTTATTACTAAAGCAAGTTACAAGTATTACTAAAAGCACTATAACCACTAACGCTATAGCTGTTATTTTAACTTTCTTATTCATTCTTTTCTCCTATTGTTTTGCATCTATGTTATTTTCCAGTTCCTCAATTATGGCAGCTATTGCATCATTTGTATTTGCAACTGTTATTCTGTCTGCTGCTTCTTTCACACTGTCTATAGCATTATCTACAGCATAGCCAATGTCAGAGCTTTCAAGTAATGACAAATCATTTTCATAATCACCTATGCCAATAGTAGTATGAACATTTTTGCATACATTTTCCTTCATGTACTTAACAGCAACACCTTTTCCGCTGTCAATACTTTGTATTTCAAGCCCGTTAGCCCAGCTTGTATCAAATCTAAATTCCTGACCGAACTTTTCTTTTAAATCCTTTTGAATAATATATGTTAAATTCTCCGGTTGCATTACTACTATCTTAAATATTTCAAAAGGCATCTCATTAAATGTTTCATCTATACTGCCATCACCTTTTTTATGTTCAGAAGGCTTATAACCCACACCGGTGAATTTGCCTTCACTTGTAACACCATTAATCCAAAGTTCCCATATATCATATTTTTCTAATATGTACTTAATCATATTAAGACACTTTTTCGATGAAACCGTCCATGTTTCTATGGGCTTATTATTTTTTGTATCATATAATAATGTTCCATTTAAAGAAGCCATAGGGGCATTGATTTCAAATTGTCCTTTAAACATTTCCAAATGATTAGGAAAACGACCTGTTGCAAGTGTAAACAGTCCACCTTCACTTTGGAAATATTTAATTGCCCTAACGTTCTTTTCTGAAACCTTTCCAATATCATAGGTAAGTGTTCCATCACAGTCTGTACATATTAAATATCCAAAGAACTTTCCTTTACTACTTTTTTCGTTATCTAAGTTCATATATTCTCCATCTTATAATTAATAAATATGTAACCATTGTATTATACCATAATTTTAAAATTAAGGTGATTATATTTTTCCTGCCTAGCGGCTCTGTTCCCTTGTTCTATTATTTTTATTGTGCGTTTTTTTGCCATTTAACATACTTTTTCATAATTTTCGTTTACTTCCTGTAATTGCTTCTATACTTAAATGGCTTTTGGGCTAATAAAAGTATGGGAGTTTTAAATGAATATATTTAGTGAACTTGAAACTGAATACAACTACACTCATAATGAACTGCTAATGGCAAAGTATGTTCTTACATGTATTGTTTATGAAGCCAGTAAAATTTTTTTACTTACAATAATATTTTATTTTTTACATAGACTAGATGTATTTGCAATTTCATTTATTTTTCTATTTATTCTTAGAACTAATGGCGGTGGTCTACATTTTAATAATTACTTTATGTGCTTTATTTCAACACTTTTTCTGTTCCTGATGACTACTATGATTTTGCCTGACTTAGTTACGGTTTCGTATGGTTCTATGGTTGTTTCCTCTTTTATTTTTATACATGCATTGTTAAAAGTCGGTCCTATAGCCTCACCTCTCAGACCTAAGGCAAACGAGAAAACAATTATCCAATGCAAGATTATTTCTGTTAGTGTAATTATATTTTTTATTATTTTAGCTGGCATTTTCAATTTGATGGAAATTGGGAATTTATATATACAGGTTATTTACCAAACTATTCTGCTTCATGTTTTTCAACTTGTAGTTGCCAAAATTTTACGAAAGAGAGGTCTGTATTAATGAGAAAAATCAAATTATCTACAATGCATACAATTTGCAATTTTTGTCTTGCATTAACTATTTGGATTAGATTTTCAAAATTCAGTTTATGTCTTTTAGGCGAGCCAGAATATCCTGATTTTGAAGAATAATTAAAAGAAAAAGATGAAGTGTTTCTGTTTAACAAAAGCACTTCATCTTTTATTTTCATTCTAGTTATATCTTGAAATTTTATATACAATATTGTTTGTATTTGGTTTATAATTCCAACTTAATATGTTCTACTTGTAAATTACAATTTCAAATACAATATGATTTTCATTATTAATCATTTGATTATAAGGCATAATATCATAGCTGTACTTGTCTGCTAGTTCTTTAATTTTTCTAAGACCAAGTCCACCATGATTTTCTTTTGAACTGTACCCTTCCTTAAACAGTTCTATAATTTTATTCTGTTCTATTTTTTCACTAATGTTTGTAACCTTAATGGTCAGCTTATCCACTGTTTCCATTATATGAAAATTAATATTTCGCCTAGCTTCTTCCATTTGTTCAACTGCTTCTTTAGCATTATCTAAAAGTATTCCAATTATTTCATTTAAATGAAATATTGATATGTATTCGATTCTTTTTGTGGTAACAGCAAAATTATAATGAACTCTGATTTTTTCATTTTCTATTTCTGAAACTTTGTTAAAAACGTAGCCTGCCAAAATAGGTTCCTGTATTGTATACAATATACTGTCGTATCTGTTATTTTCTTTTATTTTCTGAATATATTTTTCTTGTTTTTTTACTAATTCATCAAAATCTTTTATTGAATGTTGCATCCCTTTGATTGCTAAAAGATGATTATGAAAATCATGTTGATTTTTCCTTGCATGATTAATCAGCTGTTCAAAAGATTCACTGCACATTCTTGAAATATTTATTTCATCTTCCTTAAGTTTCAGCATGTAATTGGACTTTTGCAAACTGTAAATTATATACGCAGTAACCAACATGAACGCCAACATCATGGCATATATTTCAATAGGAATTTTACCTGTAATTTTGAAAATATGGGCAAAATAAAAATAAATGTATATTAGAACAAACATAGATATAATTATTTTTATCCCGCTATTTTCAAGAAATTCCTTAGTCTTACTGTATATGTTAGTTTTCTTTAGTAATTTTAAAATAATAAAAACTCCGCCATTAGTTATTAGAACCAGCAAATCTTCATAAGGCACCAAATAGTAAAGCAACCCCATTGGCAAGAACAAAACTGTCTGCAAAACTGTAACCAGACACAATGCCACACCACAAATACATATTGCATCCACCATTCTTTTCTTCAATTCTACAACCACGTATAGTCCAAGAAGTCCATACACTATGCAAACCCCTTTATCCCATATTAAATCATTAATAATAGCTATTGTTATTCCTAAGCCAATTGCTAACAACATAATTAAATACACATCAACTTTAACTGAAACACCTACTATATTATGTATTAAATAAACAATAGCCAGTATTTCTACCAGTAAAAATAAGAACTCAATCATTCTCTAATCTCCTTAAAAACTCTTTTTTCAAACGTGGTCCAATTTCCAGTTTTCCCCGATTTTCAACAAGTGTAATATAACGGTTTGTTCCATCGATATTATGAATATACTGCCGGTTTACAACTGTATTTTTGTTACACTGTATAAAATCCTTTGATGCTATATCTTCCACTATTTTCTTACAGGACTTGTATGGTGCTTTATATTTACCATCCCTACAACAATAAACAATATATTTATTATGATTTTCAACATACACAATATCCTTTGTTCTTAAAGAGAAAAGAATTCCCTGCCTTTTATAATATATTATTTTTTCTATGTCTTCACTTTGCTTAAATTCTAGAGCTTCTTTTACAGTTTCCGCCAATTCTGAAACGTCATACGTTTTTTCAAAATATCTAAAACAATGCAGATAATTATATGCGTGATACTTGGGATCTTCCAAAGATGAAGTAATGATAATAGGCGAAAATCTATATCTTGGAACTGTTCGAATACGATCTACAAAAACAATCCCTGATACATCTCCTAAAACTTTCGTGTCTAAAACCACATCAACAATGAACACATCAATGTTCTTTTCCATTGCGATTCTATAAGCTTCAGAAATATTTTCTGCCTTATAAAGAATAGTATTTTCTATGTTAATCAAACTATCTGTTACCAAATTCATATAATACTCACTGTCCTCAACAATAAGTATCTTCTTCTTTATGTTTTTCATATCTGCCCCACTTTTCTTTCGTAATTTACAATCAGTATAATTTTAAAAATATTTTTATGCAACGAAAATCTGAAATTTAAACAAAGAATGTTACTTGCGACATTCTGAAGGAATTTCTTATTACAAAAAATGAGGGGCTGTATGCCCCTCAAAGTTATTTTGTCTATTTATGAAATTATTTTGCCTGTTTATATTTAAATGTTGCAAGACCATATGATTTTGAATCAGCTGGTGTAACCTTGAAATAGTATGTACCTTTCTTCCAGCCACCCCATGTTGTTATCTTGCTCTTGCTACCATACCATCTAAATGTCATGTTCTTTATTGCTTTTCCTTTTTTATTGCAAATCTGAAGTTTCCAAACTCCTGTTACATCACCCCTCAAGTCAAAATAAGGATGGCGATTCTTCTTTAAGGAAATCTTATACCATTTTGCCGACTTATCTCCCGGTGTAATTAAACATTTTGCTGACTTTTTATTCTTAATAGTAATTGCTTTTTTTCTATTTGTAGCCATTTTTACTTTTACGGCTGTATTCTTAATACTAATAGACTGTAAAGTATTGGCATTAATACCATTTGATTTTGTTACAAAATAGTAAACTGCCCCCTTCTTTACATAAACATTATATTTGTAACTATAAATTGATGATACCCACTGTTCAGTAAGAATATCACTCTTCTTCTGATTTTTAAATGTTAAATAACTTCCCCAATAATATGGTAATGATACTGTAACTTTTCCTGTTGCTTCTGCCTTATACTTAAATGTATAAATATCTGAGCCCTGATCTCTATAATACTTAATTGTCTGACCAGACTTAATAGTTCTTTCTGCTCTTGGGAAAAATCTATATGATACTGTAATTGAGTCAGTAAACTGCTCATTATTAGGTGTATAGAATAAGTTTGTTTCCAAACGTAAATAATATGTATTCTTTGAACCTAAAGCTACATATTTTGTGCTATTTGAATCTCCCACATTAAAACTATCATACAAGCCTGATACCTTGTTTGTACAAGCTGCATCTGTGTACAGTGTCATGTGAAAAGTCTTTTCTACTTTGTTTGCCTTTACATTTATTTCTAATGCACCACTTTCGCTGACCTTAACAGGAATTACAACTCCTGCTGTGTTATATAAAAGTTTTTTCTCTAAAACAGTGTCCTGATTAAAAGTATATGACTGTGTTACTGCCTTCTCACTACCTGTCATTGCTCGTGTTGGTGTTACTGTAGTTGCTGCCATGGTTGTAAATGTCATTGCTAACATCATAACAAGCATAGATGAAGCAACTGTTAATAGTTTTGTAATCTTTTTCATAATTACCTCCTGATATTTTTTATTCGGAGACTATTATACTTTATAAATTTATTTAATTTCAACTGATTTTACATTTTTTTTACTAAAATATGCTATTTTTCCTATTGTTTTATTGTTTATTATTTTTCTTTCCTGTTTTTCACCTTGTTTTATTCTTTTTTCTTTTTTTAACTTTGTTTTTAGCAAATAAATCTCTGCACAACTTAGCATCGCAAATAATACAAACTGCAGTACACAAATTATATTCAATATAATTTCCACTTTTATTCCTCGCCCTTTTATTTTTTAATTTTTTTGACTTTTGCATCAAATATTGTTGATATTAGATGTAGTTAAAACGTTTTTATCCTACAAAAGAAAATTGGCAGACCCGGAGGCCTGCCTTTCTTTGTTGCTATAGGAATCAACAATCGCACGTTATTATTGTATATTACTTTTGCAAATATAAAAAATACTTTTTTCTATATATAATTATAAAGAATACTTTATGAATTATATTTGCATTTTATTAACCTATATATTAGAATCGTTTTACAGGAGGTTCGATATGGAATTACTTCAGCTTAAATACTTTAAAGATGCCGCAGAATTAGAGAATTTTTCTAATGCTGCAAAGAAAAATATGGTGCCACAGCCTTCAATCAGCTATGCAATCAAAAAACTTGAAGAAGAACTTGGTGTACGACTTTTTGACAGAACCGGTAGAAATATTATTTTAAATGAAAACGGTACATATTTTTATAAACAGGTATCTACTATTTTAAATACAATTGATGAATGTAAAATTCATTTTTCTAATGTTACACAAAACGAAATAACCATATATATTCAAGACGGAGATTTTTTCATTTCTCCCCTTACAGCAGATTTTTGCTTTAAATATACCCACACACATTTTAAGTATGCAACAGTTGAAGAAGTAATGCATTCTGAAAAAGTGCCTTATGATTTTACATTTATGCAACCAATATGTGATTTGGATGACTTTAATTATGAAGTTTTATTAGAAGATGAATTTGTTGCCATTGTGCCGGCAAATCACCCATTAAGCAAAAAAGATGAAATTTCACTTTCTGAGCTAAAAAACGAAAACTTTGTAGGGTTATATGACACAATTCCGATTCGTGTAATGGTAGACAACTACTGTATGAATACAGCAGGCTTTACTCCTAACTATGTATTCAAATTCCATGAAGACTTTGCCACTATACACAGAGTTTCACAAAACGATGGCGTTGCTATTTTGACAAAAAAATATTATATGATGCATCCTGATAATAACGTTAAGATGCTATCCATTAAAGAAAAAGATGCCAGCAAATTACTTCTTGCCTGGCCTAAAGATAAGATTTTAACTCCTTGGGAAAAGGAATTTCTAGATTTTTCAAAAACATGGTTTAAGAACTTATAATATATAATGGATTTTTTCATTACATAAAAAGCTATAGATTAACTGTTAAGTTTAACTTGTACAAACTTATTGCTAATCCATAGCTTTTTAATGTTTTATAGTTTAATGTTCTCTAATTTACTTTCTTATGGCTTAACGCTTTATAAATTAATTTTCATAACTTAATCTATTATAATTTAATAAATTATTAGTTCTACAACAAATACAAGTACACAGCTTATAACTGCAACCTGAAACAAATTACCGCCTTTCCAAGCTAAAATCACTGCTCCTATTAAAGCAATTAAACCTGACCACATAGTCTGTGTGGATGTTAGTATTGCCGGGAAAGTCATTACAGCCAATGTAACATAAGGCACATAATACAAAAAAGATTTAATGAATTTGTTATTAATTTCTTTTCTAATCAAGGTTAAAGGAAGCACTCTGATTAAATATGTTGCTAATGACATAGCCAAAATATATACATATATGTTATTCATGATTCTCCTCCTTTACCGGAAATAATATTGCCGCAACTGTTGCAATAATTACAGTTAGTATCATTATTTTGATTCCGGAGGATATTCCCTTGAGAACTGACAATGTACTAAAAATATAACTTAACACAAAACTTACAATAATTACTCCTGCCACTATTTTATTTTTCCTGCCTTCCGGTATGATACAGGCAATAAACATGCCATACAAGCCTACACTTAATGCACTGACAGCTCTTAGTGGTAGGGCATTTCCCATAATCACTCCCAGTGCTGTGCCAACTACCCAGCCTGGAGAAGCAACAGCTATTAATCCAAACATATAATATGGATCCAGCTTTCCTGAAACAGATATTGAGGCACCAAATATTTCATCAGTTATAAAATATCCCATTACAAGTCTTTTCCACATTGGTGTATCTGCGGGAATTTTCTGACTTAATGAACATGACATAAGCAGGTACCTTGCATTTGCTATCATTTCCATCAATACCATTACCAAAATGTTAGCATTTGCACCTATTAATGTAAAAGCTATGTATTCTCCTGCTGATGCATGAAGACCGAAACTTGTTACTGCCGCCTGAAATGCTGTAATTCCAACATTTTTTGCCTGAATTCCTAATGTAAAAGATACAGCAAAATACCCTAATGCAATAGGGATTCCACCTTTTAATCCTTTACAAAAATTACTCTTGTGATTCTCTATCATTTTTACTTAATCTCTCGTTCTTTATTTTATCTTATGAAAGTGTTTACAGGTCTTTTTGTTTTTTCAAAAAAATCTTTCTTACAACCTAATAGATTATAACTTTAAACCATATTTTAATCAATGTTAAATATTCAATCTTTATTTTATCTTATGGAATATTTAATCTTCCTTTTTAATCCTTGGGGTAATTTTCTTTTTTCTCTCGTTTTTGTTCATTTTAATCTATATTTTCACTTTATCCTGTTTTTTTTCGTTCTTTTACTTTTCTTACATCTTTTATATTTTTGTTCTGCATCTTAATCTGGTCTTATTGTTTATGTATTTTTTGGTTATTTTACTATACCCACTTTCTGTATTATGATTTTTGCCATAAGATTTCTACAACAAAAGGAATTAGACATAGGAGGTTCAAAATGAGCGAAAGATATCAGTTAAACAAAGAATTGGCACAAATGTTAAAAGGTGGCGTTATTATGGACGTTACAACACCTGAGCAGGCAAAAATTGCAGAAGCTGCAGGAGCCTGTGCAGTTATGGCACTTGAAAGAATCCCTGCAGACATTAGAGCTGCCGGCGGTGTTTCAAGAATGAGTGATCCCAAAATGATTAAAGGTATTCAGGAAGCTGTTTCTATTCCTGTTATGGCAAAATGTAGAATTGGTCATTTTGCAGAAGCACAGGTTTTAGAAGCAATTGAAATTGATTACATAGATGAAAGTGAAGTATTATCACCTGCTGATGATGTTTATCACATTAACAAAAGAGATTTTAAAGTACCTTTTGTTTGCGGTGCTAAAGATTTAGGTGAAGCGTTAAGAAGAATTAACGAAGGTGCTTCTATGATTAGAACTAAGGGAGAGCCCGGAACAGGTGACATTGTTCAGGCAGTACGTCACATGAGAATGATGAACAGCGAAATTGCAAAACTTACAAGCATGCGTAAAGATGAACTTTTTGAAGCAGCTAAACAGCTTCAGGTTCCTTACGAATTGGTTGAGTATGTACATGATAACGGAAAATTACCTGTAGTAAACTTTGCAGCCGGTGGTGTTGCTACTCCTGCTGATGCTGCGTTAATGATGCAACTTGGTGCTGAGGGTGTATTCGTTGGCTCAGGTATTTTCAAATCAGGAAATCCTGAAAAACGTGCTAACGCTATTGTTAAGGCAGTTACAAACTACACTGATGCCAAACTTATCGCAGAACTTTCTGAAGATTTAGGTGAAGCAATGGTTGGAATCAATGAACAGGAAATTGCTCTTTTAATGGCGGAACGTGGTAAGTAGGAGGCTTTTATGACTATTGGTATTTTGGCAGTTCAGGGAGCTTTCATAGAACACGCAAAGGTTTTAGAAAAACTTGGCGTTTCATCTATTGAATTACGAAAAGCCTCTGACCTTGAAAACCATATTGATGGACTTATTTTACCGGGTGGAGAAAGTACAGTTCAGGGAAAACTTCTCCGGGAACTTGGAATGTATGATATTTTAAAAGAAAAAATCGAAAATGGGCTGCCTATTTTGGCAACCTGTGCCGGCATGATTCTTTTGGCTTCTCAAATTGACAATGACACTACAAGTCATTTTGGCACAATTCCAATGACCGTTAAGCGTAACGCCTACGGCAGACAGCTTGGAAGCTTTCATACTACAGGAACTGTAAAAAATATCGGTGAAGTTCCAATGACTTTTATTCGCGCCCCTTACGTTTCAGACACTACAAATGCCGTTGAAACATTGGCTGTTGTTGATGGCAAAACCGTTGGTGTAAAATACAAAAATCAAATGGCTTTTGCTTTTCATCCGGAACTAGACGACGATTTACAGATACATAAAGCTTTTATTGAGCTAATCAAAAAATAAAAAGGGGCTGTCGCTCTAACGATTTATAATCGTTAGAGCACAGTACCTTTTTTGACCATTGTCATTCTTATACTTTCTGGTTTTTGAAATCTCGTAATTGACAGGTTTTATGAAAGCCGTCTAATTGTTTTCTTCCGGAAAAATGTAATTTTCCTCGCTTTCATATCCGGCATCGGCAATTATGTTTTTGTATTTGAACTTAAGATGTTTTTCTGCATCCCTTTAATTTCTTTTGCTCAAAATAATTCTCCCCATTAAAAATCCCAATAAAACCCAAAAGGCAAACTGACAATATTAAAAAGAAAACAAGGAAAACTTTGTTTCTTAATTTATTCATCCATATACTCCAATCTGCATCCTAAACCTCTAAGTGCCTTAATAGAAACTTTGGAATCAATTGCTTTTATTTTGTATCTACGGCTATTTTATTTTTAACTTTTTAAATTTCCAAACCTTACTCTCTACTTATAAATATCAATCGCGAAAAGTTCTTCCCCAGCTTTGACTTCTCTTACTTTTATTACTCGGATTTTCTCATTGTCTTTTAATTCCGTACACATAACCGGTGTATCAAGAGATGGTGCATTTTTCTTCAAATAGTCAATATCAATTTTCATTATTGGCTCGCCTTTTTTCACCTTCTCACCCTGTTGTTTTAGAATTTCAAAACCTTTCCCCTGTAGCTTTACAGTATCAATTCCCACATGGATAATCAGGCTCACCCCATCATCTGTTGTAAAACCTATTGCATGTTTTGTATCAAAGACAAAAGAAATCTCACCATCTGCTGGAGCCTTAATAACACTATCCGTTGGTGTAACTGCTACTCCGTCTCCCATCATTCTGCTTGCAAAAGCCTCGTCATTTACTTCACTTAAATCTTTTGCCACACCTGTAACGGGACTATAGATAATTTTAGTGTCTAATGCAAACTTTCCAATATTATCTCTATTATTTTGATTCTCCAAAATGCCACTATTATTTTCACTACTGTTAATTCTTTCATGCCTGCTATCGTTGCTGTTTCCAGACTTCTCACCAACATATTCTATATTTTCCGCAGTTTCTAAATAATCTTCCAAATTAGATTTTATTACAGTAACTTTCGGTCCATAAATAATCTGCACGCCGTTGCCTTTGTGAATTACTCCCGAAGCTCCAGATGCTTTTAAAATATCATCATTTACAAGTTCAGATTTAAAAACCGTACATCTAAGTCTTGTTGCACAGCAATCTACATCCGAAATATTTTTCTTGCCACCTAGTCCATTGCAAATCATTTGCGAAATTTTGTCTACTGCTTCTTCATTTGCAGATTTATCATTCTGCCAATCGTTCTTACCTTTTTTTGCTTCCACATCACTTCTGTTATAAAGCTTTACTTCATCGCTATCATCTCTACCTGGAGTTTTCAAATCCATTTTTTTAATAAGAAGTGTAAAAAGAAAATAATACACGATAAAATACACTACACCAACTACCACAATCCATATCCAGTTTGTCTTCCTGTTTCCCTGCATTATTCCAAATAGAAACATATCAATAAGTCCACCTGAAAAAGTCATTCCTACGCCAACGTTAAATAAATGCATAAGCATATATGCAAGTCCTGCCAACACACAATGTATTCCGTAAAGAACAGGTGCTACAAAAAGAAATGTAAATTCGATGGGCTCTGTTATCCCTGTAATCATAGATGTTAAGGCTGCTGACAATAACAAACCTGATACTGCTTTTCTTTTTTCAGGCTTTGCAGTTTTGTATATTGCAAGTGCTGCCCCCGGCAGTCCAAAAATCATTAAAGGGAATTTACCTGACATGAATCTGGTTGCAGAAACTGCAAATTTTGAAACAGTTGGATCTGCTAACTGGGCAAAGAAAATATTCTGAGCCCCTTCAATTAACTGACCGCCAACTTCCATGGTTCCACCCACTCCTGTTTGCCAGAACGGTAAATAAAATACATGATGCAAACCAAATGGTATAAGAAGTCTTTCCATAAATCCGTACACCCATGTGCCAACATAGCCTGAATTAAGAACAAATTCCCCCACAGAATATATACCGCTTTGTATTACCGGCCAAACAAAAAACATTAAAATTCCTACCAATGTGTAAACCAACGCACTAATAATGGGTACAAACCTAGTACCTCCAAAAAAGGACAACACCTGATGTAATTGAATTTTGTAAAATCTGTTGTGAAGTGCCGCCACACCTAAACCTACAATAATTCCACCAAATACACCCATTTGAAGAGAGGTAATACCTACTACATCGGCTGTTGCACCCCTAAGCATATTTTCCGCTCCACCGTTAATTGTAATCATGGCTCCAATTGATGCATGCATTATAAAAAAAGCAATTGCTGCTGAAAGTGCTGCAACTTCTTTTTCTTTTTTTGCCATACCAATTGCCACGCCCATTGCAAAAATAATAGGCAGGTTGGTAAATACAATATTCCCTGCATCACTAAGAACTCTGAAAATCCCATTTGCAATTGTTCCCGGTCCCATTAACTTCCACAAACCATAGGCTTTAAGCATTGTTTCATTTGTGAAGGAACTGCCAATTCCAAGCAATAACCCAGCCACAGGTAGTATTGCAATTGGCAACATAAATGATCTTCCTATACGTTGCAACACACCAAAAATTTCATCTTTCATAAAAAACTCCTTTTACTAAGAATAACTTTTATTTATCTAATTATTATTCTTAATAAAAGGAGTCAGTTTATACCTGCTAAAATATATTCGATTTGGAAACTTTTGTAATTATCACTTTCAACTATTTTATATTAAACTATACTTTGTTATTATTCTAATTCGAATTTTTCTTCTCTTAAATTTCTTAATTATACATCTATATCTTTTTGTTTTAAGCATTGTTATTCCGTTATTAAATTTTCTTTTCTATTTTTTATATATGAAAATACATTATTAAATACATGGTCAAACAAAACTGTATATAATGAAGCAAAAATATTTGCACAAATTCTTAACAATACTGCTGTCTTTACACCGAAAATTCCAGAGGCAATATACAACGCTCCAAATGTATTGTAAACTGTCTGCCAGGAATAGCCGGCTGAATAACCAACACCAATTCCACCTATAATTCCAATGTATGGATGTACCCATTTAGGAAGTGCGTAGTAAAGGGCAACAAATATTAGGCTGCCCACAATGTTAAATGGTGCTCTTTTCTTTGCCTTTGGTGCAATGTCACTGGAAAACGGAACACATACTGACATGCAGGCAATTCCTACCCACATTGCCCTTGGTATATTTAAAAGATTAATAATTAACATTGCTGTTGAAACTGTAAGTGTTAATTTTAAATACCAGTTATTTCTAGCAGAGTGTATATTGAATTCTCTAAAAATATCCATAAAACCTCTTTTATGAGGTCTGTTTTTCTGATTTTTATAAAAAACCCCCATACAAATTAGCATACCTACAACAAGGCTGACTACACGTAACTGATAACTTTTTCCTGCGACATCGTAACCTTGAAGTAATAAATATCCCAGTACAAAAGTTGAATGATTGTACATTATTACATTATGGCATCCAAACATCATTAGTAAAAATATGCAAACAATATTAATAAGAAAGGCTGTAAACGGATCAACCATGTTGCTTAACCTTGGACCGACTATTAATATTGCAAATATCCCGGCTATTGAGATTAGTCCATGGGTTGTTTTTATTCCAAAATCTGCCTGTCGCAACACAAGTATTGCAAGAAGTACCACAACTCCCGGCACACTGTTGTCATTTCCAAAAATCATGCTAAATGCTGTTACTACCAAAAAGCAAAATGCTACAACCAAATATACTTTGAAATTATAAATTAAAATGTGTCGTGTTTTTTCTTTTTTGTCTGTTGTGTTTTTTATTAATTGTTTTGAGCCTGTTGAGCTTAACTGTAATTCCTGATAAAATGTCATCTTCTGTTCCTTTCATTTATGTTTAACAACTTTTAACTAATCCACGGCTAATAAAATTTAGCTATTGCCAATCTGTATTTGCTAAAATTAAACTATTTCCAAATCTGCGTCTAATAAAATTACGAAACCACGCTCCCGCTGCTTCCACCTCGTAGTGGTTCTATCAAGCCGACTACGCTGCCTTGATGAACCGACGGGTTCCAAGCACTTTCTTTAATTTTTATTAACCGCAGATTTTGTTTATATTTTCGATTTTATATTGTTGGCGGTTTATTTTGCCAATATACTATTTGCCTGTTTTATTAGTTTGAATAATTGTTCAAATTCTTCCTCCGCCATATTTTCCTTTAATGCATATAGTGGATTTAAATAATAGTAATACATATCATCAATTTCTTTTTTTCCTTTTTCAGTTATTATCAATGTATAACTTCTTTTATCCTCATTTGTGCGGATTTTTTCTATAAGCTGCTTGCTCTCCAGTTGCTCTATTAATCTGCTTATGATTGTTTTGCTTATGCCCATTGCATCTTTTAAGTAACCAGGTGTTACTTTTTCTTTGGACAAGGCAACTCTAAACAGCACATCCAATTCCTGTGCTGATGTACTCTGACCTTTGTGGGCTTTCTTTATTGCCATACTACTGAAGAATCTAAGCTCTCCATGTTTTTCTATCATGTCTTTCCAATTTTTATCTTTCATTTTCTGTTACTTCCTATTTCTTTCTTTTTAAAATAGTTCACTTTGTGAACTATTTATTTAAATAATATATACTATTTTATATATTTGGTCAAGAAAAAATTAGTGATTTACTAAAACATAATAGTTGACACAAGTCCGAAATCGTACTAGAATGTGTAAAGTATGATTTCGGACTTATTAAGCCTATTTATTTTTATAAATGCAAATATTTTAAATTATTTTACCTAACTTATTTATTAATAAGATTTAGTTACAATTGCAAAGGAGTATTGTTATGGAACAATTTAATAAAGCATATATCAGCCCTAACTTAATGGCATTTAACAGAATTTATCAGACTTTTGATGGCATCTATCATGACATAGCTTTGGAGCTTGGATTATCTGATAGCGGATTTGTAATCTTATATACTATTTGCGAAACAGGTGACGGTTGCCTGCAAAAAGACCTAAGCACTATGCTTTCAATGTCAAAACAGACAATCAATTCATCTATCTGTAGATTGGAAAAAGATGATTTTTTAACCTTAACCAGCGGTAAGGGACGACAAATGCACATTTACCTTACCCCAAAGGGCAGACAGTTTTGTGAAAAAAAAATCTTTCCTCTCATAGCTATGGAAAATAAAGCTTTTTCCTGTATGAAGAAAGATGAATGCAACTTAATGTTGAAACTTTTTAACGACTACTGTCAGGCTTTAAAAGACAGTATCTCTAAGCTTTAACCAAATTATTATTTAGGAGAAAACATGAATATACAATTATCAGATCATTTTACTTATAAAAAATTATTTAGATTCGTACTACCATCAATTGTTATGATGATTTTTACATCTATTTACAGTGTTGTAGACGGGCTTTTCGTATCTAACTTTGTTGGGAAAACCGCCTTTGCATCTGTCAATCTTATTATGCCACTTATGATGGGACTTTCTGCGCTGGGCTTTATGATTGGTACAGGTGGTAGTGCCATTGTGGCAGCAACCCTTGGTAAAGGTCAGAAGAAAAAAGCTAATGAATACTTTTCAATGCTTGTTTATACAGCTTTAATTGGCGGCATTGTTGTTTCAATATTAGGATTTTTCTTAGTTAAGCCAATCGCCATTGCTCTTGGTGCCACAGGTGACCTGCTTAACAACTGTTTGATTTACGGAAGAATTTCTTTTATTTCATTAACTGCATTTATGCTTCAAAATGTATTTCAAAGTTTCTTTGTAACTGCTGCTAAGCCAAAGCTTGGCTTGTGCGTAATCGTGTCTGCGGGAGTTACTAACATGATTCTTGATTTTGTGTTTATTTACATTTTGCAAATGGGCGTTGCCGGTGCTGCTTGTGCAACAGTTTGTGGTGAATTTATTGGTGGGCTTGTTCCTATTATTTATTTTTCAAGAAAAAACTCAAGTTTGCTAAGACTTGGCAAACCTGTTTTTTCAGGAAGAATTTTGCTTAAAGCGTGCACAAATGGTTCATCAGAATTAATGACTAATTTATCAAGCTCCGTTGTTAATTCCTTATACAATTTGCAGCTTATGAAATTTGCAGGTGAAGACGGGATTGCAGCATACGGAACTATTATGTATGTAAACTTTATATTCGCTGCTATATTTATCGGCTACTCAATTGGTAGTGCTCCAATTGTAAGTTATCATTACGGTGCCAAGAACCATATTGAGCTAAAAAATCTATTTAAAAAAAGTCTGTCATTTATTAGCATATGTGGTGTATGTTTAACGATTCTTTCTTTTTCAATAGCATCACCATTGTCTAAACTTTTTGTAGGTTATGACAAGGATTTGTTTGCCCTAACAGTTCATGGTTTCAGAATTTATTGCCTTACATTCCTTGTTAACGGCTTTAATATATATGGTTCTTCATTCTTTACAGCACTAAACAACGGTCTAATATCAGCTACTATTTCTTTCTTAAGAACACTGGTATTTCAGATTATTGTTGTAATGACACTTCCAATCCTATTTGGAATTAACGGTATTTGGATTGCCGTTGCTGTTGCAGAACTTTTAACATTGTGCTTTACAGCCTTCTTCTTTATTAACAAACGAAAAGTATATCATTACTAAAAGTTAATTTTTACAACACAAACCATCCCTTGCGATGTTCTTCACACTGGATGCGTACTTAATCGCAACTAATTTATTTTCACACCTAAATGTGTCTTTATTGGAATAACGGAAATTCTCGAAGAATTTCCATTACATATTAAAAAGGATTAGCCATTGTTACACAAACTAGCAGTGGCTAATCCCTTTTTATGAAATACACTTTTTTGAAATATTCTTTTGTGAATTTCACTTTATGAAATACACTTTCCTTGTAGATTTCACTTCATGCTATTTTATCTTATGTAATTATTATTTGTTTGATTAAACAAATTTTCTCTATAAGTAAATTATTGAATATACTTAGCAGCATCTTTATCTACAATAACTGTTACATGATTATGTAACTGTAAAATTGATGCCGGTACCTTTGGAGTTACAGGTCCAAAGAAAGCTTCCTTAACAATCTCAGCCTTGTTGGCTCCGCTGGCAATAAGCAAAATATGCTTTGACTGCATAATTGACTTGATTCCCATTGTAAATGCCTTTTCAGGCACTTTTTCTCCCAGTTTGAAAAGTCTCTGATTTGCATCTTTTGTACTTTGAGTAAGTTCAACACAATGTGTCATCTTCTCAAATGATTCGCCCGGTTCATTAAAACCTATGTGACCATTTAAGCCAATTCCTAATAATTGCATGTCAATGCCACCTAACTTTTCAATGATGCCGTTGTAGCGTTCACATTCAGCTTCTTCGTCTTCTGCCATACCGTTTGGTAAATATGTATTTTTCTTATCAATATTAATTCTGTCAAAAAGATTTTCATTCATAAAGAATCTGTAACTTTGTTCGTGAGTTCCCTCTAAGCCCTTGTATTCATCCAGATTAACAGTTTTTGTCTGAGAAAAATCTATATCACCTTTTTTGTACCAGTTTACAAGCTGATTATATGTTCCAATAGGAGTCTCACCTGTTGCCAAACCAATTACTGAGCCCGGCTTTAAAATCACCTGTGCTGACAAATAATTAGCTGCTTTTCTACTCATGTCCTTGTAATCATCTGCTATGATAATTTTCATCGTTTCGCTCCTTTTATAACTAACAATTAAACCATTGTTACAATTCATTTATTCCTGTTTATTTTTCTTATGTATTCTGACTTTTATCAGTTCTTTTTATCTTTTGTTCTTATCAATTTTACTCTTGATTACTACTGATTCTGCTCTTTTAGGAAATTGATAAATGTATCAACGCTACCGCCTACTACCTGAATCTTTTCAGGTCTTGTTCCTTCAAGTAATGATACGTCAAAGAAATCACCATTCTTTGTTTTTTCTGTTAGCATAAAACTGTCACTTCCATACAAGCCTTCTTCTATGCCAACATATTCATCACCCCAAAATGAACAATCCTCAGGCAAAATGCCTTCCTTAGAAATTTCTTCAAAAATAGTATCAACATTGTCGCTTTTACATGAAATACCAACTTCCAAATATTTTGCATCACATGTAGCTGACACTTCCATGCTATTTTCTTTTCCGATTTTTTCTGAAATGTCAATTAAATCTCTTAAACCATTTTTTAAACCATGGTCACTAAGAAGTGTTTTTAATTTTGACATTTCATCTGCCTGCATAAATAACTGATCACCACGTAAATCTTCTACCATTAAATCAATTTTGCAGTAATTGGGTCTTGAAAAAACTATATCAGTTTTCAAGCCATATTCTTTTAACAGATATCTGTGAACCTGATAACATATATCATGTATTTTTAGCAAATCTTCATCCTTTGGAATACAGTCTGCAAAAACTTCCGGCTTACCATCAACCATTTGGTAATTAAAAGCACCTCTGCCTAAACCTAAATAAAGATTTTCATTTTCTTCTTTTGTAAAATACTTATGAATTTCTCCACCGGCAATCTTATCGTATGTAGTTCCACTAACAATGATTAATTTTATGCCTTTCTGTAGAAGCGGTTTCATTGCCTGAACTGTTTCTTCCACAGGTGCCTGTCTTGACATAACTGCTGTTCCGTCCCAATCGAAAAATATGGCTTTATATTTTTTGTACATATTTTTCTCCTTTCTTCAATGTCAGGCTTTCACCTAAACTTTCAAAACTGATTTCCACATCATTAAGTAACTGATAAGTTACATCCTCTTTTGTAATCTTTATGCTTAAATCACTTCCCTTATATTGAATATTAAATTCATAAGAGTTCCACTGATTTGGAATCTTTGGATTAATTTCTAAATAACCTCTGTTTGATCTTACGCCTGCAAAACCAAATACAATACCCTGCCATGTACCTGCCATGTTTGCAGCATGGATACCTGCATAAAAGTTGTTATGCATATCCTCTAAGTCCATTGTTGCAGACTGTGAGAAATATTTATATGCTTCATCATCATATCCAATCTGACTTGCCAAAATTCCAAAAATACATGTTGATAAAGATGAATGATGCAATGTAACTGTCTGATAAAAATCATAATTTCTCTTTAACTCTTCGTTAGTAAAGTAATTGCTGTAAAGTAACATACCAAGAATTGCATCTGCCTGCTTAGCCATCTTCTGTCTGTAAACAAACAGTGGATGATAATTTTCATAAAGCAAATGTCTCTTTTCTTCAGGTATCTTACTTTCATCCCATGGCTTTCTCATAAGGAAGCCGTCATCCTGTGGATAAATCTGCAATTTTTCATCGTATGGGAAATACATATTCTCAATAATTCTTTCCCAATACTCAACTTCATCTTCACTGAAATCTAACTTCTTAACTAACTTGTTGTAAGCTTCCTTATCTAATTCTTTTACTTTATTTAAAGCCCAAACTGCACTTCTTAAATTTTCTCTGGCAATTAAGTTAGTGTAGAAATTGTTATCTACAATTGCGTTATATTCGTCAGGTCCTGTTACTGCACAAATGCAATATTTATTATCCTTGCACTCTGCAAAACAGCCAACATCTGCCCATACTCTTGCTGTTTCAATTAAAACTTCTGCTCCTTTTTCAATTAAGAAGTCATAGTCTCCTGTAATATCAAAATACAATTTGTAAGCATAGGCAATATCACCGTTTATATGATACTGTGCTGTACCAAGTGGAAAATATGTTGACGCTTCCTCTCCATTAATTGTTCTCCATGGATATAATGCTCCCTTTGTGTGACCGAGAATTCTAGCTCTATCTCTTGCCGCATCTAAAGTATCATATCTGTAAGTTAATAACTGTTTTGCAAGTTCTGCGTCAGTGTAAATGAAAACAGGTAGTACATACATTTCTGTATCCCAAAAGTAGTGACCTTCATAACCTTCACCACTTAAACCTTTGGCGCCCATACCTGTTCTACCATCACGACCTGCTGACTGCATAATGTGGAACAAATTAAATCTGATACCCTGCTGTAACTGATCATCGCCTTCAATCTTAATGTCAGCCTTCTTCCAGAACTCCTGCATGTATTCTTTTTGTAATTTTTCTAAGCCGTCAAAACCTAATTCATTTCCTTTTTCTAATTTTTCCTGAATAAAGCCATATAACTTGTCTTTATCCATATCTAAGTCAGATGAATAAGCTATGATTTTTTCAAAAGTATATTCTTCATTCTCTGTTACATCTAATTGATATGTAACAACAGCAGTTTCTTCCTGAATATCTTTATCTGTAATTTTTCCACCACACTTACAAACACTTCCACATGCCATTGTAAATTTGTTATTTTTCACTTCTGCTTCATATATAAGTGTGTCACCCTTAACATCAAGTCCTCTTGGAATTAAATGTTTTCCATAAGGGCCATAATCAATTAATGGGTTTGTAGTGCTTGTGTGATTTTCCACTGCTCCATCAAAGAATGAATTTATCTTAACTTTTCCACTGAAATTTAATGGTGTAAATTTAATCTGTATACCCATTAAATTCTTATCACTAAAAGACACTAATCTTTTAAAAGTTACTTTTACTTCTTTGCCTTTAGGTGATTTCCAGTAAACATTTCTTATAACTTCACCGTCCTCCATCAAAAGGCTTCTCTCATATTCTTTGATTTCTCCTGTAAATAAATCAAATGGTTCATCATCAAATATGAGAGTTGTCTTTTTTAGATTAGGAAGGTTAAGTAATGATTGGCTTTTTTTAGGGAATCCAAAATTCCACTCGCCATATCTTATATTCTCACTTTCATAGAAACCATTAATAAAGTTTCCCTCTAAACCTTCATCTACTGTAAAAGGATAACCTTCATCAAAAGTTCCTCTTGTACCGATATATCCATTAGAAAGAGCAAATGTTGTCTCATTTCTATAATTCCATTCTTTTAAAAATTTTTTCTCTGTAACTTTCCAGCTTTCTACCGGATATGTATTTTTTTCCATTATAAGCCTCCATAATTTTCTCTAAAATTTAGCCCTTAACAGCTCCTGCTGTTAAACTTTCCATAACCTGTTTCTGTAATATAATAAAGAAAATAATTGTTGGTAATACTGTTATAACTACCGCCGCAAACAGTGCTGAATAATTGTTTGCAAATGTTCCTAAATAATAATTTAATGCAATTGGAACTGTTCTTGCTGTGTCTCCACTTGTGAGCATTAATGCAAAGTAGAACTCGTTCCATGTATTAATAAACTGAAGCATTGCTATTGTTGCAAATCCAGGTTTTGCTAAAGGAAGAATTACCTTTGTAAAAGACTGTATAAATGATGCTCCGTCAATATATGCTGATTCTTCAAGTGCTAAAGGAATTGTTTTATAATAACTTGTCATTACGAAGAATGACATTGGAATTCCCATGGCCGCGTAGACTATAATTAGTCCAAGTTTTGTATCATATATACCCAATGTTTTGAACATTGAGAATAATGGCTGTGATATAGCCTGTGCAGGTAACATTAATGATGCTGAAATCATAAGTACAAGCAAAGGTTTTAATTTAAAGTTGTATCTTGCAGTAACATAGGCACACATTCCTACTACAATAAGTGTTACAAGAACGCTGACACCTACTACAATTACACTGTTTAAAAAGTATTTCTGAATAGGTGCATATTTAAATGCATCTACATAGTTTGAGAAATGGAATGCCTTAGGTAATGATAATGCTGAGGCATTGATTTCCGCATAAGTTTTAAATGAACTTAATGCTGCCCATATAATTGGTCCAATTGATATAAATACAATTAGAAGAAGGAATAAATATTTAAATATGCCTAGAACAACCCTTAAGGCAGCCGGCTGTTTTTTTAATGATTTCGGTCCGCTTACTTTTTCTGCCATCTTTATACCTCCTCTAAATCTTTTTTCTGGTTAAATAGTTTCTGAATTAAAATTACTAAAACTAAACCTAATATAATCTGTACAACACCAACTGCATTTGCCTTACCATAATTGTTCTCTAAAGTAATTATCTTGTACAAATACATTGGCAGATTCAACGTACTGTTACCAGGTCCGCCCTTGGTTGTCATATAAATAATGTCAAACTGTGATACCATTGCAACTGAAGCTAAAATTACACATGTTCCAAATGCATTCTTCATTAATGGAATTGTTATGTATCTGTCAGCCTGTCCCGGTGTTGCTCCGTCTACCTGTGCTGCTTCGTAAATGTCAGGGCTTATTGCCTGCATTTCACCTAAGAAAATTAACATGTTAAATCCTGAATAAAATACCCATGTTGCTGTTACTGTCCAGAATGCATATTTTGAATTACCAAAAAGGTTAATTACCATTGTTGTGTCAATTCCTAATTTCTCGTATATCATTTTTACTACACCGAATGTAGGATTTAATAATAATGAATACATTACTGCTGTTGCAGCTGTAGGTATAATGTTAGGTATTACATAGGCTACTCTTGTAAATTTCCAGCCTCTTGGTTTTCTTCTTAAAATAAGAGCCATAATAAAACCAATAGAAACATGTAATGTTGACTGTATTAACACCCATTTTAATGTGTTAATAATTGCGACTTTGAAATCCGGATCTGCAAAAATTGTTTTAAAATTATCCAATCCCTGAAATACTGGTGACTGTGCCACTGAATAATTACAAAATGATGTAACTATAACCATTATCAAAGGTATTGCATACACTATGCAAAATAGAATCACACAGGGTAATGCAAATGCCAATATCCATCCTTTTTTATTTTTTGTAGACATTTTCTCACTATCCTTTCACAAAAAAAGACTGTCCCATATAATTTTCTTTGTGATTATTTATATGAGACAGTCATCAACCTTAATTTACTTTAATTTTTCTTAGCTGCGTCTGATAATTTCTTACAGAATTCTTTTGGTGTAATGTTTCCATAAGCTAATTCAGGCAACTGATTTGAGAATACATCAATAACATTCTGATACCAGTAAGCTTGGTTCTGACCGTATGTGTACTTAGCTTTTGACTGAATCTCTAATACGTCTGCCATTAATGGATCTGAATCTTTAAGAGACTGTGGTACTTCAATGTTGCTTGATACTGGCTGCAATCCTGCCATTTCTAATGCTTTAATCTGATTTTCAGCAGATGTTTCGAATTTTAAGAATGCTACTGCTGCTTTAATCTTATCAGGATCCTTTGCACCTACCATGTCACCAGGTGTTGGAACACTTTCCATACCTGAACCTGGAAGAAGCATAATACCAACTTTGTCATAGAAACCTTCAGGAGCTTTGTCTGTGCTCTTGAAATCAGGAATCATCCAAGGTCCATTTGGAAGCATTGCAACTTCTCCGTTAAAGAAGTGTGTAGCCATTGTGTCATATTTTCCGCCAAGTGCATCTGATGTTGTATACTTCTGAAGCATTTTCTGAAGTGTTGCTGTTGCATCTTCAACAACTGATGTATTGTAGTCTGTTGGGTACTGCTTGTTCATAAAGTCGTTTCCTTCTTTTCCTGCTGTACCAATTAAACCACTGTACCAAAGATTTGATAACCAGCCAAGGTCTGCGCTGTCCATACTTACAGGTGTAATTCCTTTTGCTTTCAACTTATCACATGCTGCAAAGAATTCATCCCATGTTGCATATCCTGTTTCAGGAGCTTCAATTCCTGCTTTCTTAAATAAGTCTTTGTTATAGTAAATGTATGAAATTTCTTTTGATACTGGAATTCCATAAACCTTACCTTTGTATGAGTTAAACTCAAGGTCTGTATCACTAAACATTGCTTTCCATTTTTTGTCATCTTCAAGATACTGTGTTAAGTCCTGAACCTTACCTGACTTAGCAGCTAATGCTGTAATGTTGTTTCCACCATTTAAAACGATGTCCGGTAAATCACCACTTGAAATTAATAATTTAATCTTCTGGTTAAATGCATCTGTTGTAGGAATTTCTTCAAAATTAAATTCAACGTTCTTTCCTTCATCTGTTTTCTTAAATGCATCAAATAAGTATTTGTAGTAATCTGCTGCGTAATCTGTACCTACATGATAGTTAATTACGTTAAGTACTACCTTTCCGCCCTTTGATTTTCCTGAATCACTCTTTGATGTGTCCTTGCTTGAAGAACCACATCCTGTTATAAGTCCTGCTACCATTGTTCCAACAAGTAACAAGCTTAACAATTTCTTCTTTCTCATAAAATATTCCTCCTTCGCTCTGTTTGATGATTACATTATATTTGTTTTTTGTGTGTTTCTGAATAGAATATTTTTACTTAAACTTGTGATTTTTTTACATATTTTTACATTTTTTTGTAATTTTTTGTCTATTTTCCATAAACGCAACTTTTATTATTTTCTTATGTTATAATTAACATAAACAAAAAGCAATACAAATAGGATTCTATTTTATACATTTACACAGAAGAGGTTTACATGACTATTAATAAAGAAAAAACTAATAATGTGAACATTACCGAAATAACAAAAGCCGGCAAAGCTCACACACACAGAAAAAAAATCAAAACACAGGTTACTACTCTTATTACCATTACAATCGTAGTCGCCCTACTTGTAAGTGGTATTCTTCTTTCTTACAAAACTGCAAAGGAATTTACCAAAAGCTATCAGGAGCAGATGTTACAGGAAGGCCGTTCCACAATTGATGCCATTTCCAATAATATAGATACAATAGATTCTGTATACAGAATACTTACTTTAAATGATTCAGTTTATAAATGGCTGGGAAAAAACTATGAATATGATGCTAATTCATCAGTAGTTTTAAAACAAATGACTTCTGTTCTTATTATGAACAATATATGGGAGAAATCCTACATTAATTCAATATACGTTTATAATAATCAGGGTAGCCAAATTCACGTCTCAAAAGATGAATCTGTTTTATCCACAACAGAGACAACAACAATATATAGAACTTATAATGAGGAAACTCCAACTTTAACAATACGTTCTTTGGATAATTCCAATTGCCTGTATTTCATCAGATCCATTTACAGTTCAGATAGTGGTGAAATTCTAGGCACAGTAATTATTTCCATTGACAAAAAGGAATGGCTTGCTGACTTAACTCAAAGTATTTCTAACGGTTGGCATATTTTTCTATATAATAAAGATGTTGAACTTATTTCCGGGACCGATGGAAATACTACTAAACACGAAATGAATGCATTAAAAAATTCTATTATAAAAAACAGTGACTGGGTATTTTTTGATACAACTTTTAAAGATAATAGTTATCTTGCCCTATCAAACAATATAGAAAAAATGGAACTTAACACTGTAGTTATGGCACCTAAAGCTCAAATATCAAAACAATTATTTAATGTATTACTTCCATATATAGTTGTAATTATTTTAATAATTGTTGCCGTAACAATTATTGCTTTCTTATTTAGTAGGGTTATTACCCGCCCTATAACAGTTATGAAGGGATATGTTGACAGAATAGCTGATGGAAATTATTCAGAACACATTTCTTCCCTTGATGATTACGAAGAGTTCTATTCTCTTCAATTATCAGTTAATAATATGTTAAGCGAAATCCATTCATATCATGATGATATTTTAGAACAAAACATGCTTTTAAAAGATGCAGAAATCAGAGCCTTACAGTCACAGATTAATCCACATTTTCTATTTAATGTGCTTAATACAATGGCTTGGAAAGCTCAGATGTCAGATAATAATGAAATTTATTCCATGGCAATTGCTCTCGGGGAACTGTTAAAAGCCACAGTTATTTCAAGAGATAATTTTGAAGCTACTGTTGAAGATGAATTGTCTTATGTTAGATTTTATAACTATTTACAGAAAATGAGATTTGAAGATAAAATACAGGTATTTTTTGATATTGAACCAAATCTTGATAAATGTCATATACCAATTTTCTCAATTCAAACATTAGTTGAAAATGCTTATGTACATGGCTTGGAGCCAAAAGAAACATCAGGTACTTTAACTATTTCCATAAAGAAAATTAGTGACAATGTTTGTATATCTGTAGTTGATGATGGTGTTGGTTTTACCAAAATTCCAACTTTTGATACCAACGAAACACAGGATGTACAGGTTGGTGGTCACACTCATGTTGGATTAAAAAACCTAAACAGACGTTTATTTCTTATGTATGGAGGAAATTCCAGCTTACATATAGAAAGTATACCAATGGAAAAAACTACAATTTCCTTTATGGTACCATTTAACTTTGAAGATACAACTTTGTAAGGAGGAACACACTATGAAATTTCACTTGTTAATTGTTGATGACGAAGTTGTCATTAGAAAAGGCTTATCTGATTATATTAATTGGGATGCTTATGATTGTCAGGTTACTGCCGCTGCCAGTAACGGCAAAGAGGCAATCGAAATTATAGAAAACAACAATATTGACATTGTTTTAACTGATATAAAAATGCCTGTTCTTGATGGTATAGGGCTGGCAGAATATGTTTATGAAAACCACCCTGATATTGCAGTTATTATTTTGTCAGGTTATTCCGAATTTGAATATGCACAGTCTGCAATTAAATATCAGGTAAACGAATATATATTAAAGCCTGCGGCAAAAGAAAAAATTATTGAATCTGTTCAAAATGTAGCCCAGAAACTGATTACCTCAAGAAGCAACAAAACAATTGATGAAAAGGAATTTGCTTATTTAAAAGATACTGTTTTTCAGGAATTGACAGACTCTTCTGTTGTAACTGAGGATATAAAAAAACGTGCTGCTGAACACGATATTAATTTGAATGGCTTCTATGTTGCTGCCTTTCAATTAGTTGATTCAACAGATTCAATTAATCTGCTTAAAGACACAATTATTGATTTTAAATCCAACGGCTATTGCTACAGATATAATAATCTGATTATAACTATTTATTATGAAACAAACGAAAATTACATAGGGCAGATAGTAGACAACTGTAACCTTGTTATTAACGAGTTTTATAAAGAATACAACGAGCCGGTGTTTGTTGGCATAAGCGAACATCATAACTGCATTGAAGAATTTGCAGCAGGTGTTTCACAGGCTATTTCGGCTTTGTCGCTATGCTTTTATTCTTCTTCGCACATTGTAACTTACACTGCCAAAGCCGCTGATGGTAATAACAATCTTTCAGCAGAAACTACATTACTTTTACATGATTTTGAAACAGCCATAATACAACTTGACTTTAAGAAATCTAACGATATTGCCTCTGACATTTTCATTAAACTGCAAAGCTCTTTTGCTGATGAAGATACTGCTGTAAATATATGTTTCCAAATTTATTATATTTGCTACAGAGTAGTTTTGAAGTCACATTTGATTTTGCCTGAAAAAGATTACAGTGGCATGATAAATAACTGTTCAGATATTTTTCAGTTAAAAACTTTCATAGGAGATTTACTTAATACCGTTAAACAACTCCTTACTCAATCCACTAAGAAATACAGTGATTTTGTACAGGAAACTATTTCTTACATTCAGGACCATATAGCTGAAGATTTATCTTTGGAAGTTTTAGCAAAAATTGTAAATTCAAATGAATCTTACCTTAGCAGAACTTTTAAGAAAGAATGTGGCATTTCAATAATCAATTACATTACTACTTTGAGAATTGCCTTAGCAAAAGATTTGTTAGCAGGCTCTACTCTTAGAACTTTTGAAATTGCTGATAGTATCGGTATACATGATGCGGCTTATTTTTCTTCTCTTTTTAAGAAGAATACAGGACTTAGTCCAAAAGAATATAGAAATCAGTTTATACATCAAACCAATTAACAATAACTAAAAGAAAGGACTTTCAATTACATTGATTGAGGTGAAAATAATGGGACATATTTTAGATTACGACGGAAAATTTATTAACTTTTCAAACAAAGCTACAGACACTCTAATTGCTACTTTACTTTGCCTTGTATGCTCAATACCTATTATAACCATCGGTGCTTCTACTACAGCCTATTACTCTGTAATGCTTAAACTTGTAAAAGATGAGGAATCCTACATTACAAAAAGTTTCTTTAAGGCTTTTAAAGAAAACTTCAAAATTGCCACTATTGTCTGGTTAATACTTGGAGTAATCGGAGCTGTTTTACTTACAAGCATTTACATAGTTTTAAATACCAAAACCATTGGCGGTGTATTTCAATATGCACTACCTTTGTACGTGATTATTTTTCTATTCTATTACATGGTTTTAAGTGCTGCCTTTGCATACATTGCCCAGTTCTATGACGGTGTGAGAAGAGTTCTGAAATTATCCTGGCAGTTTGTAGTTAAATATATATGGTCATTCTTAATAATGACAGTTGTAGATATTGTTATGTGGGTAATAGTTATTAAAGGCTTTACAGTTTTTATTGTATTTCTACCTGAAATATCAGGCTTTGTACATGCTTATCTGTTAAATAGAATGTTTACTAAAGAAATCAAGAACTAATTTATGACGATAAAAAACACAGGAAATTTAGATATTTGCTATCCTTCTCCCTGTGTTTTTTTAATCAATTTAAGCTTTTGATTTTTTCATAACAAAATTTACAATAACACATAATATAAGTGTTATTACCATATCTGGTAATGTGTTTCCTACAATTATGTCTACTGTCATTAAATATCTATATAGCGCAAATCCGATTACCCAAATAACAATATTTACGGTATTGAAGCTTTTATCTTCACTAGATTCTTTAATTACAAAATAGTCTGCAATCTGAATTGCTATCATTGGGGCAAATACTGAACCTATTAAATATAAGAAATCTGTAATATCGTCCATTGGATAGACTATTGCGCCAACAGTTCCAATAACTGTAATTATTATTGCCATATATTTTCCATTAATTTTTTTCCAAATTGACTCGCTTGAAATACCTGCTGAATAGGCATCAAGGTATGTAGTTGTAACTGTTGAAAATACTATAATAAGTAGTCCGGCAATACCTAAACCTGCTTTTAACATAATCTGGTCTATACCGGCATTTTCTGCAAAAATAGCTGCTCCCATACCGATTATGTACATCCAGCAACTTACCAAACCGTAAACAATGGCACTTGCCGCTGTTGCCTTAACAGGCTTCTCTGCTTCTCTTGTATAATCACTGATTAAAGGTAACCATGAAAGTGGCATCGCTACTGCAAGCTCTACTGCTGCCCCAAATGTAAGTCCATCTGCTGCCACTGCTGTAGCACCTTTCCCTGTGAAAAATACAACTCTACATAAAATAATTGTTAAAACAAACAATGCTGTCATTGCCACAACATTTATTTTTTCAATATTTTTAATTCCAATAAAAATCCAAACAATAATTAAACAGCCAATTACAATACACCAAATAAGACGACCTGTGCCAAAAATTCCATTAGCTGAAACTGCGCCGTCATATATCATAATTGCTGTCCAACCTGCCAACTGAATTACATTTAAAACTGCAAAAATAATACTGCCTTTTTCACCGAAACTGATTTTTACAGTTTCCATGGCACTTTTCTTTGTTTTTGCACCAATTAATCCTGCAAGAAAAAGCAAGCCACACCCTATAAGATGTCCTATAATAATTGCTGCGATTCCCTTTGCCATTCCTAGCGATGCAAGATATGTACCTGTAACTATTTCTGCAATTGATACTCCTGCTCCAAACCAAATTAAACTGTTGCTAAATACTGATGTTCCTTTTTTATCCATTTTGTACCTCCCATTAATTCTAGTATTCGCCTTCTACTGCAAATGCATGATTCATTGGTCCACTACCCTTTCCTAAATCAAGCATTGCTCCTAAAGCACCTGAAATATATGCTTTTGCTTTCTCAACTGCCTCATCAAGATTTCTTCCCTTGGCAAGATTTGAAGCAATAGCACTTGAAAGTGTACATCCTGTTCCATGTGTATTTGGATTGTTAATTCGTTTCCCCTTAAACCATTTGTATTCACCATCTATGTACAATAGATCATTGGCATCATTAATGCTGTGACCACCTTTGCACAAAACTGCAACATTATACTTTTTGCTGATTTTTTCTGCTGCCTTAATCATTTCCTCTTCATTAGTTATTTTCATTTCTGATAAAACTTCTGCTTCCGGAATGTTCGGTGTGATTACAGTAGCCATTGGAATTAAATATTCCTTCAGTGTTTCTATTGCATCATCGCTAATTAATTTTGCTCCACTTGTTGCTACCATGACCGGATCTAACACAATATTCTTGCCATTGTATTTCTTTAGGCTCTCGGCAATTGCTATAATCAAATCTTTTGAAGATACCATCCCAATCTTAATTGCATCAGGTGTAATATCCTCAAATATTGCCTTTAGCTGTGCCTTTAAAAAATCTGCTGTTACTTCGTAAATGTCTGATACGCCGGTTGTATTTTGAGCAGTTAAAGCTGTAATGGCACTCATGCCATACACTCCATTAGTTGTCATTGTCTTTAAATCTGCTTGTATTCCGGCGCCTCCACATGAATCACTTCCCGCAATGGTTAATGCTGTGTTCATTTTGCTTCCTCCTTATGTCTTCTATTGTGGTACAGTATTTCTACTGTTTTTTATAGCGATAAAAAGTGGTGCCCCCGATTTACCGCTTTACTAACTTATCCTTTTAGTAACTTATCAACTGTTAATTTTTGTTATTAAACACTCTTTTTGCTGGTAAACATTCTTTTACCCTGTGTCAACAACGGTTCATCATATGTTTATGTTTTACTTAACAGCCTTAATTACTTTTTCATATTCATCCCAGCTTGTTATATAAACATCTGCAAGGCTCTTAACCATATCCTGATCCTTATCACTGTACTTATCATATATACCAACTGTGTGAATACCCATTTTCTTTGCTGTGTCCATGGAATAAGCTCCGTCTTCGAGCAGCCATGTTTCATCAGGTTTTGTACCTAATGTTTCCATTGCTCTCATAAAAATTTCCGGTTTGTCTTTTCCTGAACCAATCTCTGTAGTTGTATATATTTTCTTAAAATATTTTCCAAGATTCAACCTTTCAAAAGCCGCCTCAATCATAGGACGGTCTGTTGATGTTGCAACCACCATAGGTATGTTATTCTTTTGAGCATACTCTAAAATTTCAATTGACTTCCCTTTAAGTGGAGCTTCTTCTTTATAAAAACCAAAAACCTTTTGGTTTATACCATCGCAAATTTCCTTGTCAGAAAGATTAACCTTATATGTTTTTCTGATATACTCTGCTCCTTCTGCCATAGTCAGGCTAAACATAATGTCTCCTAAGTTTTCCTCAGCCTCAATACCTAAATCCTTTAAATACAACTTAGCTGCATCCATCCATATTTCCATAGAATCAAGTATTGTCCCATCAACATCAAAAATAAATCCTTTTGCCATTATTCACCTTTTTATAACATTTTGATTGTTTTTTCTTTTAATTCCTTAGTTGCTTCTTCAATATCCTTTGCTGCAAAAATAGCGCTAATAACTGCTATACCGCAAATGCCACTGCCTGCAAGTTCTAAAACATTGCCTTTTGAAATTCCACCAATGGCTATAACAGGAATTTTTACTGCCTGACATATTGCTTTCAATGTTTCAAAAGTAACTTCTTCTGCATCATCTTTTGAGCCGGTTGGAAAAACTGCGCCTACTCCTAAATAATCTGCTCCGTGTTTTTCCGCTAAAATTGCCTGCTCAACAGTTTGCGCTGACACACCAATAATCTTATCAGGACCAAGCTTTGCCCTTACATCTAAAGCTTCCATGTCACTTTGTCCAACATGAACGCCGTCAGCATCCATTTCCAAAGCAATATCAACATTATCATTAATTACAAATGGTACATTGTACCTTCTACATAATTCTTTTATCTCAATGGCTTCCTTCAAAAAACTTTCTTCATCAAGTTTCTTTTCTCGAAGTTGCATAAAAGTAGCTCCACCTTTTAAAGCTTTTTCAACCTGACTGTACAAAGTTTCGCCATTTAACCAAGCTCTGTCAGTTACGCCGTATAAAAGTAATTCTTCCTTTGTTGTATTACTTAACTTCATATTTAGCTCCTTTTTCTAATGTTTCACCATCCATATTGTAGATGGCATCAATAATTCTGTTTCTGTATGTTGAGTTTCCATCGCCTTCACTCATTCTTGACCATGCAATTTCTCCGGCAAGTCCCATTGTACAAACTGCTGCCGCTGCTGCTTCCAATTTGTTTTCTGGATTTGCAACTAAAAACGCTGTCATCAAACCTGATAACTGGCATCCTGTTCCTGTAATTGAACTCATTTCGGCTCTACCATTTCTTATAACATAGCATTTTTCGCTGTCACAAACTAAATCAATTGCGCCTGTTACTGCGATAATGCTTCCTGTTGCCTTTGAAAAACTCTTGAGCTTGCTAATAGTGTCGTCTAAGTTTTCATCTGTTACTTTGTCAGAAACATCTGCATCTACACCTTTTGTACTTCCTGTACCCAGCATTAAAGTCTTAACTTCTGAAATATTTCCTCTTACAACATCAAATTTCACTTTTTCCATTAATTCATTTGCTGTATTAGTTCTTAACTTGCTTGCCCCTGCCCCAACAGGATCAAGTAAAACAACATGTCCTAATTCATTTGCTTTCTTTCCTGCTGCAAACATAGATGGTATGGTGTTTTTATTTAATGTTCCAATATTAATGTTCAAACCACCACAAATAGATGTAATATCTTCCACATCATCAATATCATCTGACATAATTGGACTGCCGCCACAAGCCAGTAAAACATTAGCCACATCATTTACTGTTACATAATTAGTAATGTTGTGAACTAAAGGCACATTATTTCTTACGTTTTCTACACATTCCTTAAACATATTTCCTCCTTATCGTTCTGCTGAATACTTTTTACAGCAGAATCTCATCATAATTATTACGTTAAAATGAAAAACGGACAAACCTAATCTGGTTTGTCCGCAATAAATCCTATACTTAATTCCTACGTTGGCATTATCCAAATCAGGTTTAAGGGTCGAAGTTGATTACTTCCTCTCAGCCTGCCTACAAGCTCCCCTGTATTTAATTTCCTATAGTATTGTATCTCTCAATTCAATATAATGCAATAGTGGATTTGTTATTGTTGTATACAATTAGAATTCAAATGCCTGCACAAAATCAAGTTTTTCATCTAGATTGCTTGTATAATGACTTGTCATAATCTGGTCATATGTAATATCTTTATCATTTACAAAAAAGTAACCATCTTCTTCCACTTGAGAATTTGTTGCTTTCCCTTTTCGTCTAACTACATACTTATATATCCCGTCATCCTTACAATTATCTTCGCCTTTAACAAAGATTTTTCAAACGGGTCTCTTATGGCATTGAAGGTTATGGATAAAATAAGAAATCAGCAGGATATTGTTTTTCCTGCTGACTTAAAATAAGTGAGTTATAAAAAAAAGATAGGGAGTTATCACTATTATATCAGCCCCATCCTGGAACCTTTTTAAACAAAGTTTTCTTTCCCCAGCTTGACATTTTCTTACTTAAGAAAATCCATCCCTTCTTTCCGGTTTTAGTTTTTACATATGCAAAACCGTTATCCCTCTTATCAAGACCATATTTTCCCTTAGGGCGTTTTGCTACATTCTTTGCCGGCTTGATTTTTATAATTCTAAGCTTATCTCCCTTTTTCAAAGTAAATTTATTCTTTGATTTTTTAGATGCAGTTTTGTACAATTTCATATTTTTCTTTACAGTATACATATATTTTTTTGAGCTTTCCACAAGTTTGTAAGTTCCCGTAGCCGGTACAATTTTATCACCTTTTAACTGTAATGGAATATCCGCGTAAAAACATCCTATTGGCAATGCGTAAGGTGTATCCACAATAATATGGAACCTTCCATTACCTTTCACATTCTTGAACCGATATCCTCTCCCATACATCAGTGCCTTGTTACTGCTTGTTTCAAATTCTGTAATTTCTTTTCCGTTCCATCTTTGAAAAGAACTGTAATCCAATGTATACGAATAACTGCCTACCTGAAAATTTAACTCTATTGTCTTGTCAGAAGTGTCAAAGTCAATTACCTTATAGCTTGCCCATACGTCTGTTAATTTTTTTGTATATACATTTTTGTCATTTATAAACAGACTTACACTGTCAAAAAACTCATTGTCTTTAGCGCTTACATGGGTCTGGTAATATATCTTTTCCTTAGTGCCATCTCCATCCAAATCATAATAGTATACCTTGTCCTTCTCCAACAGTCTGTTGGTTGCCGCATAGGCATTGTCACTCTTTAGTATGGTAAATAAACCACATAACGAGATTACTGCAATTACAAAAGTTAACATCTTCTTCATGATTCTTTCCTCCTTCTACTTACCATCAAATTTATTAATTACATACACTCCAAGTGCCACAAGCATTCCTGCTACAAAGTACTTAAGCTTCATTGGCTCTCCTAATATTATTGCCGAGAATATAACTCCCAATATAGGAATAAATGCATTAAAAATTGCTATTTTGCTTATTGGGTTACAGGCAATCAGCTGATTGTATATACCAAAACATACTGCTAATATTAACACTAGAGAACTTATTATTAATATTGATTTTGCTTCCAAGATCATCTGATGCCACATTTAGATTTGAATATCCAAGTTTTATAAGAGGATACGCCAATGACCGTCCTGCCGCACACAAAAATGCCAAAACCGATACAAATTTTTTATTTTTAAATATCGAATTACTTATGTCTCTTTTCCTATCATTAGAAAATCGTATTTCAGTCTTTTTAATTATATTCCTTCATAAGTTTCACATACTCCATAGCATTTTCTTTATTAGCCATTATCTCTTTTGATGTAAGTTTTCTAATTATTTTTGCCGGATTTCCAAAGGCCATTGAATTAATATCCTTTCAGTTTTATTTTAACCTAAAAAAACCCTTTATGCCACTGTTAATAGCATAAAGGGTCATTAAATATTTTTCTATCTGTTATATAACTGAAGTTCGTAAAGTCTTACAGTACCAACTCCACCATTATCTGAATTAAATATCTTAAATACAATGTATCTTGCTGTCTGTTTTCCTATGTCAAAGGATGAAATTGCATCATTCTGATTTACTTGATAATCTACTGACTTCCATTCTTTTCCATCGTTTGATACAAGAACTTCCCATTCAGTAGTATTACCGAAACCTTCCTTACTTTGTGTATTGTAAAGAGTATAGGTATTAAATGTCTTTGTACTTCCAAGGTCTATCTTTACAAAGTGCTGAGCACCTGATAAAGCATATGCCTGGTTTACGACGTTTCCTGATGTTGCACACCATTTTGTTGACAAATCGCCATCAATAAGTTTAGATGAAGACTCACCATCCTTTGTGTAACCTGATTCACTGATAATTGTTGCACCTGACAATAAATTTGTTCCGCTTGTTACTGCTGAAGACAGTTTTGTACCGGTTGTATTTCCATGTTTTTTTCCTACGAACGCAGGATAATCAATATTAGGTACTCCAGGTAAATCTGTAGTAATCCAATTATCTGAATAATTTCCAAATCCTGTAAATTTCCATGTACCATTTTTTAGTTCCTCTACATAATGTAATCTAAGAGATTCTATACAATCATATCCTGTAATCTTCTTTACTAACTGATTCCATGGTGTTGATGTATCATATGGATTGTCATCATATCTTGTACCCTTATTGTCCTTTAATAAATGGTTAAGACTATCAATAAGACCATATTTTACGTTTCCATTACTATCTTTTGTTGTTGGATATTTTGAATCCATATATGAGAAGAACCATTTATTATTTCCATATGCCTCATAGCCCCAGTCCTGAAGGGATGTATCGTTGGCATAATATATCTGTGCAGTATCTTCATGTGCCCAATGATAGTAACGGAATCCACCGTAATTTGCCATATTTTCTACCCACCATGCTTTTGATGATGAAGATACATTTCCGTACTGCTGTACAGCATGTGTTAACTCATGTGTAAAATATCCAATTTCTCTTGGATTATTATTCATCCAGTCAACTGAAATTACTATTGAAGAACCGGATGTGTATGCCACTCCTTTCTCTCCCTTGTCAGCTCTTACAAATATTTTTTTAGGTTCCGAACCTGTTCCCCAACGTTTATACTGTCTTGGGTAAACCTCGTAGAATGCATTATACAATGCTTCTTTATATCCCTTTGCTGTAACCTTATCCCAGTCACCTACAAACAAAGCTTTGAACTCACTATCAGTTACTGAATTACCCCTTAATGTAATGTCTGAAATCTGGAAACTATTTCCGTACAATTCTGTAATTTCCATTTTATACTGAGTATATGTTCCTATCTTATCAACAAGATATGTATAATCAGCATAATCCTGATCTGCCATTCCGCTTTCATTTACCGTATCAATTAATTCCCAGTTTTTTCCGTCAGCCAAGCCGTATAACTTCCATGCCTTAATTGTTCTGTTTGGATATTTTGAATTATCGTTAGCAGTTGTAATTGTGTAACTGTAAAGTGTTGTATTCTGTTTCATTTTCCATACTATATTCCCCGGTATCTTAGATGTAGAATATAATTTAGTTGCTCTATTACCATCAAATATATTTTCCACACCTTCATTTGAATTAAATCCGTTTATTGTAGTAGCCCCGGTATCTATTCCACTTACCTGATCCGTAATATCACTTCCTCTACTTTCTGTAATTCTGTCGACATCACCTTTCAGATAAATTTCAGACATCTGTGAACCATAATACAACTTTCCATCATCACCACTATTTTTAATAATAATCATAAAATATTGTGCTGACATCTTTGTTGTACAATTAAATGTGTATTCACCATTATTTGTGTGGGTAATTCCACCATTATCGATATCTGAAACAGTTGTCCAGTTTTCACCATCCATTGATGCATATACTGCCCAGCTGTGAGGATCTCTATGCTTATATGTGGATGCATCCCCTGCTAATACAAATGTGTAACTCTTAAGTGTAACTGCTCTCTTCATTTTCCATGCAATAGTGATTGCCGGAGCATCATTTGTAAAGAACTTTGTATTAACATTATTGTCAAATAAATTTTCTATTCCTTCGTTGTTACTTGTATTTCCTTTGGTTGATGACAATTTATCATCAATACCATCCAAATATGGTGTAAGTGAAATGTCACTTGCTACCTGAGAATCAGCTGCTTCCTCCTGAACCCCCGGATTCTTTACTACATGAGATGCATCTTCCGGTGCCTTAGTTGTAGCTTCCGTTGGTGCTTCTGTAGGTGCATCTGTTGGGGTTACCGTTGGTGCTTCCGTAGACGCCTCTGTTGGTGCTACTGTTGGTGCTTCCGTAGACGCCTCTGTTGGTGCTACTGTTGTAGCTACATTATCTTTTGTTACTTTAAAATCGATTGTAGCTTTATCTGACTCATATCCATTTTTTTCTGCTGTTACGGAAATTTTATAATCTCCCACTGTTGTAAAATATTTTGAATCACAATTATAGAATCCTGCAACAATTCCTGATTCAATTTTTGTATCATTTATGTAAAAATTATATGTAACTCCTTCAGTCATTGCCCATGCAAAATAGAATGGTAAATCCTTGCTTCCTGCAGATGTTAATCCTATCGGTGCTGCAGGTTTATTAGGATCCGCTGTTGTTGGTGCTACCGTTGGTGCCTCTGTTGGGGCTACTGTCGGTGCCTCTGTTGGCGCTACTGTCGGTGCCTTTGTTGGTGCCTCTGTTGGCGCCTCTGTTGGCGCTGCTGTCAGAGTTTCCGTCGTAATCTCTGTTTTTGATTCTACAACTTTAGTTGTAACTACTACACCATTTGCAGTTGTAGGAGCAACTGTTGTAGATGTCTGTGCATTTCCTGATGTTTGTTTATTATTTTTTACCGTTACTTTTACTTTGTATTTCTTCTTCTTATATGTAGCTTTTATTACTGCCTTTCCGGCTTTTTTAGCTTTAATTACAATTTTGTTTTTTAATTTTCCTTTTTTCTTAATGGAAACTACTTTTTTCCCTTTTACTACTTTCCATTTAACCTTTTTCCTTACATTTTTTAATTTAATAGTTTTCTTTTTTCCAACTTTTAGACGTACTTTCTTTTTACTCAGCTTTACTTTTTTAGTAGCTGCATAAGTTGGTACTTCTGAAATTGGCATGTAAGCTCCTGCCACGGCAATTACAAGTACAATTGCCAGTATTCTACTTTGTAACTTTTTCATTTTTTAACTCCTCCTCATTTTGGTTTATATTCTTAATTCTAACATACAAAAAAAACTTTTCTAGATACCATTTGTTATAAAGGTGTCCTAATTTTATTTTTTACTTTGTAATTTACACCATTATATATTCCCTCAACATTTCTTTCACATTGATTTCTATTTCATTTGCGATTTCAATACATTGATTTTTTTGAGTCCTCCATTAGTACCAACTTCAGTCTTCAATATTAAAGCCTAACAATTTTATCATCTTACATTCCTCATCTACTAAAGAATATTTCCCAAGAAAAAAGTTCCAAACCAAGCCATTTCTACAATCAACTTAATTGGGAACTTTCTATATTTATTCTTTTAATTATATTTTCAAATATTTGTACTAAATCAAGTTTTCCATCATAATTTACAGTTTATGATATTTTCTTCCGTCATGCTCATACTTTGGTTCGCATGTAAGTTGGATTCCTAATTTTTTAAATATATTCTCATCTACTGATGACAATAATACTGTTGAGTGTGCATCACATCCTTTTAATTTATGTAGCTGGCTCATTGCTTTCTTTGCGTTTTCGTTATGAGCTGCTGTTGATGATAATGCAATTAGGATTTCATCTGTATGAAGACGTGGGTTCTTGCTACCAAGATAATTTGTTTTCAAAATCTGTATTGGTTCAATTGCTTCTTTTGCAATTAATTTCACATCGTCTTCTATTTCCCCTAAAGCTTTTATTCCGTTAAGAAGAGCTGCTGCCGCTGCTCCTAACAAATCAGATGTACTTCCTGTTACTATTTTTCCATTTGGAAGTTCTAATGCCACAGCAGGTTTTCCATCTGTTTCTTTTTCCTTCTTTAATGCTTCAACAATTACTTTTCTGTCTTCTACGGTAATCTGCGCCTGCTGCATTAAATTCTCTAACTTTGAAATATTCTTCTTTGTTTCACCGGCTCTTCTTTTTTCACAAAGTGCCTGATAGTATCTTCTGATTATTTCCTGCTTTGAAGCCTTGCAACAAACTTCGTCATCTATAATACAGTTACCTGCCATGTTAACCCCCATGTCTGTAGGTGACTTGTATGGACTTTCTCCTGATATTAATTGGAAAATTGCATTTACAACAGGGAAAATTTCAATATCTCTATTGTAGTTGACTGTTGTTTCACCGTAAGCTTCAAGATGATATGGGTCAATCATATTAACATCATTTAAGTCTGCTGTTGCAGCTTCGTATGCTAAATTTACCGGATGTTTTAATGGAATATTCCAAATTGGAAAAGTTTCGAACTTGGCATATCCTGCGTTAATTCCTCTTTTGTGTTCATGGTACAACTGTGAAAGGCAGGTTGCCATCTTTCCGCTTCCGGGTCCCGGAGCTGTTATAACAACTAATGGTCTTTCTGTTTCAATGTAATCATTTTTACCATATCCATTATCACTAACTATGTAATCAACATCATTTGGATAGCCCGGAATCTTGTAATGTCTGTAAGACTTAATTCCTAATTCCTGCAATCTGTTCTGGAATGATTCTGCTGCAGGCTGTCCTGTAAATTTTGTTAAACATACACTTCCCACATACAAACCTACTGACTGGAATTCGTCAATTAATCTTAACACGTCCATGTCGTATGTAATTCCGTAATCTCCACGAATCTTGTTTTCTTCAATGTCTTCTGCGCTAATTACAATTACAACTTCTGCATGGTCTTTTAACTGTAATAACATTTGTAACTTTGAGTCTGGCTCAAATCCCGGCAACACTCTTGATGCATGATAGTCATCAAAAAGCTTACCACCAAATTCCAAATACAACTTGTTCCCAAACTGTGCAATTCTTTCCTTAATGTGTTCTGATTGCATCTTTAAATATTTCTCATTATCGAATCCTTTAACCAAAACCTTAACCTCATTTATCTTATATATTTTTTTGTTTTATCTTACATATTTTATTTTGTACTCGTCCTTGTTATATTCTTTCCAGAAAAAAGAATTTATAATAGTTTTTGCATTTTTTTCAGCATTGCTCAAAAGTCCATTTGCATTAGCATCTTTCTTCGCTGTGGCTTTTAATTTTTCAAAAGATTTATTGTTATCTTTTAGTGTTATTTTTGTAAAAATACTTTCTTCTTCATGATAAACCTTAAATGAGTCCATATCTAATTCACAACTTAAAATTTTACTTTCAGGCATTTTTACAGTAATTGTTTTATTCTTAACGCTCCATGTAATTTTATTAAAGTCAATCCCTGCTTTTACAACCACATCATAACTATATATGTACTTACTCTGTGTAAATGGAATCTTTATTCCAAAAAGTTTTTTCGACTGGTCTGTTACATTAACTTCTGTACATCGTGCTTCCTGAGTTGCTAATTCTCCTATATCTTCAAATCCTAATTTGGTAGTTTTATTGTCAGTAAAAGCAACCTGTTTTACACCCAAAGATATGCCCCCTAAAACTGCAATAATAATTAACGCAATTACTAATTTGTTTGTTAAAATTCTTCCTAGAAAATAAAATACATTAGACATATTTTCTCTTTTGTTTTTTTCCATTATTTCTCCTTGAAGTCCGTTTTTCATTCTATCATATTGTAGTTACTTTTTGTATTATTTATTTAAAATGAAACAACTAATTCCATTTTGAATCTTTCTTCTCCAAACACTGCATGTGGTACATCCTTTGGCATTACAATAGAATCTCCTGTTTTTAAAATAAAGACATCTCCACCAATTGTGAATTTGCCTGTACCATCTAATACAGTAACCATTGCATCTCCACCTGATGCATGTGTAGAAATTTCCTCGCCTTTGTCAAAAGAAAAAATTGTTACACTTACATAGTCATTCTGAACTAACGTTTTACTTACAACCTGTCCATCCTGATATTCAACTAAATCTTTCAAATCAATTACCTGTTTTTTTTCAATATTCTTATACATAACTTCTCCATTCTTTAAAATGTTTTTTAGTTTAAAATAAGTTTATTAATTTTAATATAAGTTTTTTACTCTAAATAAGCATGAAACAGATTCACCTAACTATCTCATGCTTACTAAATATGTCTATCTGCAAATATTATATTATTTTTACATTATTATTTCTATAACATTTATATAAAAATTATGCCATTACTTTATGCATCCTTTAAAAATGCCTTATAACACTTATATGCTTCATAAACATCTGCCTTGTTTGTCACCTCCCAAGGAGCATGCATACTTAACACTGCAACACCACTATCAATAACTTCCATACCGTATAATGCCATAATGTAAGCGATTGTACCGCCACCACCAATATCTACTTTTCCAAGTTCAGCCATCTGGTAGTTTACATTATTGTCATCCATGATCTTTCTTAAGGCTGCAAGATATTCTGCGTTAGCATCATTTGAACCAGACTTGCCTCCACGTCCTGTAAACTTGTTAAATACAACACCTTTTCCCATAAATGATGAACTGTTCTTCTGGAAAGCTTCTGCATATAATGCATCGAATGCTGCATTTACATCTGATGATAACATTCTGCTGTTAGCAAGACATCTCTTTAATTTGATTTCACTGTAATCATCAAATAAATTTAATAATTCTGCCACTGTATTTTCAAAGAAGCGTGACTGCATTCCTGTAGCACCAACACTACCGATTTCTTCTTTGTCTACTAAAAGGCAACATGAAGTCTTATCAACCTTCTCCATTTCAAGCATTGCTACTAATGAAGTGTAAGCACACACTCTGTCATCCTGACCATATGAAATAATCATGCTCCTGTCAAATCCCATTTCTCTTGCTCTTCCTGCCGGTACAACTTCAAGCTCTGCAGACATGAAATCTTCTTCTTCCATGCCATACATTTCTTTAAGAATTTCAAGAACACCTTTTTTAGTTGCTTCTTTTTCTTCATCATTAAGAGGAATAGTGCCAACTAAAATATCAAGATTTTCTCCTTCAACAACTTTGGCTGCTTTCTTTTCCATTTGATTAGCTGCAAGATGAATAAGTAAATCTGTAACACAAAATACAGGATCCTCCGGTTTCTCACCAATATTTACATTAACTGTTGTGCCGTCCTTCTTAACAATTACGCCATGGATTGCAAGTGGTAATGTTACCCATTGATACTTCTTAATACCACCGTAATAATGTGTGTCAAGGTAAGCCATACCTTCGTTCTCATATAACGGATTCTGTTTTACGTCCATTCGAGGTGAATCCACATGTGCCCCAAGAATATTCATACCTTTTTCTAATGGTTCCTTACCTATATTAAATAAGGCAATTGTCTTGTTCATACAAACTGCATAAACTTTATCGCCCTGTTTTAATTTCTTGTTATTTGCAATAGCTTCTTCTAAACTAATATAGCCTTTTTTCTTAGCTCTTTTTACTGTTTCGCTAATACATTCTCTTTCTGTTTTGCATTCAGACAAAAAATCTATATAGTCTGCATTTAAACTCTGTAATTGTTCTTTTTCACTATCATTATATGTTTTCCAAGCGTTCTTTCTTTCCATAATACGTCTCCTTCATTTTCAGTCTTTTCTCCATCTTAATTCAATTATAATGTAATGTCAAATTACAGTATTTGTTTTACTAATTGCCCAATTTATCTATTTTAATAATTATGCAATTTATTTGTTTTTAACTAAACATTATATGTATATTATTTTTATATTTTTTAAATATTATTCTTGTATAAAATACTTTTTAATTTTTGTAATATATGACTAGTGAACCAAAAGGTTTTCACAACCAATATTTTATTGTAAATTCAGCAAATATGTGTAAAAATTATTATACATTAAATAACAATGAAAGGATTAACCATACTAACTTGGTTAAAGGTTAAAGGTGAAAATATGAGAAGAAAAGACCGCGAAATTACAGATTTTAATGAAATAGTAGAAATTATAAAAAAATGTGACGCCTGCAGATTAGCTTTCAATGATGGTGACTATCCTTACATAGTCCCTCTCAATTTTGGATTAAATGTTGTTGGTGGCAAGCAGGTTGAATTATATTTCCATTGTGCCTCCGAAGGTACTAAACTTGATTTAATTAGAAAAGATAATCGTGCAACTTTTGAAATGGACTGCAACCATAATTTTATTTTATATGAGGAACGTATGTCATGCACAATGGGATACGAAAGTGTTATTGGACATGGCACTATTGAATTTATTGATGACGAGCATAAATTTGAAGCTTTAAAAATTTTAATGAATCAATATCATGCAGAAGATTTCAAATTCAACACTGCTATGATGAAGGTTACAACAGTATTTAAGCTTGTTGTTTCTGATATGACCGGAAAGAGACGTAATAATATTCACTAGATTTTGTAATTTACCCTTAATTAACATTTTTATATTAAGAAAGTTTCAAAAGATTTTTTTATTTAATAATTAAAAGAGGCGCAGATTCACATTCACGATTTCTGCGCCTTTTATATTAAGCGGTTTTATCACCATACATTTTTCATTTGTCCTGATAATAATACACTATGATTTTTCACATATTTTTCCCTCTTATTCTTTTTAATTATTATCATGCAGCCTTTTTCTATATTGTCTCGGTGTAACTCCCATCACTTTCTTAAAGGTTTCTGAAAAATAACTGGATCCGTTAAATCCACAATAGTATCATTCAATATAAATTTTAAATTCAGATATTATCTTTATATGTATTGGACTATTGTTGTATTTTGTACTTAAATTATAGCACATTATTCTTATTTTTTTGAACTATTGTTATATTTTTCTGATAATATTTTTATATTACTTTCTCTTAAAAAGTACTATTATTTAACTATCAACAAAAACTTTTATAAAAAAGATAAAAACATTAAAGGAGGATAAGGACTATGACAAAAGAAATTGAATACGAATGGAACGAAGAGCTTATGGAACTTATTCCTGTTGAAAAATAGGTTATTCCTAGCAAAATGATTATTACAACATTTCATATCAATCACTAAAGGAGTTGTTTTCTATTTAATAACAACTCCTTACTCTTTATAACATTCTAAAATCATTACTGTCTGTTAGTTTAATATAGTAATTTTTCTGATTTAGAATACTCTTCTTTTCCACCAAAACATATACTTTAAATTCTATTGAATCCTTTAATTCCACAAAAGGTTCTTCAATATAAAGCTGCGTTTTTACATTTTTTTCTGCAAACTGTTTCTGGAGCTTTTTCCCTTTATTTATAATTAGCTTATACTTTTCGTCATTTGCTTTTCCGAAATGTCTTTTTGGATATTCATCTGTTATTTCTATAAAACGGTTTGTTATATGGTCAATTATTTGTTTATGACTGTTTCGGTGTAGCATAGTTGCAATCTTCTTAGCCTGCTTTTTTCCCGGATTGTTTCTGTACTTTTCAAGGGCTTTAACCAACGATTCGTCTTTAACAAGCTGGGCATATTTTTTCATTATGTCTATTGCTTCACTTGTTGGCACCCATGGATTTTCCTTTGGCACAAGATATTTTTCCGGTACTGATGGATAACAGCAATAATTAAGTGGTGGGAAATTCTTCAATCTGGAAAGTTCCAATTCTTCCTTATTACAATATTCTTCTCCCAAATAATCTCTTTTGTCTGTTAGGATTGCAATTTTATATTCTAACTGTCTTATATTTTCATAACCTTTTACCCAAAAATGTCCGGTTCGTCCGTATTGGTACAAATTAATTTCCATATATAATTTTTCAAACCAAATTGTTAAAACCACATCTCCCTGATGTACAACCAAAACATATTTATTTGTATCTTCTTTGCTTAATGAGTAAAATATCTCGCCCTGATATTCTTTTAGATACTCCCCTGTAGTTTTAGCATTTTCAAATACAATAAAACTTTCAACAGCATCATTCATAAGATAAATTAATTTCAGTTTATTTTGTTTTACTTTGCCTGAAACCAATTCGAATTGATTCTGTTCCAACAATTGTTCTAACTTAAGCAAAATGTCCTCATCTAACACTTCATTCAAATCTCTTTGCTGCTCAACAGAATTCAGCTTCTTTAAATTATCCTGTTCACTGAACTTATTTTGTTTTTCCGAATCCTTCTGTTCTTCTGAATTCTGCTGTTTTTCTAATTTATTTTGTTTTTCTAATTTATTTTGCTTTTCTGAATTCTGCTGTTCTTCTAAATTTTTCTGTTCTTTCAAAGAAGCATCCACATTCTTTTTTATCGTCATAGTCCTACTTCCTAATTATTTCTTTATTTTTACAGATTTCTTTCCACTGTAAGAACCATAAAGCTTGTTACCTGAAACTGTTTTGTATGCCCTTACTCTTATATAGTATGTTTTATTTTTCTTAAGCTTTGATAATACTTTTGAAGTCTTCTTAACAGTTACAGTCTTTGCTTTCTTCATTGACTTATTTGTAGCATATTGAATTTCAAAGCCTGATGCCTGCGATACTTTCTTCCAGTTTACCTTTGCCTTTTGTCTGCTGTTGTTTTTTACTGTTAATTTTTTTACTGCGCCTGGTACTATTTTAAAAGTCTTATTGGTAGTTCCCTGATAATTTCCTTTAAGTGTTATTGTCACTGTAGCAGTTCCTACATTTTTGTTCTTGTTATAGCTTACTGAAAAATCATTTTTAGTTAAAACACTTCCTTTTGAATTAGTTATTTTCACTGTAGGTTTATTTAATTTGCCTGAATATTCATATTTTGTTTTTGATAAAGTTATGCTTTTTATTTTGGGTATTATATCTGTTTTCTTGTGACCACAGGTTTTGCAATAATATGTAGCTTTACCAGACTTTGATATTGTTCCCTTTGTAATTAACTGTTCCACTGCGTAGTTATGACCTGTCACGCTACATTCCCTTGACAGCAATATATTTACATCTGTCTTATTTCCACCAATTCCGTTAACTGTACTGGTTTCACTATACTGCCAAATATCATATTTTTTGTCATAACCACTTTCATTATTATATCTTGCAACCCATCTTGCCCAATTTTCAAATCTGGCATCAGTAAGCTTATTTGTCCACCAATAATAATTGGAATAAACTCCAACCTTATAACCTTTTTCTTTCATAATATTGCAAAAAGTTTCTGCAATATCTCCTAACTTTGAAGCCTTTAGATTACCCTGAGTTTTTTCATCTTCTATGTCATAATAAATTGGCATGGTAGGTTTTGCACCTGCACCATCAAGCATTGTTAAAACATGGTCAGCTTCGTTCTTTGCCATTTGTGTATTCACTGCGTAAGAATATATGTACACGCCGTATTCAATTCCATTTTCTTCACAGCCTTTTACATTCTGCACAAATTTGCTGTCATGCTGAGATTCAATATTATCGCCATATCCACATCTTAGAAGTGCAAAAGTAAAACCTTCTGCTTTAACCTTCGCCCAATCAATATCTCCCTGATGGTAACTTACGTCTATTCCTTTTGCAATTGCACCTTTAATTTCATTTCCATTTCCATCATAAAAAATACCGTTACTTTGGGACCATGGTGTAGCTGCACTTACGGTAGTTTGGAATATGCACAAGCACATTCCCAAGACTAAACATTTCTTTAATTTTAATATAAATTTTTCTCTCATTTTATTTTTCCTTCTCATCTTATCTCCTTTTTCTTATCTTGTTTTCATTTTCTTTTTTATAATCATACATTATTTCGTGTTAAAAATCTGATTCCATTCTGCGTGATTTATTTTCACTCAATTTTTCATTACAGGATTTTTAATTACACGATTTACTCTTGTATGTCTAAACATTTGCAATTCTCTGACTTTCTAATAAAACTGAATATTTTTTTCAACTAATTTTTCATCCTCATAAATTAATTTCAATGTGAAAAATTTTTCTTCATTATCAAGTAGTAATTTCAAGAAAACAGCATCTCCTTCCCAAGTTGGAAGTTGCAAAACATCTTTCTTAGGCACCCACATTAAATCGCCCTCATCGCAGGATGTAATATGTCCCTCGAACTTATCTGCCGTAAACAAACACATCATTTCAGGTTCACATTGATTACTTACAAAAGTTATTAACCCTCTTAACTTATAAGACAAAAGTTTTAATCCTGTTTCTTCTTTTACTTCTCTTTTTAAACATTCTTCCGGACTCTCGCTTCCTTCAGCATGCCCTCCTACTCCAATCCACTTACCTTCATTAATGTCATTTTTCTTTTTGGTTCTGTGTAACATTAAATATTTATTATCTTTTTCTATGTAACACAATGTAGTCATTTGCATAGATTTTACTCCTTGTTTGTATGCATTACTTCAACTCTTTGCTTGCCTTCATTAACTTAACATACTCTTCTGCATTTTTCTTGTTTGATTCAATTTCAGCATCTGTAAGTTTTCTAACAACTCTTGCCGGACTCCCAAGAGCCATAGAATTGTCAGGAATGTTCATTTTTCCCGTAACCAATGCACCTGCTCCTATAACACAGTTCTTTCCAACTTTAGCTCCATTAAGTAAAATACTTCCCATTCCAACAACAGTGTTATCACCCACAATAGCACCATGAACAATTGCGTTATGCCCAACTGTAACACCTTTTCCGATTTCAATATGAAAACCTTCACCAGTATGCAGTGTGCAATTGTCTTGAATATTGCTATTGTCACCAATTATTATTTCTTCCATATCACCACGCACAACTGCATTGTACCATATACCTACATTCTCCCCTATTGTCACCTTGCCAATCACATGTGCTCCCTGTGCGATAAATGTATTACTCATTTTTTGTCCTTTCACAAATTAATTTTCCTGCTATTTATTTTACCACACCATCCCAGCTTATTCCATATAGCAAAGAATGTCGCTTACGACATTCTACGCACCAAGCACGTACCCGTTATAAACATTTTCCTTTCGTGCAAATATGCATCCCTAGTGGAACGCTTTTTATTTAATAAGAAATTCCGAAGTGATTTCTTATTAAATAAAAACGTCCTAGTGTGATATTCCCTTTTATCTGGTTGTACAGAAAAAGAATATATCACGCTAAGACGTAATATTTTTATATTTATGCTAATCCGAAAATATTAATAAGGAATACAAGTGCAAGTCCATAGTATGTTACTACTGCCACAAGGTCATTTACTGTTGTAATTAATGGACCGGATGCAACTGCCGGATCAATTTTTATTTTGCTAAAGAACATTGGGATTACTGTTCCAACCATACTTGAAATTACCATTGCAACTAATAATGAAATTCCTACACAGCCTGAAATCAGGAACGCATTTCCAAATGTATAGCCTTTGAATATGTGAATATAAATTCCTAAGAAGAATAGTGCCATGATTCCTAAAATCATACCGTTTAATAAACCGACTTTTACCTCTTTTATTAATAGCATTAACTTTTCTTTACCGGTTAATTTTTCATCCATCAATACTCGAATTGTTACTGCCAATGACTGCGTACCCACATTTCCAGCCATATCTAAAACTAATGATTGAAAGCAGATTACTATTGGCAAAATTGCCACAACTGTTTCAAACATTCCCACAACCGAAGAAACTGCCATTCCTAAAAAAAGTAAGATTACAAGCCATGGCAATCTTTTTTTGCTGCTCTCTAAAAGTGGTTCTTTTAAATCTTCCTCTGCTGTAAGACCACCTAACTTGGCATAATCCTCACCCATTTCATCATCCACTAATTCTACAATATCTTCTGAAGTAATTGCTCCAACAATTTCGCCATTTTCCATTAACACCGGTATGGAGTCTTCTGAATATTCAAGAATCTTATCCATACAATCATCTATTTTGTCGTACTCTAAAACATAAGGATATGACTGACTGATTATTCCAATCAATTCGTCATTTTCTCTTGCTAGAATTATATCTTTTAAGTCAATAGCTCCAAAATATTTATTATTTTCATCTACCACATAAATTGTAGAAATATTATCATTATCTCCAGCCTGTTTTATAAGCTCTTTCATTGCCTTGCCTATGGTTAAGTCATTATGAATACAAATGTAATTAGTAGTCATGTAGCTACCTATCTCTTCTTCATCGTAAGATAAAATCTTCTTAATATCTATCTTAAGGCTACCCTGTAAATTATTTACTAACTCTTCTCTTTTGTCCTTATCAAGACTTTCAATTAAATCAACCGCCTCGTCAGAATCCATAAAAGAAACAACTTTTACAGCTTTTTCTAAAGACAACTCGCCAAAATATTTTTCCACATCATCAATATATGTGAAAATTTCAGCAACATTCTTAGCCCCTAATATTCCATATACACGTTTTCTTTCCTGTTCTGTTAAATGTGTTAATGCATCTGCAATATCTTTCTCATGGTAATTTGCTATTTTCTTTTTTAATTCATTTTCAGTAAAATTGCCTTTAATTATTGCTAATAATTCATTTACATAATTTTTCTTTACAAATTTATTTGTTCTCATCTATGCCTCCTTATATTCTCTTTTTATGCCAGTGCATAAAAAATACACCACATAACGTGGAACCTATAGTTACCTGTTGTGATATAAGGTCCATACTGTGGTGCTTATAAAAAGACATATTAATTAAACATGGCTACTGATATTTCACAGACAGCCACATTAACTGTTTCACTAATATAATACCACAATCATTTCTCGACCTAATACTATCGCAACTATCCATGAATATCACCTCCGTTTGTTTTTTTAACGTGTTCAGTTTAGCACTATAATTTCTTTTTTTCAATCTTTTTCAATTTACATTTTTGCACTTATACTATAATAACAAATAATGTCGCTTGCGACATTCTACGCAACTATTGACACTTCAATATTTTTGTTATTGAAAATTTTTTTAAGTAATTGCACTAATGCAAATGTGTATTAACCTTATCACTTTACAATACTAACACGTTAAATTGACAAACTCTTCTTATTTCTTTAAGATGTTGTTTGCAGTGTCGTCCATTTTGGAATAAGTTTTTTTATTTAATATGACTTTTGAATGCTGTAATAAAAATAGAATTGAGATTGTATATGGAAAGAGAAAAATTTAAATCCAGACTTGGATTCATTCTTATTTCTGCCGGCTGTGCCATAGGTATTGGAAATGTATGGCGTTTTCCTTATGTTGTTGGAAATAATGGTGGTGGATGTTTTGTATTATTTTACATCTTATTCCTTGTTATTTTAGGGCTTCCTATTTTAACAATGGAGTTTTCAGTTGGTCGTGGTAGTCAGCAAAGTATTTCAAGAGCTTTTAAGACTCTTGAGAAAAAAGGTCAATATTGGCATCTGCATGGTTACATCGGAATGGCAGGTAACTATATTCTTATGATGTTCTACACAACAGTTTCCGGTTGGATGCTACGATACTTTTTTGATACAGCAAAAGGTGACTTTGTAAACGCAGACACTAATGCTGTTCAAAGTCATTTTTCAAATATGAATGCCATTCCTTCGGAAATGATATTTTGGACAACTCTTGTTATTATTGTAGGTTTCCTGGTTTGTTCACTTGGATTACAAAACGGAGTTGAAAAGATTTCCAAAGTCATGATGATTGCCCTTTTGGTAATTATGGTTGTTTTGGCAATTAACAGTATTTTTCTTGAAGGTGCCGGCAAGGGCTTGTATTTTTATCTGGTACCTGACTTTGAACAAATTAAAAAGATTGGCCTTATTAATGTTATAGTAGCTGCAATGAATCAGGCATTTTTCACACTTAGTATTGGCATGGGCTCTATGACAATTTTTGGCAGCTATCTTGGAAAAGACCATTCACTACTTGGAGAATCAATTAACATTGTTGCATTAGATACATTTGTTGCCATTGTGTCAGGGTTGATTATTTTCCCAACATGCTTTGCATTTGGTGTTAGCCCTGATCAGGGACCAAAACTTATATTTGTTACTTTGCCAAATATTTTTGCAAAGATGCCGGGTGGTCGTATATGGGGAAGTTGCTTCTTTATTTTCATGGCTTTCGCAGCATTTTCAACTGTAATTGCCGTTTTTGAAAATATTATGTCATCATGTATGGATCTTTGGAAATGGTCACGTAAGAAAACTGCAATTATAAATGCAATTATTATAACTGTTACTTCCATCCCTTGCGTTCTTGGTTTTAACGTTTGGTCAGGATTCATGCCTTTTGGAAAAAATACAAATGTTATGGATTTAGAAGACTTTTTAATAAGTAATTTAATCCTTCCAATTGGCTCACTTATTTACACTCTATTCTGCACAAGCAGATATGGTTGGGGATGGGATAATTATATTAAGGAAGTTAATTCAGGCTCAGGTTTGAAAATTCCAAAACAAATTCGTTTTTACTGTAAATGGATTCTCCCTATTACGATTATATTCATTATTGTAAATGGGTTAATTTCAAAATTCTTTTAAAAGAATCTGGAATGTCACTTGCGACATTCTACGCAACCAGTGCGTGCCTATTTAGCAACATTTTCTTTTTACGCAAGTGGGCATACATTAAAACCTCAGTTGACTTTTTTATCAACTGAGGTTTTGTTTTATCCTTCTTCTCTTTTATTTTATTACTTTTTATTTTTTATCTTTGACCACCTTTTATTATATTTCTTTATCCTTGTAAGCACTTTTTATTTTACCGACTTTTCTTTTTTCATTGTAAACGCTTAAGTTTATTTCCTTTATCATTAGTTATTTCTTTTCTTCTGTTCTAACTAATTTAAAACCGGTTCCATCATCTTTTATAGAATAAATTCTACTTTCATCATAATGTTCACCCGCAATGTATATTTTTAAAACATTTCCTTTTTTGATAATTTTGCTTGCATATTCAACATCTACTTCTTCTGGGGTTTTAATTACTTTCACAGCTTTGGTTTTCATGTTGTACTCATGGATTGTCTTTGCCTGAATCTTATTTTCTTCGTCTGCTTTATAATTGAAATAATACATATTATCACCATGGAAATTAATAATTTGTGCATTACTTATCATTTCTTCAGGTTCATTCTTCAAATCCCACTTGAAAATTCTATAATCATCTGATGTATATGTTGCTATTTCTCCATTCTCGTTTTTTACAGTAGTTTGATTACCTGTAAAATATAATATATTGTTATTCATCTTTATGTTTTTAATAAACATTCCTACTGGCAATCTTGTTAACATCATTTTATCTTTTTTCATATTATACGCATATAATTTTTCCTGATGTTTAACATACTTTTCGCAGTATGCGTAATTTCCATAAATGCCAAAATTATAAACATTCTTTGGGAACTTATCTGTAAGGACTTTCATTTTACCTGTTGCAACATTATAAGCCTTCAAAACATTCTTACTACGAATAATCAAATTCTTCTTCCCATAAATTCCCGCTATGTAAGTGATTTTTTTTATTGCCTTTACTCTCTCAACCTTCTTACCTGGAACATATTTGTATGTTGCATGTTGTTTTCCCAAGAAAAAAACTCTTTTTTTGTAAGTAAAGTAGTGATTTCCATTTACCACTCTTCCCAAACATTCTTTTTTCTTACCTACTTTTTTTGAATAAATGCAAAGTTTGTTATCTTTATTCTTTCCGGTGGATATGGTGTACTTGCCTAATTTTGTTTTAGTTCCATAATGTATTGTCAAATTCTTTCCACCTGCACTGTTAAAAGATGTGTCACTGGAATAGTTTACATAAGCACCAACCGGTGTTCCCTGACATACACCTCCTAATGCCATCGTAATGATTAATGAACCAACTAATAACTTTTTCTTAAAATTTCTCATAATCGTTATTCTCCTTTCTCTTTAATTTAATTATGAAACGTTGACATTTTGAAAAATATTGCATTGGGAAAAAATTTTTTGTGCAGGTTCTTTTGTGCAAAAACTTTTAAAATAAATATGAATATTTATTTTGAACTTCCAAACACTTCCTTTCTTCAACTCTGCTATTTAAATACATCCTAACAGCTTTTTTTACTGAATTTACTGCTTCTATACTATATCTATCCTCTATTTCTTTACTTTCTAATTGTTTTAAATCCTCATCATAATTTTTACTATAATCAATATATCTACTGATTTTATTTAGATTCTTATTAACATAATTAAAGAAATTAAGAGCAACACTCGCATAAATATGCTGAATTTTTTCATATTCATCTTTTGTATTTTCTAATTCTTTAAGATACTCTGTTTCAAAATTTTCATCTCTTATAATTTTATGGGCAACTATATTTCTATTTCTATTAAATTTTTTAATTAATGAAATAAATTCTTCTTTATTTTCAAATTCCACCCCCTCTTCTAACTCTTTTACTAATTTATAAAATTCTCTATCAAATTTAATTTTTATAGGCATTTTTTGTGGAAACAAATTTAATCTAGTATTAAAATTACCAATAGCAATTAAAGATTTCATTAATTCTTCAACAATCTGATGATATATTAACATTGCAGATAACAAATCAAAATAATCATTATCAAATCTTGTATTCACCATATCTTCTATTCTAATTATTCTATTTAAATTATTTCCTAATCCATAATACATATCCATATCAGCTATTTCTAACATTAATTCAATTCCATAGTCCATTTATAAAACTCCTTTTATCTCCTTGTTATTTTATTCTATTTTTACTGAAAGCTTTTGTTTTTTATAAGGTACTATTGTAAATTATCTCTAATGCTCATCAGAGCATATCCCAGTTTATTATTTCCCTTCCATTTTTTCTGGTTATCCAAATCTTCATCTGTAGTTTTTGCAACAATTCCGTACTTCTTTTCATCCTTAGTACAGAAAATTATTGTTGTATTTTCTGTGCTTTTTAATTCTTCTTTCAACTCAGGATAATTTTCTATTTGAACTTTTAAACATTCAATCATTATATTCTGCTTTACTGCATTCCAGTGCTTTTTGTATTTTACAGTCGACACTACATCTGCTTTGAAATAATGTCGCATCTTTTTCTTATCATTTGTTTTCAATATATATTTAGCGATAAGCTTGTCCCCATAAATGAGAGCCTTTTTATACTGCATACATTGAAATACACTTTTAAATTCTATACCCTCAAACTTAAATGGTCTTTCTAAAAAAATTGACCATTTACTATTCTCATCAAAAGCACATACTTTTTCTTTCTTTTCAGTTTTTAAGTTGTTAATTAGCCAGTGATATTCTTCATATTGTTCAACTGAAATAACTTCCTTAAATTTTTGAATGAAAGATGGTATGTTTTGTATTGGATTTTCAAAGTTAAAAATAATATTTTTGAAAAATTCAGCATACTTTTCTGATATTAGAATTTCATAAAAACATGACGCTACTTCTTCAGCATTTGTTCCATCTTCATCAATTCCCCATTCATTAATTAAAATATTTTCATATTTCATGCTTGCTGCAACCTGCAAAGAATCTTTAACTCTTTGTTTAAAATCCTCAATATTATTTGCGAAATCTTTTCTATTATCTTTATACTTTGTTAATGGATATACTGACTCAAAACTTACAGTATAAACTTCATCTGTTTTTTTCAGATTTTCATCTCTGAAAACCACAACATTAGGAGTAACAGCTATATACTCTAAACCTTTTTTTCTGTTTGCCTTATCTAATCTTTTTGCCTCATCTTTTCCTGCAAAAGACTCATATAATGAACTTCTAAAAAAATATTCGTTTCTATCTTTCTTATCAAAATAGAACTCTTTTTCGTCGTGCATGACATCATTCATTATTATAGTTTTTCCTTCTAAGTCTTTAGCCAAAGACAATGCCTTTCCGGCTAATATCTGTATGTTATTTTGATAATCTGACATGTTATCATTTTTGTCATTGTAAACTTTTAGAACTTCTTTTTGATTTTCTAAATCTTTTTCTACTATAATATTGCTTATTAATGTTTCTCTTGAAATATTAAATTCAACAAATTTATTTTCATCTGTTCGATATTCTCTATTTATAACAATGTCTTTATTTTCATCTTCTATAGATTTTATTTCATTGTTATTTTTCATATATGAAACTATTTCTCCACCTAATTCCAATGGTTTTTCATAAATTTTTGAATCATATACATCTGCAATACTATTGTAAAACTCTCCATTTGCGTAATGTAATTCATCGTTATTATTTTTCACGTGATTCTCTCTTTTTGAAAAATAATCATACAGCTGCTCCTTAGCATCTTTATAGCCAATTTCTATTAAATCGTTAATTTTTTCTCTTGAAAAATTTACTGTAGAAAGCAAGCCATAAAATTTAACTGATGGGAAAATATGTACCATTTCACTTCCCAAAAACTTTTCTTTCTTATGCTCGCCACTATCATTATCTAAGTGAACTACTATAAATTTGTTTGTATCACATTCCATATCCTTTATTAAACAACTAATTGGTAAATTATCTCTTATTCCACCATCACAATAATATCCTGATAAATCATCTTTAATTTGCTCCATATCTTCATTAAACTCTACCTTGCCGGTTAAGTTTTCATCCTTAAAAATAATTGGCATTGCAGATGAAGCTAATAATATTTTCTCTATTTGTTCAGATTGGTTATTACATTTAAAATACTTCGCTTTTCCCAATGTTTTTCTTTTGAAATATTTGTATGCTAATTCAACCACTGGCTTTGCTACTATACCCACTCCATTTTCTACTACTGGTGTGGCAAACCTGCTTAGTTTTCCTACTCTGCTTATGTTAGCCATTCTTCTAACATCTTTTATTGTATTAATTTTTTTACTACTTCCAACTATTCCTTTGCTAACCTGTTTAGCAATTTCATCTGTAGCTTCATTTTTGGTATTTATTTTCAGAGCTTTTGTTATTGCCTTTTTTATAGCATCAATAGAACTTTCAGGTAAAAAAGTGCATACTGCATATACAGGCTCTTTTACATTTAATATCTTTTCTTTTCATTTGCGTCCTTAATAACCTGTTCTAAGCCCTTTCTGCTAAAGAAATAATCAGATACAAGCTTTTGTTTTTTTCCGGGCTGTCTATCCAAGCCTGCACTTAAAACTGTTGACCAATGTATGTGTCTCCATATTTCTTCAGCTTCTTTAGGTGAACAACAGGCAAATAACGCAGCATTTAAAGCCCCGACAGATGTTCCGGCATATCCCACAATTTCAATATTTCTGCTTTTCATTAAGTCATTAATTGCTAACCAAACTCCAACTTCATAAGCGCCTTTACCGCCACCACCTTCTAGAACTAAACCGTACTTTTCAACTTTTTCTTCAGAAACCATAAATACCTCCCTATAATCGTAACCGTTTAGTTATAGTATACATCATTTCAACATAGAAAACAGTTTTTAAGTTATTTAATTTTCACCCTTAACATTCTCATTTTCCCTACCGCAACCAAAAGAACCTCCTGGTAATTTATATTATTAGCATAACTAATATATATAAATTACCAGAAGGTCATATCTAAATTTTTTCTAAATTATTGTTTGTAAAATGCATCCCTTGTGCATACCTGTTTAAGTATGTTCTTAACTACTGACTTCCACGTTAATTTTTTTACAATTCAGAGTTTCTTATTCTATTTATAATCCTCTACTATTTTAAATCTGATATATCTACAATATACGCTTTTTTATCAAATGTAATCAACATTTTGTTTTCTTTTCCCATTAAGTAAAACTGTATATTGTCCCGATATTTTTCCGGTATATTTAGTTTCATCAACTGTTTATTTTCAAAATTTATCAAATATAGATCACCATTGGAAACACCACCAAATATAGCGTATTTTTCTGAGGAAATAATTGATTCCACATTTTTTTCAGATATATTGATTTGAAATCTATCACCTTTTATTACATTTTCAATTGTCAGGATATTTTTTTCAAATAAATATGTCCAATTTAAATTTATGTCAATATTTATGTTGAAAAATTCCTTTTCTATTTTTCCGTTCTTTAGATTTACAAGGTACTTACTGTAATACTCAGTTTTATTTTTTGTAAATGGCTTGCCCAAAGTCAATATATGATAATCATCAACATAACTAATTTCGTCAGTAGTTGCATATCCATTTATTGTGTCCTTTTTTAATTTCTTTTCTGTTTTGTTTTCTAAATCAAACATCGACCAATATCCTTTTGACCTAAAATTGCAAAGAAGTGTTTTTCCATTTGGGGAAAGGGCAAAATTACATATCATTCTATCGTTTGAAAGTTTTTCAATTTCATTTGTGTCCAAATTGATCTTTACTATCGTTTCCTTCACAATAGTGTCCTTTTGGGTATGACACAAAGTAGCATAAATTGACCTTCCTTTTATAACCTGAAAAACCTCACTAATGGCACCGCTATAATTAAAGGCACAAATTTCTTTGTCTTTTATAACATATTGAAATGAAAAACCTTCACCCTCATATTTTCCCTTAAATTTATTTACAGATTCTCTTGATAGCTGATCATCTTTTATTGAATATACGTTTTCAACTTTTTCAGAACTTTCTTTGTTATATTCCAATATGAAAGTTTCATTTCTACCAGCAATTTCCATATTTTCATTTAACTGAATTTTACCTTCAGGTGTTTCACCTTTGTCATTTAACTGGATTTTATTTTTAGTTTTCTCCCCTTTATCATTTGAGCGATTAGATTCCACATTTACCTGCTGAACCTTATTTGTTCCAAATAATCCCTGCAAAAATCCCTTAAAAGAATCCGAATTGTTTGCTCCAACAGTAATTCCCGTTGCACAAACTAACACTACTGCCAAGCTGACCATTGCCCATTTCATTTTTCTCAAACTTGTAAATTTGATTTTGAAATTTACACTTTCAGTTTCAATTGACTGTTCAAGTAATTCTTTTTTCCAGCTTTCAGGAGTTTTAATTGTATCTAATTTTTTTAAATTCATATTTGCCTCCATTCTCCAATTTTTAATAAGTTTCTATTTCTTAGACCTGCTTTTTTACAATTGTAGCAAGTTTTTCCCGACCACGTCGTAATCTTGACTTTACGGTATTAACACTTAATTGAAGAATGTCTGAAATTTCTTTTGTAGTATATTCCTGGTAATAATAAAGAACTAAAATTTCACGATACTTTAAAGGTATTCTTCTCAATGCGTTTATCAAAATTTCGGTATCGCTGTCATATTGCAATTCTCTCATTGAATTGCCACTATCTTTATGTACATTTTCCAACTTTTCCTTATCTAAACCAACGGATACATTTTTATTCCAGAAAGACTTATGATAATCATTACATTCATTTCTTGCCACCCTAAGCAACCATGCTTTTAAATGCTCACTGTCGTTAAATGTTTTTGAACATTTATATAATTTTATAAATGTATTTTGAAAACAATCTTTAGCCGCCTCTTCATTTTGTGTCCATACCACGCACATCCTAGTTATGTAATCAGAATATTTTTCAATAACTTCTTCATAACTCATGCCGGCATATGTGTTACTCATAACTTTCCTCCTTTCAAAATTTGAAAGATTTCTCTTTCTACATAACACACGATTGTTTTCAGGAAATGGGTGCAAAAAAGAAGAATATTGGGGATTTGGTTATCTAGGTGTCATTCCTCCCCCTTGAAAAGGATGCATTGCCGCCCACTGCACACTATTTGGTATCTTATTACAACGTGCAACTGTACCTTTCCATCTTTTAGTTTTATTTTTTTTATATTTTTTTGTATGATTTCTTTTTTTTATATTCTTTTTATAATATTCCCACATAACTTTGGTATAGTTATTTCTTAATTTACATTTAACCCATTGTTTGCTTGCAGGATTATATACAGTAACTATTATTTTTTTATCCTTTGTCATATTAAAGTTACAACAAAACAACTCTACACCATTATCTAATATTAATACAACTGTGTTAATTGGAAATTCTCGACCATGTATAAGATATTGTCCTCCTAATGTATGATAGATGTTCATATTACAACACCCCTTTCTCCATTTGTTTCCGTATTTATTACAAAATTTGAAATTGCTTTTCATTACGCAAATTTTGAAATTAAGTATACTACACCAATAACTATCCCGACTGCAATTAGTACACCTATTATCAAACATATTGTTGCCACAATCACTATTAATATATTTTGTATTACCTTGTTATGCACCTTTTTTTCGAATATCTTTATAGGATTTACTCCTATTATATTGGCAATCCATTCTGGCAATATTTCCATAATAAACTCCACAACAAAATCAAACAATATTTCCATGCCACTTCTCCTTATTACTTAGATTGTAATTATTATCTTACTTGGAAAAGTTCGATTTGTTCTCTTAACGGTCCAAAGCAGAATGCTATTCTTATAGGAAATTTTGGGTTGGACTGAATTTCCACGTTTTTAGGTTCTACAAATACATTGTAACCAGCCTGCTTAATTCTCTTAACACATTCATCTACATTATCAGTGGCAAAGGCAAAATGTCTTATAATCCCCGTCTCTTCACTTCCGCCACCATTGTTAAACACTTCAATAATTCCATTACCTGTATCAAACATTATCCCCTCGCTCCATGTTCTTGCAACAGGAATTTCCAGTATCTCATTATAAAACTCTACTACCTTTTTATACTCTTCCTGATTTTTACACTTCATTGATACATGATGTATGCCTTTAATTAAACTCATATTTTCTCCTTTCAGAATATATTTTAAGATTTACACGTAACCATAAGTCGAATAGACTTACTGCGATATGCTCGTTATAATATTTGGTTCAATATTTTTTTAGAACAAAGAATGTCGCTTGCGACATTCTACGCAACCAGCGCGTGCCTATTTAGCAACATTTTTCCATTTGCGCGAGTGTACATCCATAGTGGAACGTTTTTTATGTAATAAGAAAACACTTCCTTTCAAATATTATTATATCTAAAAGGAAATGCTTTTACATTATATTTTCACTATTTTTACACTATTTATTATACTACCGCCACGAATGTGTGTTATTCAATCAGACATAAAAAAACTCTTATAAATCTAATAACTTCTTTTTCTTTTCATAATAATCTTTTTCATTCAAAATCAATTTTCTTGCAGCATTTATCATGGCTTTAGAATTATCCACCAAATATATATTTATATTTTCCGGCAAAATCTCTTTTTCCTTAACCCAGAGCAAACCGTTTCCACATCCAATATCCAGTATATCCATTCCTGCCTTTATATCACATTTATCTATAAAATAAAAGAAAAGTCACCTGCTCTAACTGACCTATATCTCTGTTTCCAGATAATTATCAGTTAAAACAAATGACTTTTTAATAATTTTATTTAATTGTTTTACAATAAATCCATTAAATTTAATTGGCTTTAATTTTATTCGGTTATCTCCGACTCGGTTTATTCCGAGTTAATTAACTATTTACCTACTTATTCATGCCCTTCACAATTCCATTGGCAATCTTATTTAATGCCTTACCTGAATGATCACTTCGTTTATCCCCAACTTCTAAATCAACAGATGCTATTGTTGAATAGGATGTTTGCGTTAAATCAATTGCCATAGCTCCATTTCCATAAATTTTTACACCGGCATTTTTCATTCCCCAAATAAGATTTTGTCCTAATTTATTATGTTTTTTCCAATTCTTTGAAACCGGATACATATTTCTGTAGGACTTGTTATTTGGAACGCTAATATAAAATGCGCCTTTATTTGCTGATGAAGAATCATAATGTAGGGCAATGTGGTAATCTGCATTGTTGTTTGCGTATACCGTTCTTCCTATGTTGTCTATCTGTGAATCTTCACTTTCTCTTACCATCAAAACATTATAGCCTGCTTTTAAAAGTTTCTTTTTCACAACCATTGCCAGTTTAAGTGTTGCCTTTGCCTCAGGTGTTCCGTCACTTAAAGTAGTTCCACCGTTAATTGATGTAGCTTTTACAGCTCCCTGAGCTGTACTTCCACCTGTCACCTTTGCACTTTTGTCAGGATGACAAAAAGTCTTAACACTTTCGCCGCCTTTTGTTCCATGACCGGCATTTACACAAACTGTTTTCTGCTTAAGTTTAGATGCTGTTGAAAAATATAATGTTGCTGCGTCTGTATGTATTTTGGAATAACCTGCAAATTTCCATTTAGAATTCCATGCAATTATTTCGGCGCAGGTGCTCCAAACTGAATAATATTTGTTTTTTCCTTTTTTTACATATCCCCTGACTCTCACGTAGTAATTTTTCTTCTTTAATTTACTAAGCTTTGCAGAATTTTTGTTTTGTACGTTTATAGTTTCACCCTTTGTAAAATTTTCTTTTGTTGAATATTGAATTTCATATCCGTTTGCTTTACTGTTTTTGCGCCATGAAATCTGATTATTTCCAGATTTTCCTGATAATATGTTAATGCTGCTTCCTTTAAGGAAATAGTTTTTAACTTCTAAAGAAGGTTTGCTCTCGTATCTCTTACCTTTTGCTGTTTTGTATGCCACAACCTTAAAAGTGTACAAGCTTCCATTCTTATTTGCTTTCTTATCAGTATACTGAATTGATTTTTTTACCTGACAGATTTTCACTCCATCCCTGTAAATATCGTAGCCCTTAGCACATTCTATTTTGTTCCATTTTATAGTTGTGCTGTTTTTATTATTTATAACGGATGTTATTGTGGGTCTTTCCTTTTCAAAATCTGTAGCTGATCTAGCAATCTCTTCTGCCCCAACAATGGTGTTTATGGAATTTGTTCCTGCCACTTGCGAACTTTTATCAGCAATTTCTGTTCCTGCAGCTATTATTGTTATAATTAGTCCTGATGCAATTATCTTTTTAATCGTATTTTTATTCATATGTGACCACCTTTTCTCACTGTTAAAATACTGTATACACTTGATTTTATGAATACATTTTTGCAACTGCTACTAATACATATCTGTTTAATTTATATATTTTCTTAAATTCAATATTTTTTACAGGCGCCGGTACTTTACCAGTTTCTAATGTGCAATTATAAATATTTCTAGCATCTAAATAATCGCTAAATGTACCATAAGCTGTTGGCTCACTTATTACGTGAGTATATTTTGTCATAGAATACAACATATTGCTAAGTTTTGTATGTTTACGGTGATACATAACTTCTCCAGCCTGATGATAACAAATTACTACATTAGGTTTTACTTTTTTAACTACGGCTATCTGTGCCTTTGTCTCAGGTTCAGATACAGCTTTCTTTCCTGCATATAACTTTTGACCAGGTGCTTTTGCGCTTTCTCTTCCAAAGCCTTCGGCGAAGTTTCTATTGATATCCACGCCTCTTGCATTTGACTTCCATTCTTTAAAACTAGCTCCTTTTGCTATTTTGTAAAGGTTCTGACGTAAATTAATATCTCTTATTTTCTTAGGTCCATATTGACTAATTGTTACACCATCCGGATTTACCATTGGCATAATTACTAATTTTACCTTGTTAAAAATTGTACTGTAATTCTTTCCCTGATATTTTTTGGTATCATATCCTCTACAATACTCTTCAATTACTTTCATCATAAATTTAGTATTCATATACTCTCTTGCATGTATTGACGTTTCTACATAAACAGTCTTCTTAGCCGTTTCCTTACCTAAAGTAACGTAATACAACTTTCTCTTATCTAAACTTTTTCCTGCAACTTCAACTTTCAATATTGAGCCGTAGGCTTCTTTTAGTTTCTTAAGGTCAGATTTCATGTCTGCATAGGAATATTTCTTATCTAATGTATTTACTATTTTTTTAGCATTACATTTGTAGACAACATATTTTGATTTTACTAATAGCTTCTTATTTCCAACTTTTAACATTGAATATCCGCTATTGCATTTCTTATAAACATAGTAGCGGACTCCTTTTTTGACCTTTGTTACTTTCTCCAACTTTAAATTATATGCATAAACTGATTTCTTAACATAGCCACCTTTTTTAACTTTTGTTCCTTTTGTGTCCACGTTAGGTTTCGTTGTTGGTTTCTCAGTAGTAGGCTGCTTCGTAGTTGGTTCTTCCACCTTTGTAGTGGTTTCCGGTGCTGTAGTTGTTTCCTCTGTCACCGTAGTTGCCACAACCGTTGTTTCTTCTACTGCCTGGGCTTTTACCCCCGCAAAATTCATTACTAATGCTATTGCTCCAATTAGCATTAGTGTTTTCAAAGTTTTTTTCATATGTTCCTTCCTTTCAATTTTGGGTATATTTGCTGCGTTTTTTCTTATTTATATTATAATTTCTAACATATTAAATAGCAATTATTGTTTATTTTTTGACAGATATATTAAAGCATATTGGGGTATTTTTTCATAATCTAATTTAATTGCCAATTACTAAAATATTCATATAAAACATTTCTTCTACATATATTTTTTTGTATGGAGAATTATTTGAAAACCGACAAAACTACCATTACCATATGCATAGCATTACCGCTTATACTAGGTGTTTTATCTGTCCTTTTAACCCGGGGAAATATGCAGACCTTTGAGATGGATAAACAAGCTGCCTTTTTCTCCACTGGGATGTATTTTCCCAATTATTTGGACTATTCTGTATGTCCTTATGGGTATCAGTTCCGATCTTGCAGTAATTTCAGATTAACCTAATGATAAAGCCTTATCTGTTTATTTAACTTGCTTTTAAGCAAAAATAACGGGCTTCATGATACTCCCCTGTCTATCTGACCGGGGCGTATCATAATGCCCGCTACT